>JBIKII010000234.1:0-3686 GCA_044361705.1 Caulobacter sp.
AACCGGTATCCACTTTTGCTGGTCGCGCGCCTCCGGGGCCTTCGCGTCGGTCAGGGACGAGCCCTTACCAGAAGAGGCCGTAGTAGACGGCCAGGACGCGGCCGGTCCAGATGTCGACCAGCACCGCATCCCCGCCGACCCGGACCCACTCGGTCCCGATCGGGGCGTAGGGAAGCCCGTAGTGGCCGGCGTTCAGGTAGTAACTGGCGCTGAACCAGCCGAACGGCAGGAAGTCGCCGTAGCGCCAGGTCCGCACGTACCAGCCGCTCGGGTAGCGGTAGGTCGGGGCGCGATAGCGGCGGGGCGCGTGGTAGGAGCGGCTCCAGCGCCGCTCATCGTACCAGCTGCGGCCACGGTCGCGGTCGCGCAGGCTGCGCCCCTCGCCGGGACGGCGGCCGTCCCAGCGGCGGTCATCGCCGCGGCGGCCGTCACGATCCCAGCCGCCCTGGCCGCCGCGACCGTCACGGTCCCAGCCACCCTGGCCGCCCTGACCGGGGCGCCCGTCACGATCGCGATCCCAACCGCCCTGTCCCGGACGCGTGTCCGGCCGTCCGTCGCGGTCACGGTCACGGTCACGATCCCAACCGCCTTGTCCGCCCTGGCCGGGGCCAGTGCCGGGGCGTCCGTCGCGGTCACGATCCCAGCCGCCCTGTCCCGGACGCGTGTCCGGCCGTCCGTCGCGGTCACGGTCGCGATCCCAGCCGCCTTGTCCGCCCTGGCCGGGGCGAGTGTCGGGACGTCCGTCGCGGTCACGATCCCAGCCGCCTTGCGGCGTTCCGGGGCGGCCCGGCTGACCGGGCTGTCCACCCTGTCCGGGGCGGTCGCCCCGGTCCCAGCCGCCCTGCCCGCCCGGGCCGCGGTCGTCACGACCGTCGCGCCCCGCCGTATCAGGGCGACCGCCGGGCCCACGCGGACGCGGGGCGTCAGCCGTGGCCGGACGATCCGGCCGGCCGGCGCGGGGCGCGACAGGCGCGGGGGGCGGCGCGGGCGGCGTCTGGGCCTGCGGAGGTCCGGAGGGGCGCTGTCCGCCACCGCGGTCCCCGCGATCCCCACGATCGCCCCGACCGCCGCGCGGCTCGCTGGAGCGCGGTTCGTCCGACTGCGGCTGCCCGCGTCCGCCGCCATAAGGCTGGGCGACGGCCGCCGTACTGGCAAGCATCGTCAGCACCAGGGCCGTCGTGATGGTCTTCTTCATCCCTGTGTCTCCGAGGGCCGCCGATTAGGCTGCCCGGCTGTGGTCCCTTGTGGCCACCGATGCGCCGGTCAACCTGAACCGCGCTTGAACGAAACCTGTCCCTGCGCCAGCTTCAACACCATGACCGCGACCCCCATGGATGTCACCGGCTTCTGGCGCATCGCCGGCCCCGGCAAATGGTTCCGAAAGGACAGCCGCTTCGACGACTCGATCCGGCTGAAGTTCGAGCCTGTTCACTTTCGCGCCGCCCGGGGCGAGTACGACGCCTGGCGCGGTTCGGCCGAGGGGTGCCTGGCGCTGCTGATCCTGCTCGACCAGTTCCCGCGCAACCTGTGGCGAGCATCAGCCCACGCCTTCGCGACGGACCCGCTCGCGCGGACGATCGCCCGGCAGGCCATCCAGAATGACTTCGACCAGGAGGTCGAGCCGGAGCTGCGCCCCTTCTTCTACCTGCCCTTCGAACATTCCGAGGACCCGGCCGACCAGGACCTCAGCGTGACGCTGACCACGGCGCTGCGGGATGCGACGGGGGACGAGGAAACGCTTAAGTGGGCGATCGTGCACCGGGACATCATCACCCGGTTCGGACGGTTTCCCCATCGCAACCGCGCGCTGGGGCGCGAGACCACGCCGGAAGAGCAGGCCTTCCTCGATGACGGCGGGTTCGCCGGCTGAGCCGCTAGTTGCCGCGGGCGGTCGAGATCATCGGACGCTGCTGCTCTTCAGCGAACGCGGCGCGGGCAGCTTCGGCGCGCGCTTCCCATTCCGCGACGGTCTTGCAGACCTTGGTCTTGAAGCGGGTGTTGGGCTGCGATTCCCGGCGGCAGACCAGGCGGGTCTCGTCAGTCGACGGGGCGGGCGTCTCCGTCGCGGCGGGCGTAGAGGGCTGTCCCGCGCCGGGGGCCGACTCCGGCTGCGGATCCGCGGCCAGCACGAGAAGACTGAAAAGCAATGCGGCAACCACGGAGAACCCCTACCCGAAAGATATGATCTGCCGACATACTCGCCCTGCGGTCGTTCCAGATCAAGAGGTGGGGATAACCCCGTCCGCGACGAAAAAGCCCGGTGCGAATCAGCACGGACCGGAGCAGCCTGAGGGCCCAAGGAGCCTGCCCGTCTTGAACGCCCTCGCACCCCTGATCGCCGCCTCGACCCCGGCCGCCGCCGATCATCCGGAGCGGCAGTATCTGGCGTTGCTGCAGGACATCCTCGACAACGGCGTGCAGCGCGGCGACCGCACCGGCACCGGCACCCTGGGCGTCTTCGGCCGCCAGATGCGGTTCGACCTGTCGCGTGGCTTTCCGCTGCTGACCACCAAGAAGCTGCACCTGAAGTCGATCGTGCTCGAGTTGCTGTGGTTCCTGCGCGGCGACACCAACGTGCGCTGGCTCCAGGAGCGCGGCGTCAGCATCTGGGACGAATGGGCGGACGAGAGCGGCGACCTGGGCCCTGTCTACGGCCGGCAGTGGCGCTCCTGGACCGCGCCGAACGGCCGGGTGATCGACCAGATCGCCGGCGTGGTCGAGAACCTGAAGACCAATCCCAACAGCCGGCGGCACATCGTCAGCGCCTGGAACCCGGCCGACGTCGACGACATGGCGCTGCCGCCCTGCCACTGCCTGTTCCAGTTCTTCGTGGCGGACGGAAGACTCAGCTGCCAGCTCTACCAGCGCAGCGCCGACGTCTTTCTGGGCGTGCCGTTCAACATCGCCAGCTACGCCCTGCTGACGATGATGATGGCCCAGGTCACGGGCCTCAAGCCCGGGGAGTTCGTCCACAGCTTCGGCGACGCGCACCTGTACCTGAACCACCTCGACCAGACGCGGCTGCAGCTCAGCCGCGAGCCGCTGGACTTCCCGACCATGCGCATCGCGCCGCGCCGCGACCTTTTCGCCTTCGAGTACGAGGACTTCGTGCTGGAGGGCTATCAGGCCCACCCGGGCATCAAGGCGCCGATCGCGGTCTGAGCGACCGATACCCCCTAACGGGTATGTCGGGAATCCGACCCCGATGCGACTCTCCGGCGATCACGGAGGGAACCATGCTACGATTTTCGCTCGCCGCCGGCCTGGTGCTCGCGACCGTTACCCCGGCCGCCGCACAGGTCCGCCCGGAGGACGCGGCGCTGTCCGCGCTGGACGGCTGTTATGCGATTCGCAGAGGCGCCAGCGCGGCCTCCGTTGCGGCATCGCAGGGATTTTCTCCGTCCCCGAAGGGACCTGACCGGTGGATCAAGACGGTCGGCGGCGTTCAGCTCCAGATCCGGCTCACCCACAGCCCGAGCGCCAACGGCCAGATGCTTCACCTCTGCTCAGTGGGGATTTGGGGGCGACTGGCGAGCCCGATGACGTTGAAGGTCAAGCTCATGGCGCGCGCCGTAGAGGAAGGCTATCCGCTCGGCGAACAGGCCCCGCGAAACGGCGGCGGGACGATCCAGACCATGTCCCGCGAAACGGCGACGACGCTGGAGGGCATAACCCTCATCATGAAC
>JBIKII010000232.1:0-3780 GCA_044361705.1 Caulobacter sp.
CAACGAGATGGCTGACAAGGGCGAGTGCGATCTGGTGGAGAATTTCTCCGCGGTGCTGCCCCTGTTCACCCTCTGCGAGATCCTTGGCGTGCCGCCCGAAGACCGGCCGAAGTTCCTGAAGTGGATGCACTATCTCGAGCTGGCCCAGAACATGGCCGGCGAGCAGGCGACCGCCGGGCTGACCCCGACGCTTGAGCTCATGCAGTTCATCGCCGACTTCAACAGCAACGTCGAAGAGATGTTCGACTACGGCCGGCACATGCTCCACAAGCGCCGTCTTGATCCGAAGGCCGATCTGCTCAGCGCCATCGCCCGCGCGAAGGTCGAGGGCGAGGAGTTGAGCGACGAGTTCCTCGACGGCTCCTGGCTGCTGATCGTCTTTGCCGGCAACGACACCACCCGCAACACCCTGTCCGGCTCGATGAAGCTGCTGACGGAGTTCCCGGAGCAGCGCGCGAAGCTGATCGCCAATCCGGCCCTGCTGCCCGGCGCGGTCAACGAGTTCATCCGCATGGTCAGCCCGGTGATCTACATGCGCCGCACGGCGACCCGCGACGCGGTGATCAACGGCCAGACCATCGCCGAGGGCGAGAAGGTGATCATGTACTACGGCGCGGCCAACCGTGACGCCGAGGTGTTCGCCAATCCCGACCAGCTGATCGTCGACCGGCCGAACGCCGACAAGCACATCGCCTTCGGTTATGGCCCGCACACCTGCATCGGCAAGCGCGTGGCGCAGATCCAACTGGAGGAGGCCTACCGCCAGATCCTCGCCCGCTTCCCGGACATGCGCTGGAACGGCGATATCGACATCGCCCCGAACAACTTCGTCCACGCCATCCGCAAGCTTGGCGTCAGCTTCTCCCCGGAGCGCAAGGCGGCCTGAGGCGGCCCCTTGCCTTCCGCCACGTCCGGCGGTCTTCATCCGCGCGACAAACAAAACAGGAGCCCGCCATGGCCAGCCCCACTTTCGAGACCATCCTTCTGGACGTGAAGGACGGGATCGCGACGATCACGCTTCACCGGCCCGACCGGATGAACGCCTTCACCACCCAGATGATGGCGGAGATGATCCAGGCGTTCGACATCACCGACGCCGATGACGCGGTGAAGGTGGTCGTGGTCACCGGCGCCGGCCGCGCCTTCTGTGCGGGTGCCGATCTCGGCGGCGGCGAGAAGACCTTCGACTACGCCAAGCTTGAGAGCGATCCGCGCGAGGCCAACAAGGTCAATGGCGTCTACCGTGACGGCGGCGGCCTGCTGACCCTGCGCATCTATGAGAGCCTCAAGCCGGTGATCGCCGCCGTAAACGGCGCGGCGGTCGGCATCGGCGTCACGATGCAGCTGGCCATGGATATCCGTATGGCCTCGACCGAGGCGAAGTTCGGCTTCGTGTTCGCCCGCCGCGGCATCACGCCGGAGGCGGCCTCGTCCTGGTTCCTGCCCCGCCTGGTCGGCCTGCAGCAGGCGCTGGAGTGGTGCTACACCGGTCGCGTGTTCGGCGCGCAGGAAGCGAAAGACGGCGGTCTTGTCCGCTCGCTGCACGCGCCGGAAGACCTGCTGCCGGCGGCCTATGCCCTGGCCCGGGAGATCGCGGACAACACCGCCCCCGTGTCCGTCGCCCTGACCCGCCAGCTGCTCTATCGCAACGTCGGTGCGCCGCATCCGATGGACGCCCACATGTCGGACAGCCGCGCGATCATGGCGCGCGGCGCGCAGGGCGACGCCAAGGAGGGTGTGATGTCCTTCCTCGAGAAGCGCGCGCCGGCCTATCCGGACAAGGTGTCCAGCGATCTGCCGGATATCTGGCCGTATTGGGACCAGCGCGCGTTCAAATAGCCGCGCAGTCACCAGCGGTTAACAAGCCTCTGGTGTGATCGGGACAGCGGCGCGCTCTGGCGCCGCCCGTCCCCGTGACCCATGAGTGATCCCGCCACCCGGCCCGCCCTCGATCAACCCGACTTCGGCCAGGGTCGCGACGCTGTGCCGCCGACTCCGCCTCCGGCGCGGTCGCGGGCGACGCTGCTCAAGCGGCTGGCGGACGTCGTCTGTCTGCCGGGCAGCCGGGTGAACGCCTTCGAGCGCTCGATGACCGCCGACCTGATCGTCGAGCTGCTGCGGGAAGCGGGGCTGGACGAGCGCGTCCGCATCGCGCGGCGGATCGCCAATGTTTCTGACATCCCGACCGGCCTGGCCCGGATGCTCATGCGCGACGACCTGGAGGTCGCTCGTCAGCTGCTGGAGAACAGCGCGACCGTGGGCGATGGCGATCTGATCGACTGTGTTCGCAGCGGCACGCTCGAGCATCGTCGCCTGATCGCCGCTCGCCGCGGCCTGAACGAGGTCGTGGGCGACGAACTGGTCCAGCGCGGCGAGCCGGCGGTGACCGAGTCCCTGTTGCGCAACGACCTGGCCAAGCTGAGTCATGAGGCGATCGAGACTATCGTTGCAGGCACCCGCGACAATCCTCGACATATTCCGCTGCTGCTTCGTCGCAGTGAACTGCGACCGAGCCATGCCTACGTAATGTTCTGGTGGTCAGACGCCGATGCGCGGCGGGTGATCCTCCAGAGGTTCGCCGTTTCGCGGGAAGTCCTGCAGGAGGCCGTCAGCGACGTGTTCGCGATGGCGGCGGACGAAAACTGGCAGGATCCGCTGACGCGCAAGGCGCTCCAGTTCATCGAACGGCGACAGCGCAATCGCGCCGCCATCGCCAAGAGCCCGTTTGAGAGCCTCGACGAGGCCGTTCAGGTCGCGTCGGAGGGCTTCACCCGCGAGGTGGCCGAAGAGATCTCCTACCTGTCGGGCCTCAAGCCGATGACCGGGGCCAAGATCTTCACGGACCCGGGCGGTGAACCGCTGGCGATCCTGTGCAAGGCCACAGGTCTGCCGCGAAACAACGTTCGGCTCCTGTGGCGCGCCCTGCGACGTCCGGAAACGGACGCCGCCGGCAATGTCGCGCCGACGCTCGACCGGGTCCTCACGCTGTTCGACACGATCGCCGTCGATCGGGCCCAGACCGTGCTGCGCTACTGGAACTGGTCCCTGTCCTCCGCACTGACGCCCGCCCTCATGCAGGCGATCCGTGATGGAGACGAGGCGGCGCTGGACGAGTTCTCGCAGCCCCAGAAGGCCGCCATGCTTGCTCTGGGCGGCGATATCCGGCGACGCTGAGTTCCTGTTTCCGGACAGAAACGCAAGAGTGAAGGCGCGTCGATTGATTGAACGGCGCTATTCTTCCATTGCCGGAAGCGCGAGTAATTGCACCTGCCGTCAGGTTTGAAGTGCTTGTGTGTCGGTAACAGTCCCTATATGCAGCCTCCAAATGAACCGAAACCGGCCGATTCCGGTCGCGTCCAATCTTCAAAGTGATGGAACAAGGTCAGATGGAAGACAAATCCGCGATCATCGAGATGACGACGGACATCGTGTCCGCCTATGTCGGCAACAATTCGGTCGCCGCCAACGACATCCCGAACCTGATCCAGAACGTTCACAAGGCGCTGACTGAAGTCGCCAGTGGTTCTGTGACCGTCGAAGTCGCGCCGAAGGAACCGGCGGTTCCCGTGCGCCGCTCGATCACGCCCGATCACCTGATCTGCCTTGAGGATGGTCGCAAGTTCAAGTCGCTCAAGCGCCACCTGCGCACCAAGTACAACATGAGCCCCGAGGAATATCGCGCCAAGTGGGGCCTGCCGAAGGACTATCCGATGGTCGCTCCGAACTACGCCAAGGCGCGTTCGGACCTGGCCAAGCAGATGGGCCTCGGCCAGGGCGGCC
>JBIKII010000149.1:0-7996 GCA_044361705.1 Caulobacter sp.
TCAACCTCGCGGCCTGGCCGAGCGCGCCGGACGTCAGCCGGGCCTCGCTCAATCCGGCCAGGGCCGACGCATAGTGCAGACTGCCGACGCCGGCATGTTCACGCGCCATCGCCACGGCCTCTTCCAGAAGGGGCGCCGCCTCGCCGGGCCGCTGAAGCTGCAACAGGGTTTTGCCGTAGTTGCTGATCAGGGCCGCCGTCGCCGCCGAGGCGCCGTACATCCGGCGCCGCACCTCGACCGCCTTCGCGAACAGGGGCTCGGCGCGGTCCGGACGGCCGGACAGGACTTCCAGGGCCGCGAGGTTGTTGAGGGTGTTCAGGGCGTCAGGGCCTTGCGAAAGCCCCGTCGCCTCCCAGACGCCAAGGGCGGACCGGAACATCGGGATGGCCTCATCATTGCGCCCCGCCGCCGCCAGCATGACGCCCAGGTCATTGTAATGGGCGCCGGTGTCGCGATGTTTGACGCCGCTGATGGCGAGCCGAGCCGGCAGATTGGCCTGCAACAGGGCGACCGCCTCCCCGACCTTGCCCTGATCGCGCAGCAGGCGGGCCTCTCCGAGGCGGCTGTCGACCAGTTGTGAGCGCCAGCGGTCCGGATCGGAGGCCCAGAACCGCTGCGCCTGGGCCAGGAAGCCGGCAGCCGCGTCGGGCTCCGACTGTCGCAGCTTCACCTGGGCCAGATCATAGGCCGCGGAGGCCACGATGGCGGGATCGACGCCCGGCGCGGTCATCAGCCGGGTCAGAAGGGGCTCGGCGGCCTCATAGTCGTTCAGGTAGAAATAGAGTTCGCCGAGCATCCGGACGACCGGTCCGCCGCGAGCCGGGTCCGCCTCGAACTGGGCCAGCACCTGCGCGGCGGCCTTGTCGAGCACCTGCTCGGCGTTGGCGTCCGCGCCGCCGGTCTCGGCGGCGTTGCGCAACATGAAGTAGAGGTACTGCTGGACCGCCTCCATCCGCGCCTGCTCACGCACGGCGGCGTCGCGCTCGCGTTCAGCCCTTTCGGCCTGGTTCAGAGCCAGCCCAAGCCCGCCGGTCAGACTCAACACGACGGCCGCCGCCGCCGCGATGGGCCAGCGCCGGCGCCGCAGGAACCGGCGCAGCGCATAGCCTCGCTCGCCGGCGCGGGCTGACACCGGACGTCCCTCAAGCGCGTCCCGAAGGTCGGAGGCGAAGGCGGCGACGGTCGCGTACCGCTCCTCCGGCTCCTTGCGCAGCGCCCTGGCGAGAATGGAGTCCAGATCCTGGATCATCGCCGTCTGGCCGGCGGCGGGCTCGACCAGGGTGGCCAGCCGCGGCGGCACTTCTTCCGCGACCCGACGGACCGCAAGGGCGATCGGCTCTCCCTCCACGATGATCGGGGCGCGCCCGGCCAACAGCTCATAGAGGGTCGCCGCCAGACCATAGACGTCCGTCATGACGCTCGCCGCGCCGCCCTCGAGAAGCTCCGGGGCCGCATACTCGATAGAGACCGGCGTCTCCGTGCGCGTACCCGGTGTAGGCGCCAGCGTCCGCGCGACGCCGAAGTCGATCAGACGGGTGCGGCCGTCGCCGGTCACCAGGATGTTGGACGGCTTGATGTCGCGGTGGACGATCAGCTTGGCGTTCGCATGGGCGACCGCCTCGCAGGCGTCCAGGATGAGGGCTACCTTGCGGCGCGCGTCGGCGCCGTTCCCGGCGGCCCAGACGTTGATCGGCGCCCCATCAACATACTCAAGCACCATGAACGGGCGACCGTCCGGGCCAAGCCCGCCGTCCAGCAGCCGGGCCACGCCGGGATGCTCGAGCTCGGCGAGAATCTGTCGTTCGTCCTGGAAGCGGCTCCAGAAGGCGGCCGGCAACGGTCGCATGAGCTTGAGCGCCGCCTGCTGCCGATACTCGCCATCCGCCCGTTCGACGCGATAGACCTCGCCCATGCCGCCGCCGCCGAGCGGGGCCACGACCTGCCAGGCGCCGAAGCGTGCGCCAGTCTCCAGCCCGGCTTCGACAGGTTCGGCCGGAGTGGTCAGAAAGGTCTCGGATGTCTCGGCGGCGGCCAGCAGCGAGCGGGCCTCGCGCTCCAGGTCCGGGTCATCGCCAAGCCGATCGCGAACCAGCGCGTCGCGTTCGGACAGCGGGCGGTCCAGCGCCTCATCCAGCACGGCTTCGAGTCTGACCCAGTCCACAACGCCCTCCAGGCCAGTTCACCGGATAACGGTGTCTTGCGGTCCGCGCCCCGTCAACCTGCGCCGAGGTTGTAGGTCAAGGTCACATAGCTCCCCGGGGAATCGGGTATCGGGGCAATGCTGATCTGGACGCCGCGATCGACGTCCTCAGCCGCGCTCGCGGCCAGGATCAGGGCGCCGTTCAGGTTGATGTCGTTCCGCTCGGGAAGTCCCGAGGCGTCCAGCCGGGCCCGGTAGTAGGCGGCGACCTTGTCGGTGGAGTCGGACGTCCGGAAGGCAACCATGCCGCCCTGGAGGCCGGCCGATCCGTTGCCCTCCAGCACGCTCTCGATACGCGCTCCGGGATAGAGCGGCGTGAATTCGGGAAGATTGGCCGGGGCGGCGATGGCGTTCCCCGTCCGTAGCGTGACGTTCTCGCCGTTCGCCCCGCCAACGGGAATGCGCGTCTCACGTTCGCCGCAGCCGGCCAGGGCGAAGCCGAGCAGGATCACGCAGGATAGTCCGAAGGTACGCATGGGTCGCTCCGATGGCGCATGGCTTTGCTGACCATTACGAGAACCGGCGGCCCGCCCGGACAAGCGCCGCGGGGGAAACGGCGGAGTCCGAGCAAATCCCTCGCGAGACGGGCCGGCCCAGACTGCCACCACCGCCAGCGACTCAGCGCAACACGTCTCCTTGCGGCGGTGGCCACTTGGGCGTTCGAGAGAGCCCGATAAGGGCGGTCGGATCTCAGCGTCCGCACCTGACTCTCAGCGGACGTCGAAAATGACCGCATCCCGAGTGCTTGTCGTCGGCGCCTTTGCCGTTTGGGTCGGGTTGGCCGACGCCGGTCAGCCGCCGGGACGCTCTGCAAGCCGGGCAAGGTTGGCCTCATGGCTGGCCCGCGTGATGCGGAAGAAGGTCAGCGCGCCGATCGCGATCAGGTAGGTGACCGCGAGGGCCGGAATGTAGGTCAGGCCCAGGTTGCGGATCACCTCCTCGCCCACCTCGCCCGGCTTGGCGTTGTCGGGGAAGCCAATGGCGAGCAGCACCATGCTGGAGGCGAAAATGCCGACGCCCGAGACAGCCTTGGCGACGAAGATGTTGGCCGCGAAGAACAGCCCCTCCGACCGACGCCCGTTCCTGACCTCGGTCTCCTCGACCACGTCGGCGATCATCGAGGAGTGCAGCACCGCGGCGATGCTGGCGAAGGTCACCGAGACCATGGCCTGCACCCAGAGGAGCGGCAGCAGGGCGGGGTGACCGTTCTCGGGGAACAGGCCCAGCAGCCTCAGGATGATCGGCGCAGTGCCGATGCCGAAGGCGAGCACCTTGCTCAGAATGGCGGCGTTGCGCTTGCCCAGGGCCTTCGACAGCGGCGTCGCCAGGGTGACCGCCGCCGCCGAGGAGATGAACTGGGCGAAGACGAAGAACGAGATCTGCGCCGCGCCCAGGCCCCAGAAGAAGGTGTTGAAGTAGAGGTTCAGCGCCACGGTCAGGCCGTAGCTCATGGCGTTGAAGACGCCCGAGATCATCAGTGGGGCCAGCGATCGATTGGTCACCGCCTCGAAGATCTCCCGGAAGGTCTGGCCGACCGACAGCGCGCGCACCGGCGGCTTTCGAAGGCGCGGGATCTCGCGGTGCGTGCCCAGCGCCGAGGCCAGGATGACGATCAGCATCACCGCCGCCGAGGTGACGCCATAGAGGGTGTAGCCCGCCGGGTTCAGCTGGGCGGTAGCGTATTCGGCGCTTGGCTTGAGGAAGACCTGGAAGGTCAGCAGCGTCATGATCAGCGCGCCGTACCAGATGAACAGCGCGCGGAAGGCCATCAGCTTCGTGCGGCCGTGATAGTCGCTCGTCAGTTCAGGCGCGAGGGCGGCGCTGGGAATCTCGAACATGGCCAGGAAGGTCCGCACCAGCAGGGCGGTGAACACCAGGTAGGCGAAGAGCGCATTCTCCGACCAGCCGCTGGGCGGCATCCAGATCATCAGATAGGTCACCGCCACCGGTATGGCGGACAGGTACATGAACGGGTGGCGACGACCCCAGCGGGAGTGGAGGTTGTCCGACAGCTGGCCGATCAGCGGATCGATCAACGCGTCGATGACCAGGGCGATCATGATCGCCAGCCCGACCTTGGCGGCCGGCAGTCCCACCACCTGATTGTAGTAGATCAGCAGCAGGTAGGAGAAGCCGTTGTCCTTCAGCCCCAGCGCGACGCCGCCCAAGCCGTAGAAGAACCGGGTCGATCTCCGCAGAGGAACCTCTGCGACAGCGGCGGAAGAGTCGGTCATTCGCGTTCCTGGTCGGCGCCGCGGCCGTGACGGCCGCCTGGGGTCGGGCTGGGGAGGGTCAGGGCGCCTTGCGGCCGTGGGTGATCAGGCCGACCGGGTTCAGGTGCGTGTTCGGGGGGTAGCGCCGCAGGGCCTCCTCGATCGGCTCGGTGCCCCAGCCCGGGCGGTCGGAGATGACGATGCAGCCTTCCTCGAACACCGGCGCGTGGGTGAACAGCTCATCGTCCCAGGCCAGGCGGTCGATGTCGGTCTCCATGATCCGCAGGTTGGGCACGGCGGCGGCGAACTGGGCGTTCATCATCGTCGCCAGGTGGCCATAGAAATTGTGGGGCGCGACATTGACGTCGTGCGCGTCGGCCATGGCGGCGATCTTCATCGACTGCCAGGCGCCGTTCCACAGCAGGTCGATGATGGCGACATCCATGGCCTGTTCGGCGAAGAACGGGACGAAGGCGGCCGGCCCCACCAGGGTCTCGCAGGAGGCGATCGGGTGGCGGCTCTCGCGCCGGATCGAGGCCAGCGCCCTGGGGTTCAGGGTGTCGAGCTCGATCCACATCAGCTCGGTGTCGGCCAGCGCGCGCAGCAGTTCCAGATAGCCTTCGGTGCGGGCGTTGAAGTTGAGGTCGAGCAGGATTTCGACGTCCGGACCGGCGCCCTCGCGCAGGGCGGCGATGTGGTCGATGATGCCTCTCGTCACCTTGCGATCGACATTCAGGCCTGGCTCGAAGGGGACGCCGAAGCCAGTCGCCCAACCCACCGGCTTGCCGTCGACGTAGCGGTAGACGTTGGTCTTCAGCGCCTTGAAGCCCTTGTCCCGGACTTCCCGGCCGAGCGAGACCACGTCATCGCGGGTCTCGATCATCGGCAGGTAGTGCGGTTTGCGGCTGATCCGCCAGGTGCCGCAGTGCGACCAGTAGACCGGCGCGCGATCCCGCACCTTGCCGCCCAGCAGCTGGGCGCAGGAGACGCCCAGCGCCTTGCCCTTGGCGTCGAGCAGCGCGTTTTCGATCGCGCCCATGGCCTGACCGATCAGGCCGCCCAGCGCCGGCCGCATCGCGTTCTGGAGCAGGGCGAAGACCTTCTCGTGATCCATCACCGACTGCCCGATCAGGCGGGGCGTGATCTGCTGGATGATGGCGGCGATGCCCGGATTGCCGAAGCCTTCGTCGTACTCAGCCCATCCGACGATGCCTTCGTCGGTGCTGATCTTGACGAAGTAGTAGTTCCGCCAGCCGGCGTCGCAGGCGAGGGTCTCAATGTGGGTGATCTTGGGGGAGGCGGGCATGTCGGAGGGTCCTGACGGGAGCTAGGCGTGGTCGGCGAGGACGAGGTCCGCGCCCTTTTCGCCGATCATGGTGGCGGCGGCGGCGGTGTTGCCGGAGACGATCAGCGGCATGATCGAGGCGTCGACGACCCGCAGGCCCTCGATGCCGTGGACCTTCAGGCGAGGGTCGACGACCGAGGTGCGCGGATCGACGCCCATGATGCAGGTGCTGGTCGGGTGATAGGTCGTGCGGCCGGTCTGGCGGGCCCAGGTTTCGAGCTGGGCGTCGGTCGGCGGATCGCCAAGCGGATAGACCGACGACTCGATGATGTCGGCCAGCGGGCGGGTGCGGGCGATGGTGTCGATGATCCGCAGGCTGTCGACCATCACCCGCACGTCATTGGGGGTGGCCAGGTAGTTGCGGTGGATGATCGGCGGCGCGTCCGGGTCGGCGGAGCGGATGCGGATGTGGCCACGGCTCTCCGGCCGGCAGGGGCTGGCGTTCATGGTCATGCCGCTGAACGGATGCGGATGCAGCGACCTGGGCTTGCCGTCCGGCGCCGCCCCGAAGCTCAGGGGATAGAAGTAGAGCTGGGTGTCGGGCCGGGTTTCGCCGGGGCGGGTGCTGACGAAGGCGCCGCCCTGGTTGATGCCCAGGCTCAGGGGCCCGGTCCGGGTCAGCACCCACCGGATGCCGGCCAGGATCTGGCGCGGCAGAGTCTTGTAGGTGTCGTTCAGCGTCGGCAGCTTCACCTTGTAGGAAAAGCCGGTGAAGACGTGATCCTGGAGGTTTTCGCCGACCGCCGGGCTGTCGGCGACGACCGGAATCCCGTGCAGCTGCAGCAGCCCGCCGGGCCCGACGCCCGACTGCTGGAGCAGCATGGGCGAGTTGATCGATCCCGCCGCGACCAGCACCTCCGCCCGGCAGTTGGCGGTCACCAGTCGACCCTTGTGGCTGTATTCCACGCCGATCGCCCGCTGGCCGTCAAACAGGATCCGCCGGGTCTGGGCGTTTGTGACCACAGTGAGGTTGCGGCGGCGCATGGCCGGATCGAGGAAGGCGCGGGCGTTGCTGGTCCGGCGGCCGCCGCGGATGCTGAACTGATAGAGGCCTACCCCGGCCTGTTGCTCGCCGTTGAAGTCGGCGTTCTCGGGGTGGCCAAGCGCCCTGGCGCTTTCTATCGCCCGATCCACCACCGGGGACTGGCGTCCCTTGATGCTGGAGATCTGCCAGGGGCCGCCGACGGAATGGTGGTCGGATTCGCCCAGGTCGTTGTCCTCGGACCGCCGGAAGTAGGGCAGGACATCGTCGAAGCCCCAGCCGGTATTGCCCAGCGCCGCCCAGTCGTCGAAGTCCTCGCGCTGGCCGCGGATGTAGACCATGCCGTTGATGGAACTGGACCCGCCCAGCACCCGTCCGCGCGGCCAGAAGTCGGTGCGCCCGCCCATCTGCTGATCGGGCTCGGCCGTGTAACACCAGTTGACCTTGGGATCGTAGAAGACGTGGCCAAGCCCGGCCGGCATGTCGATCATCAGGCGCTTGTGGGAGCCGCCCGCCTCGAGCAGCAGGACCCGGTGTTTGCCCGACTCGGTCAGGCGGTTGGCCAGCACGCAGCCCGCGGAGCCCGCCCCGACGACAATGAAATCAAACTGGTCCGGCATGATGTCCGAAGAGGCCCTGGCGTTGAACTGGATCAGCGGGGCGCGGCGAACCGAGCTTGGTCGAAGCGCGGCTTTGGCGGGCTGTTGCGGCCAGATGATTGGCGGCGGGGAGGGCATGCAAGCCGTTTCCCGGAGACGGCTGATCGGCTTCGAAATCGACTTGTCGAAATCTGAAAAAGGCTGAAAAAACAACGGTATAAACTTGAGAGATTGGGTTGTTCGCCGCGCGCCCGAGCCGCATGGTGTCCGGATGCGAACACGCGTCCTGTCGGAGCCTCGCCGGAACGCGGTCGTGCCGATTGACGGCGGGTCTGCCCGACGCCCATGGTCCGGGCACCACTTGGATCGCGGGTCGGTCAAGAGGGGGCCGGCGCTGATGGCCGGGGAAGGGGCGACCGCCGGATGAGTGAGCCAAGTCTGCTGCTCGAGACCATCATTCGCGGCATCGCGGCCGGCCTGTACCTTGCGACGGCGATCGTGATCGCCCGCTCGCTACGGACCCCCAGCCGCATCAGCGGCTCGCTCAGCTACGTCTCGAAGATGGCCCATGTGATCGCCCAGTTCCCGCCGGCCGTGGGCCCGTTGGGCCTGTGGTACCTGGTGGTCGACCTGCCGTCCGTGATCGGGGCCAGCCTG
>JBIKII010000212.1:0-4860 GCA_044361705.1 Caulobacter sp.
ATCGCCCGGCCGCTTTGGCTGTTCCATAACTTCATCACCGTCGGGCTGATGTTCCATGTGCTGGTCATCGTGGTGCGCAGCTGGAGCAGCGACCTGGTCGAACGGCGGCGGTTGATCGTGACGCCGCTCTACATCTTCGCGAGCCTCTATTCGATCGGGGTCGCCTTCGTGCAGACCATGGAGCTGTTCACGTTCGCGCCCCGCCAGCCCTCGCTGTTCGCCGCCTTCACGCTTCTGGGCAGCAGCCTGCTGGGGATCATCGTGTTCGGTCAGGCCGGCCCCGAACTGTTTGGCCAGGCCAAGACCGCCCAACCCAACAGCCAGACCCGCAACGAGCCGGTCGCGCCGCTGACCCCGGCCGAGAAGTCCCTGGCGGCCCAGCTTGACCGGCTCATGCGGGTAGAGCGACTCTATCGCACGCCGAACCTGAGAATCTCGTTCCTCGCCCAGCAGCTGCGGGTGCCCGAACACCGGCTGCGGCATCTGCTCAATCAGGGGCTCGGGTATCGCAACTTCAACGCCTTCGTCGGGCAGTGGCGGATCGATGAGGCGCGAGACGCCCTGGCCGATCCCGAGCAGGCGCCAGTGCCGATCTCGACGATCGCCATCGACAGCGGCTTCCAGTCGCTCGCCCCTTTCAACCGGGCCTTCAAGCGCGAGACGGGCCTGACGCCCACCGAGTTCCGGACCAGGGCGCTGGGCGCCCTGGCCGCGAAATCCGGCGACGCATAGGGCGGCTCAGTCTTCGGCCAGCGCCATGTGCGCGGCGAGCGCCGGGTCGTCGACGTAGTCCTCGGCAGACTCGACCACGACATCGTGGATGACGCCGGTGAAGGCATAGGGACGCAGGTACCGGTCGCTGACGGGACTGGCCTCGTTGTAGCCGCAGCAGACGCCGCCAGCTGTTGGTCCGGCCGGCCACATGCCCCGCATCTCGCCCGTGGCCAGAACGTCGTCGTCGCAGAGCAGGCTCGCGACGCCCTCGCAGCGGCCGGTCTTGCGGAACTCGAACGCCAGCCGGCGCCGCCCCGGCGGCAGGGTCGCGGCCGACTCGAGGATCCATCGCCGGTCCGGGCCGACATACTCGTGCACAAGCTTGCCATCCTGGATAAACAGCACATAGCCGCCCGCCTGGCCTCCGACGGACAGGATCACCCCCTGGGCATCCTGCGACAGGTCCACATCAGCGACGATCCGATAGGATCGGTTGGCTACCGATGGCGCCGCGTAGCCTGAGACCCGGTTCATCCCCTGCTGGAAGCGCCAGCGCCGGCGAGGCGGCCCCCAGTAGGTGAGCCCGATCCGCTCGCGGTTGCGATCGTCCAGCGGCAGCACATGGTTCGCCTCGGCTTCCCGCCACCACAGGGCGATGAGCTCCCGCAGCTTTTCGGGATGCTCGACCGACAGGTCGCGGGCCTCGGAAAAGTCGGTGTCGAGGTGGTAGAGTTCCCAGACATCTTCATCGAAGTCGGCGCCCTCCACGTGGTGGGTGACCGCTTTCCAGCCGTCGGCCCATACGCCGCGATGGCCCATCAGTTCGAAGTACTGGACCGACTTGCGTGTGGCGGCGTGCGGCTCTCCGAAGGTGTAGGTCAGGCTGGTTCCGGTGATCGGCAGCTGGGGAACGCCCAGGTGCGTTTCCGGCGCGGCCACGCCGCAGGCTTCCAGGATCGTGGGGGCGATGTCCGAGCAGTGGCAGAACTGGTGGCTGATCTGGCCCCCGTCCGGGATCTGCGCCGGCCAGTGGATGATCAGCGGATCGCGCACGCCGCCGCCGTGGGTGTGCATCTTGAACCACTTAAGCGGGGTGTTGCCCGCGTGGCCCCACCCGGCGGGGTAGTTGTTCCAGAGGCGGTCGCTGCCCAGGTCGTCGATCCTCGCCAGCTTCTCCTCGAAGGACTCCTCCAGAACCTGGATGTACCGACGCAGATTGATGTCTCCGAAGTGCCCGCCCTCCGCCGTGGCGCCGTTGTCGGACAGGACGACAAGCAGGGTGTTGTCGAGCAGATCGCTTGACCTGAGCCAGTCGGTCAGCCGGCCGATCTGCGCGTCGGTATGGTCTAGGAAGCCGGCGAAGACCTCCTGGTGGCGGGCGCACAGCCGCCGTTCGTCGTCGGACATGTCGGCCCAGGGACGCACCCCCGGGTTCATCCCGGTCAGGACGGCATCGGGCGGGATCACCCCCAGCGCGATCTGCCGCGCGTGCCAGCGTTCTCGCATCACATCCCAACCTTCGTCGAATTTGCCGCGGTATTTTTCGATGAACGGGCGCGGGGCCTGGTGCGGCGAATGGCAGGCGCCGAACGCGAGATAGGCGAAGAAGGGCTGGTCCGGGCGTCCCGCCTGCTGGTCGCGGATCATGCCGATGGTATGGTCCACCAGGTCTTCGCTGAGGTGGTAGCCGGCGCGATCCGACGCGGGAATGAAGTGATTGTCCGCGACGAGTTCAGGGTGCCACTGATCGACCAGCGAGTAGAGGAAGCCGTAGTACCGCTCGAAGCCTCGACCCAGCGGCCACTGGTCGAACGGACCGGCGGCGGTCATGTCGCGCGCGCGCGTCAGGTGCCATTTGCCGGCGGCGAACGTCCCGTACCCTGCCGGACGCAGCATCTCAGCCAGAGTCGCCGAGTCGTTGCCGATCTGCCCCTGGTAGCCCGGAAAGCCCGTGCACATGTCGGCGATCATGCCCATGCCCACCGCATGGTGATTGCGGCCGGTCAGCAGCGACGCCCGCGTCGGAGAGCACATAGAGGTGGTGTGAAAGCCGGTATAGCGCCGGCCCCCGCCCGCCAGCGCGTCGATGTGCGGCGTCTCTATGGTCGAACCGTAGCAGCCGAGCTGCGCGAACCCGACGTCGTCCAGCACGATGACCACCACGTTCGGAGCCGTCGCGGAAGGCCGCACGGGCGGCTCGAGCCAGGGTGAGGACTCTCTATAGGTGCGGCCGATCTTCCCGGGCCAGGGCGATGGGTTGGACACGGCTACTCCTGAGCGAACGATCATCCCGACCCTCACTATTCATGGGCGCGAGGGCCCCGGACCGTGCGCGGATTCATCGGCTAATCCGTTCCGAAAACGACCTGATCGAAGTCTGAAATACCTAAAAATATCAATTGAATAGTCCGATCCCGGTTGGCGTTCGACGCCTTGATCGCGGCCTCGTGCGCCGTGACCATCAACCGCGGCCAAGAAAGCAGAACAATGCGTCCCGGCCGGGGGAGGAACACCATGAGACTGACCTATCTTTGCGGCACCGCGATCGCCGCCGCCATCGCCGCAGGCGCCTGGTCAGGCGCGGCGAGCGCCGCCGAGGTCGAAGCGCCTGAAGTTGAAGCCGTTGTCGTCACCGGCTCGCGCCTGCTGACCGCGCGTCAGGCCGACGCCCTTCCGCTGCGCATCGTCACCTCGCAGGAGCTCGAGGCCCAGGGGTCCCCCGCGCTTGTGGATGTCATCCGCGCGATGCCCGAGGCGTCCGGTTCGATCGGCAACTCCAACTCCTCGCAGGCCGGCAAGGGGCAGGGCTTCGAGGGGTCGGAGAGTGTAAACCTGCGCGGCCTCAGCCCGGAGCGGAACCTCGTCCTGCTCAATGGCCGGCGGATGCCGCTGGTGTCCGGCTCGTTCGTCAACACCCGCAGTATTCCCATGGCGGCTATCGGACGTATCGAGATTCTGAAGGACGCCGCCTCAACGACCTACGGCTCTGACGCCATGACCGGGGTCGTCAACTTCATCACCAAGCGCGACTTCGACGGTCTGGAGATCGGCGGCGACTACACGTGGATCCAGGACACCGACGGCGACTACAGCCTGGACGCCACATGGGGCCGGGTCGGCGAGGGCTGGAACGTTCTGCTGTCGGCGGCCTATCAGTCGCGCGCCCAGCTGAGGGTCGCGGACCGCAAGTGGTCGACGCCCCCCTACAGCGTCAATCCGGAAGCCGGCTGGAATTTCGCGACCAATCCGGCCCAGTTCACCCCGGTCGGTCCGATCGGGCCCGGCGGCGTTCTCGCCGCCACGGGTCCGCGCGCCGTGGATGCCGGTTGCTCCGCCCTGGGCGCGATCGAGCCCTTCGCCGGCTTCTGTGTGAGCAACGTCCAGCTCTGGCAGGATCTGGTGGCGCCGGCCGACACCTACCAGCTCTACGCTGAGTTCAACTACGCGCTGACCCCGACCACCGACCTGCGTCTTGAAGGATCCTGGTCGGGCGCCGAGACGATCGTCCACTATCCGCCGTCGTTCAACCAGCCCAAACCGATCACCGAGACCGTGCTGCCGGGCAACATCAATCCGGCCAGCTACATCGCCGGAACGACCCCGCGGTTGTTCAACAACTGGTTCGTGCCGATCAACAATCCGGGACTTGCCGCCTACGCCGCCGCCAATCCCGGTCAGTTCCCGGCTGGATCGACCGGCATCTTCATCCCCATCGGCCAGTGGCGGCCCTACCTGCTGGGCGGCAATCCGTTCTTCGGCGGACCGGCGACGCCGGCCTACCAGACGCGCGACCAGACCCAGTTTCGCCTGTCGGCCGGTCTGACCGGAACGATCGGCGATAGCGTCAACTGGTACGCCGACCTGACCTACGGCCGCAACGAGCACGAGCTGAAGGGCTGGGACTCTTCGGGGGTGCAGATCGAGCTGGCCCTCAGGGGGCTGGGAGGTCCCGGCTGCAACTGGCAGACCGCCACGCCTGGCAGCCCCGGCTGTCAGTGGCTGAACCCCATGTCGAACGCAATCCAGAGCGCGCCGATCAACGGTGTGATGAGCAACCCCGGCTACAATCCGGCGGTCGCCAATACGCGGGAACTGGCCGAATGGCTGATGATCCCGCAGACCCGGTTCCTCACCAGCGAGACCACT
>JBIKII010000080.1:0-12831 GCA_044361705.1 Caulobacter sp.
TGTCGCTGGTGGTGGTCGATGGCGAGACGCGGAACAACGAATGGCCGTTCGGCGACGGCGCGGTCTTTCCGGCCGGGCCGATGCGCGAGCCGCTGGCCATCGGCCTGGCGCGGGCCGACGCGGTTGTCCTGCTGCTGCCGGCCGACCTGGCTGAGGCCGATCCGGAGCTGCTGGCGCTGTTCGGCGACACGCCGGTGCTGGTCGCCCGGCTGGAGCCGGCCGCCCCGCCCCCGCCCGGGCCCCAGGTCGGCTTCGCCGGCGTCGGCAAGCCGTGGAAGGTCGAGCGCGCCCTGACCGCCGCCGGCTGCGAGCTGAAGGACTTCGCGCCGTTCCCCGATCACGGCGCCTTCGACGAGCGGACGCTGCAGGCCCTGGCCAGGCGCGCCGAGGACTTCGGCGCGGGCCTCGTCACCACCGAGAAGGACTGGGTCCGCCTGCCGGCCGAATGGCGGCCACGCGTGGCCATGTGGCCGGTGAAGGCGACGTTTGAGGATGAGGCGGCGGTGCTGAAGCTGCTGACCTTCTAATCCTCTCGCGCGGTAACGTCGGCCGTCGGAGCGCCCATCAGGCTCCGGCTTTCTTCGCGAACGCGAGCGCCGCATCGGCCAGGGCCGGCACGCGGGCTTCCATGGTCTGGGCGTGGGCGCTGGCGGCGGTGCCGTCGCGGACCCGTCCGACGATGCCCTGGCAGATGCCGGCGAGCCGGAACATGTTGTAGGCGAAGTACCAGTTCAGCTCGGGCAGGCCGTCGCGGCCGGTCAGGCTGCAGTACTGCGCGACCGCCTCCTCGACCGTCGGGATGCCCGAGGCGGCGAAGTCCTCGATGCCCGCCAGCGAGGCGCGCTCGCCGCCCGGCATCACCCAGTGCATCAGGAGGTAGGAGAAGTCGGCCAGCGGGTTGCCCAGCGTCGACAGTTCCCAGTCCAGAACCGCCACGACCCGGGGTTCGGTCGGATGCAGGATCATGTTGTCGAGGCGGTAGTCGCCATGGACGATCGAGGTCTGGTCATCGGCCGGGGTGGTTTGCGGCAGCCACTCGATCAGCCGGTCCATCGACGGGATGCTCTGCGTCTCGGACGCCTTGTACTGCTTGGTCCAGCGGTCGATCTGGCGGGCGAAGTAGTTGCCCGGCCGGCCGTAGTCGGCCAGGCCGATAGCCGCGTAGTCGACGTTGTGCAGCTGGGCCAGGGTGGCGATCTTGGCCTCGTAGATCGCGCGGCGTTCGGCCGGCTCGCACCCGGGCAGGGTCAGGTCCCAGAGGATGCGGCCCTCGACGTTGTCCATGACGTAGAACATCGTGCCGAGGACCTCGGCGTCCTCGCAGAGGGCGTAGGCCTTCGCGACCGGGAAGTTCACCTTGTTCAGGCCGGAGATCACCTTGAACTCGCGGTCCACGGCGTGGGCGCTGGGCAGCAGCTTGCCCGGCGGCTTGCGGCGCAGGACGTACTTCTTGTTCGGCGTGACCAGCTGGTAGGTGGGGTTGGACTGGCCGCCCTTGAACTGGCGCACTTCCAGCGGGCCCTCGTAGCCCTCGACGTTCGCCTTCAGCCAGGCTGCCAGCTTGCCCTCATCGATCTGATGGCGCTCCTCGACCGGCTTGGTGCCGGAGTTGAGGTCCTGGGCGGTCGGCTCGGCGTCGGCCATCGGTGTTTCCCCACGTTTCGTACGCTTGTTTGAAGTGCGCGCGATCTTAGGGATCGCCACGCGCGGCGCAAGGATGAGAACCTCTCCCTCTGGGAGAGGGGGACCACCCCGCAGGGGTGGTGGAGCGGGCAAAAAGCCTCTAAAGTAGCATTCGTGGGCAAGGCAATCGAGGATCGAGCCCATGGAGCATACTTCTGAAGCTACCCGCAATCTCGCCAAGCGACTGCGGCGAACGATGAGCAGTGCAGAGTATCGTCTGTGGCAGCTGTTACGCGCCAATCGACTTGATGGTCTGCACTTCAGGCGACAGCACCCGCTCGGTCCCTACGTCCTCGACTTCTACTGCCATGCCGCAAAGCTGGCGGTCGAGGTGGACGGCGGCGTTCACAGAATTCCCGGCGGTCGCGAACAAGATTCGCGCCGCGATATGTGGTTCGCCGAGCGAGATATCCGAACGTTGCGGCTGCCGGTCCATCTGGTGGAAAACGACATCAATGGAGCACTGGCGCTGATCCGACGAGAAGTTCGCGGCCATATGCGCGACGCCGGCTAGCGCTTCGCGCCCGCTCCACCATGCCTTCGGCATGGTCCCCCTCTCCCAAAGGGAGAGGTCACTAAAGCGCCCGCCAGCCGATGTCGGTGCGATAGAAGCCGCCCGGGAAGTCGATGGTCTCGATGGCGGCGTAGGCGAGGTCGCGGGCTTCCTGGAGGCTGGCGCCCAGCGCGCAGACGTTCAGCACCCGGCCGCCGGAGGCGCAGAGGTCGCCGGCGGCGTTGCGCGCCGTCCCGGCGTGGAAGATCGCCACGGCGTCGCCGAAGTCGGCGTCGGCGCCCTCGATCACGGCGCCGGCCTTCGGCGCGTCGGGATAGCCCTCGGCGGCGTAGACCACGCACAGGGCGCTCTCGTCGCGCCATTGCGGCGGCGGCATCGTGGCCAGCGCGCCCTCGGCGGCGGCCTTCAGCCAGGGGACGAGGTCGTCGGCCAGCCGCATCATCAGCACCTGGCATTCGGGGTCGCCGAAGCGGGCGTTGAACTCGACCAGCCGGGGACCGGTCGCGGTCAGCATCAGCCCGGCGTAGAGC
Organism: Caulobacter sp.; assembly: GCA_044361705.1. Lineage (GTDB taxonomy): Bacteria > Pseudomonadota > Alphaproteobacteria > Caulobacterales > Caulobacteraceae > Caulobacter. The sequence goes on from JBIKII010000080.1 coordinate 2,728, forward strand.
ACGCCGCGATAGGGATTGCCCTCCGCCGCCATGCCCTTGACGGCCGGCAGCACCGCCTCCTCGAACGCCCGCTTGGCGAGGGCCTCGGTCAGCACCGGGGCGGGCGAATAGGTGCCCATGCCGCCGGTGTTGGGGCCTTCGTCGCCGTCATGGGCGCGCTTGTGGTCCTGGGCATAGCCGAAGGGGATGGCCGTCTCGCCGTCGCAGAGGGCGAAGAACGACGCTTCCTCGCCGTGCATGAACTCCTCGATCACCACCCGGGCGCCGGCGGTGCCGAAGCGGCCGCCCAGCATGTCGGCGACCGCCGCGTCGGCCTCGGCACGGGTCTGGGCGATGACCACGCCCTTGCCGGCCGCGAGGCCGTCGGCCTTGATCACGAAGGGCGCGGCGAGGGTGTCGAGGAAGGCGCCGGCGTCGCCCGGCGTCTCGAATACGCCATAGGCGGCGGTCGGGAGATTGTGACGGGCCTGGAAGTCCTTGCTGAAGGCCTTGCTGGTCTCGATCCGCGCCGCCGAGGCGGTGGGACCGAAGCAGGGGATGCCGATCGCCGTCAGCGCGTCGGCCAGCCCGACCTCCAGCGCCGCCTCGGGACCGATCACCACGAGGTCGGCGGCGATCTCCTTCGCCAGGCCGAGGAGCCCCTCGACGTCGGTGACCTTCACCGTGCGGATTTCGCAGAGATTGGCGATGCCGGGACTGCCCGGCGCGGCGACGAGGCGGGTGAGCAGCGGCGACTGCGCGATCTTCCAGGCCAGCGCATGCTCGCGCCCGCCCGATCCGACGAGAAGGATGTTCATGGGCGGGTGGTTTTGCCTGTGAGGGCGGGGCCGTCAAGCACTCCCTCCCCCTTGTGGGGAGGGTGGATCGGCGAGGCGAAGCCGAGACGAGACGGGTGGGGCAAGCAGCGATCGTCACCTAGCGCTGGGCGTGGCCACCTCATGCCCCACCCTGACCCGCTTTGCGGGTCTGTCCCTCCCCATGAAGGGGAGGGAGGAATCACTACCCCCCGAAGTCCAGCGAGTAGCCGGCCGAGCGGACGGTGCGGATCGGGTCGACGGGGGCGCCGTGGTTCAGCGCCTTGCGCAGGCGGCCGATGTGGACGTCGACCGTGCGGGCCTCGACATAGACGTCGCTGCCCCAGACCGCGTCCAGCAGTTGCTCGCGGCTGAAGACCCGGCCGGGATGCTGCATCAGGTGGTCGAGCAGGCGGAATTCGGTGGGGCCGAGGTGGACCTCCTTGCCGTCCCGCTTCACCCGGTGAGCCACGCGGTCGACGATGATGTCGCCGGCGGTCACGCGGTCATCGGCCAGGCCCGGCCGGATGCGGCGCATGACGGCGCGGATGCGGGCGGTCAGCTCGGTCATGGCGAAGGGTTTGACCAGATAGTCGTCGGCGCCGGTGTCCAGGCCGCGGACCCGGTCGCTCTCCTCGCCCCGGGCGGTGAGCATCAGGATCGGCAGGTTGCGGCTTTCCGGCCGCTGGCGCAGGCGGCGGCAGACCTCGATCCCGGAGACCTTGGGCAGCATCCAGTCGAGGACGACCAGGTCCGGCTGCTGCTCCTGCACCAGGATCAGCGCCTCCTCGCCGTCGCCGGCATGGACGACGCGATAGCCTTCCTTCTCGAGGTTGTACTGCAGCAGGGTGGCGAGGGCGTCTTCGTCCTCGACGACCAGGACCGTGGGAGTCATTGGGTCAACGCATCCATCTTGGGCCGCTCGGCGATGATCTCGCGGCCGGTGATCTCGTAGTGAACGATCTCGGCGATGTTGGTGGCGTGGTCGCCGATCCGCTCGAGGTTCTTGGCCACGAACAGCAGGTGGGCGCCGGCGGTGATCGTACGCGGATCGCCCATCATGTAGGTCAGCAGCTCGCGGAACAGGCTGTCGTAGTGCTCGTCGACCTCGGTATCGCGGGTCCAGACGGCGATGGCGCGATTGACTTCAGAGGCGGTGTAGGCGTCCAGCACGTCCTTGAGGCGGCCGCCGACCAGCTTGCCCATGCGCTCGATCGAGCGGGTCACCGGACCGGCCGGCTCGGCCTCGGCCAGGATCAGGGTGCGCTTGGCGATGTTCTTGGCCAGGTCGCCGCACCGCTCCAGGTTCATGGCGATCTTCATCGCGCCCACGGCGCGGCGCAGGTCGTTGGCCATCGGCTGGCGCAGGGCGATCATGCGGATGGCGGCCCGCTCGATGTCGGCCTCCATGACGTCCAGCCTCTCGTCCCGGCCGGCGACGGCCGTGGCGAGGGGCACGTCCCGGCGCGCGAAAGCGGTGATCGAGTCGTTGACCTGCGCCTCGGCCAGGCCGCCCATGCGGACGACTTCGGCGGCCAGCTGGTTCAGTTCATCCTCGAAGGATCTGACGATGTGTTCGTTCATCACGGGTCCCTGGCGCCACGGCTTGCGCGATTAGTCCGGTTGCCGCCCATTTGTAAGGCTCGGGCGATCCGGGAATCACGAGACTAGCAGTCAGCGCAATGTCCTACTGCCGGGGCGATGCTGCCCCTGTGCGACGGTTTTACGACACTTTTGCGACGACGTCCGCCGCCGTGCGCGCCCCGGCGGGTGTGCTGAGCGGGAACCAGGCCGAGAAGGTCGAGCCGCGCCCCAGGACGGTTTCGGCCGCCAGACCGCCCTTGTGGCGGTTCACGATGTGCTTGACGATCGCCAGGCCAAGGCCGGTGCCGGACTTGTCGCCGCTCTTCTGGCCCTCGACCCGGTAGAAGCGCTCGGTCAGCCGGGGCAGGGCGTCGCGCGGCATGCCGGGGCCCTGATCACTGACCCTAAGAAGGGCGTAGGCGCCGCCGGCCCGATGCTCGGGCGTCAGCAGCGGCAGCCGGGTCGCTTCCGGATCGCGGGGCGGCGGCGCCTCGCCATCGACCGGGCCGCCGACCTCGATGCCGATGACGCCGCCGGCCGGCGTGTACTTCACCGCGTTGTCGACCAGATTCTGGACCACCTGGACGATCTGGTCGCGATCGCCCTCGACCACGACCTGGTCCCGCCCCGGCGGCGACCAGGCGAAGGACACGCCCTTGGCCCTGACCACCGGCATGAGGGCGTCGGTGACGTCTGTGACCGCGGCCGCGAGATCGACCCGGCCCAGCGGCGCGATGTGTTCGTTCAGCTCGATCCGCGACAGGCTCATCAGGTCGTCGATCAAACGCGACATCCGCTCGGCCTGGGTCTGCATGATGCCCAGGAACTTGTCGCGCGCGGCGACATCATCCCGCGCCGGGCCCCGCAGGGTCTCGATGAAGCCGGACAGCGACGCCAGCGGCGTACGCAGTTCGTGGCTGGCATTGGCGAGGAAATCGGCCCGCATTCGCTCGGCCCGGCGCAGATCGGTCTGGTCCCGCAGGATCAGCAGGGCCATCGAGGCCCCCCACGGCGTCGGCTCGAGCGGCGAGGCGAGGGCGGTCCAGCTGCGATCCTGCGCGGCGCCGGTCTCGAAGGTGGTGTCGCCGCCGACTCCGCCGAACAGCGCCTCCTCCACCAGTTCGATGATCTGGGGGTTGCGGATCGCGGTGATCAGCCGGGCGTCCGGTCGGTAGATCCTGAACAGGTCGCGCGCCGCCCGGTTGGCGAAGACCAGCCTGTGTCCGGTCACTTCGTAGGGCTCGTCCGCGGCGATGACCATGACCGGTTCGGCGAGGTTTTCCAGGACGGCGGCGTAGGGCACCGGCGCTACCGCCGGGGCGGCCTCGCCCGCCGGATCAGCCACGGGCCCGCCGGCTTCGGAGGCGAGGCGGGCCAGCCACAATCCCCCCCCGGCGACGGCCAGCGCCGCAACGACCGCCGGTCCGGCCTGCGCCCAGCCGAACGCGCCGAGCAGCAACGGCGCCGCCGCGCCCGCGGCCGTCGCCAGCAGGACGTTTCGACGGGCGCGCGGCGTACCTTCGGGCGGCATGGCGGGAAAGCCTCGATTCGGATTAATCGTCCGGCTATGGTGCATGGAGATATGGCGCCCTTGTGAGCCTTGCGATAGACGAGGCGGGGTCCCCGGGGATGGTTATGACGGCCGACGCAATTTCGCCGCATCGACAGGGGACGAACGTGTCGCCGTCCAAGGTCCGGGGTTATCAGTTCATGTTCCGCAAGCGTCTCGTGGCCACCGTGGCCGCCACTCCGCTGCTCCTGTTCGCGTCCGGCGCCTTCGCCGAGACGACGATCACCGATACCCGGACGACCGGTGTCTCGACGGCGACCATCAACAATGGCGCGCCGGACGACATCCGCATCACCACCTCCGGCAAGGTCAAGCCGACGGTAGACGGCACGGACGTGAGCATCGCCGGCGCGGTGACGGTGAACAGCAACCACGACGTCATCAACGAAGGCGAGATCAGCGCCGAGGATGTCGACTACCTTGCCGGCATCAAGGTCAACGCCGGCACGGTCGGCGACGTGACCAACAAGGCGACGATCACCCTGTCTTCCAGCCTTGAGCAGAAAGACACCGACAACGACGGCAACCTCGACGGCGCCTTCGCTGACGGGACGAACAAGTTCGGCATCCTCGTCCAGGGCGCCATGACGGGGAACATCCTCAACGACACCTCGGGCTCGATCGCCATTGAGGGCAACGACTCCGCCGGCATCCTCGTTCAGGGGCCGCTGACCGGGAATTTCACCAACCGGGGGTCCATCAGCGTCACCGGCGACAATGCCCGCGCCATCCATCTGGTCGCGCCGGTCACCGGTGATGTCACCATCAACGGATCGATCACCGCGCTGGGGCTCAACGCGCTCGCCGTCCATACCGACGACATCAGCGGCCGCCTGACCGTTCAGGGCGCGATCTCCTCGCGCGGATTCCGGTACGCCAGCCGTCCTTCGCTGGCGACAGACCGTGACAATCTCGACGCCGATGACAAGCTGCTCGGCAACTCCGCGCTCGTGGTCGCCGGCAACGTCGGCGGCGGCATCCTGCTCGACGCCGCTCCCAACGCGGGTGTCGACTACGACGGCGACGGCATTCCCAACAGCACTGACACCGACGACGACAACGACGGTATCCTCGACACGACCGACACCGATCTCGACAACGACGGCGTCGCTGACACCACCGAGGCAAGCGCCAGCCTGTCGGTTACCGGCTCGGCCCCGGTCATGCTCATCGGGTCGGCGACCGATTCGATCACGGTCGGAAGCGTGGCGGCGACCGGCGCCAATGCCTATGGCCTCGTCGTTCGCGGGTCTGTTCTGGCGAACGGCACCCTCGACGATGTCAGCGCCACCGGCATCAAGATCGGCGCCGGCGGCGGCCAGACGACCACCCTCGAGAACGGCATGACCGTGATCGGCCAGGTCACGACCGTTTCGTACAATGCCGACAGCCAGGCGATCCATCTGACTGCAGGATCGGTGGTCGATGAGATCAAGATCGGCGGCAGCATCTTCTCCAGCCTGACGGCGACATCCGCGCCCTTCGCCACCGAGGCAGCCCGCACCGCCTACGGCATCCGTATCGACAACAACGCCACGAGCTCGACGCTCAAGGTCGGCGGTTCCATTACGGTGGTCGCCAACGGTGAGAAGAGCGACGCGGTGGCGGTCCGCGACAGCTCCGGCACGCTGACGTCGGTCACCAACACCGGCAAGATCCGCGCCTTTGTCGTGCCGAACGACGACAACAGCGACACCGACGACACCGACGCCGACGCCGGCAACGAGACGGTGATCGGCAAGGCGGTCGCTATCGATGTCGCCAACGCAAAGTCGGGCGTCACCATCACCCAGCTCGGGATCAACGACGGCGATGACGATCTTGACACGACCACGACCGACCTCGACACCGACGGCGACGGCGTGGATGACGCCGACGAGCCTTCGATCATCGGCAACGTCTACTTCGGCGCCTTCGACGACACGCTCAACCTGCAGAACGGCGAGCTTATCGGCGACATTGCGTTCGGTGACGGCGCGGACACGTTCAATCTCAGCGGCGGCGCCGGATCCATTGGGGCGCTTCGCGACAGCGACGGCGGCCTGACCGTCAACGTGACGGCCGGCAACCTGCTGATCACCAACGCCCAGGTCATCGACGCCACGGCCCTGACCATCGGCGCGACCAGCTCCGTCGTGTTTACGGCCGACCCGAACGCGAACAGCAACACCCGGTTCGACGTCGCCACCGCCACGATCGCCAGCGGCGCCAAGATCGGCATCGTGCTGACCGATCTGATCACCGCGCCCACCACCTACACGGTGATCAAGACCGATACGCCGGCCGGCCTGACGGCGGGAACGCTGGACCAGAGCCTGGTCGGCAACTCCCCCTACCTGTTCGTGGCCCAGGCCTCGGCCAACCTCGCCGCCGGCGAGGTCAACATCGACATCCGGCGCCGTACGGCAACCGAGATGGAGCTGAACCAGAGCCAGAGCCTGGCGCTCGATGCCGTCTACGCGGCGCTTGGCCAGGACGACGACATCCGCGACGCCTTCCTGACGGCCCAGTCGCGCAAGGACTTCCTCGAGCGCTTCGACCAGATGCTGCCCGACCAGGGCGAGGGCCTGTTCTCGTCGATCGACTCGATGACGCGGACCATCTCGCGGCTGACCGCTACGCGCCCCGACCTGCGCCAGCGCTATGGTCCCGACAGCTTCTGGATCCAGGAAGTGAACGTCCAGGTCATGCGCGACGCGGGCGTCACGGCGGGCTCTGAGACCAAGGCCTTCGGCTTTGTCGGCGGCTATGAGAGCATGGGCTCCGACGGCGGCGCGCTGGGGGCCACGCTGGCCTTCGTCACCGCCGAGGAAAAGGACGACGTCGCCAAGATCGGCGAGGAGACCAGCGTCTCCCTGCTGGAGGCCGGCATCTACTGGCGCCGGTCCGTCGGCAAGTTCACCTTCAACGCGCGCGGCTCGGCCGGCTATGGCTGGTTCACCGGAGACCGCGTGTTCATCGACCCGGCCAACGCGCTGATTGTCGAGGCCACGTCCGACTGGACCGGCTTCTCCGGCGTGCTCAGCGCGGCCGGCGCCTACGAGTTCACGGCGGGACGCTTCTACGCCCGGCCTGCGCTCAGCGTCGACTACCTCTACCTGTCCGAGGACTCGCGGGTCGAGGACGGCCCCGGCGGCCTTCCGGTGCTTGGCTTCAGCCAGGAAGTCGAATCCCGCACCAGCGACCGCCTGTCGACGACCGCCGAGCTGGCGCTGGGCGCCACCTTCGGCCGTGACCTCTGGTGGCGTCCGGAGCTGCGGATCGGCTACCGCCAGAACCTGTCGGGCGCCATGGGCGACACGGTCTTCCGCTTTGTCGGCGGCCAGTGGGTCGCACTGCCGGCTACGGAAGCGGGCGACGGCGCCATGCTGGTCGGCCTGTCCCTGAGGGCCGGCACGCCGATGTCGTACGTCGCGATCGAGGGCGAGTACGAGGCTGTCGACGGCGAGGACCGCTACAATCTGCAACTGTCCGGCCGGGTGATGTTCTAGGCCCGACACCGGGCTCTTCATCGACGAACCCGAGAGGCGCGATCACCGGACGGTGGTCGCGCCTCTTGTGCGTTGTGCGCGCCGGCCCGCGACAAGCTGTCCTTGCATCGAAGATTGTTAACCATTTCCCGCACAATCCCTTGGGACAATCGCGGTCCGTGGGCGGAGCTCTTCTCCGCCGCCGATGCGGGCGGCTGAAATGACCCTATTCCTCGAGCGGGCGCGCTCGCGGCTATGAGAGGACCACGATGAGGATTCACCCCGGACGGCTTCGTATCGCACTGCTCTCAGGCGCCGCGCTGGCCGCCGTCACCGGCGGCGTCGCCGAGGCGCGGGAGTCCAACGACGAGCGGATCGCGCGTCTGGAGGCGGCCCTGACGGCGCTTCAGGGCGAGCTGCGCGAGCTGAAGGCCACAACCGCCATGTCCACGGCGGCCCGCGCCGAGGCGCCGGCCGCGCCTGCCGCGCCCGCCCCGCCGGCCGCGCCGGTCGCCGCGCCGGCTATGGCGACGGTCTCCCTGAGAAACGCCCGGCCGACCCTGACCTCGGCCGATGGACAGTTCACCGCCAGTCTCCGCGGCATCTTCGAGCTCGACGGCGCGACCCACGACCAGGACGACGCCGGCCCCCTGGCCACGGACTTCCGCCGCGGCTCGTTCGGGGACACGGTCGAGAACGACCGGGCCCGCGACATGTCCGACGGCTTCAATTTCCGCCGCATCCGCTTCGGCATCGAAGGCAAGGCGTTCGGCGACTTCCAGTACAGTTTCGTCTATGACTTCGGCGGCTCCGGCAATGAAGAGGGCGGCAAGGTCAACGCCGCCTGGGTGCAGTACAATGGTCTGGGCTTCGCTCGACTGCGGGTCGGCGCCTTCCCGACCCCGACCAGCCTGGAGGACGGCGGGTCGTACACCACCATGCTGTTCGCCGAGCGCCCGGCGGTGGCGGAGGTCGTGCGCGGCTTGGCCGGCGCCGACGCGCGGGTTGGCGCCGCCCTCTACTCGGGCGGTGAACGCTGGACCCTCAGCGGCACGGTCACCGGCAACATCGCCGGCGTACAGACCTATGATGAACAGCTCGGCTTCGTCGGCCGCGCGACCTTCGTGCCCTACAAGCAGAACGACACCCTGATCCACCTCGGCCTGGCGGCCAACGTCATCGTCAATCCGGCGGCCACCGGTCCCGACGTGCCCGGCGGCGCGCCCTCGCCGATCCGGCTGCGCGAACGCCCGGAAATCCGCGTCGACACCGCCCGCCTGGTCGACACCGGCAGCATCGACGCCGACGGGGTCACCGCCCTGGGCCTGGAGTTCGGCGCCCAGCGCGGAAGCCTCTACCTGCAGGCCGAGTACTTCGACATCGCCGTCGAGCGCCGCGCCAGCACCCTGCCTGACCCAGACTTCTCGGGCTGGTATGTCGAGGGAAGCTGGCTTCTGACCGGCGAGAGCCGCGTCTACAACGCCGCGACCGCCGGCTTCGACGGGCCCAAGGTCGCCAAGGCCTTCAGCCCCAAGGACGGGAACTGGGGCGCCTGGGAGCTGGGTCTGCGCTACTCGATCCTCGATCTGAACTATCGCGAGAACGACCTGCCGGCGTTGGGATCGATCCGTGGCGGCGAGCAGGAGATCCTGTCGGTGGGGCTCAACTGGTACCTGAACCCCGGCGTGGCGATGCAGTTCACCTGGCGCAACGTTTCGGTGGACCGCACCTCGCCCGGCGGCACGGCGTTCGGCGCCGGCGCCTTCGCCACGCCCGTTCTGGGAACCCAGGTCGGCCAGGACCTGAACATCTATTCGGTACGGACCCAGTACGCCTTCTGACGAACTTGCGTGTCGCCCGGTCGGACGTTCAGGGACGCTTAACCACGTCCTCTAACGCGGCCTCAATCGGCCCTGTGCATGTTGCCCGCATGACCGTGCTCGCCCATGCCATCGCCACGACCCGTGTCCGCCTGCTGGGCGGCGTCGTCGATCCTATCACACCGGGCGAGATGCTGGCGGCGACCGAGGCCTTCGTGGCCGGCGGCGGCACGGCGGTGATCGCCAACCACAATTCCCACAGCCTGTTCCTCCTGGCCCGCACACCGGCGCTGCGGAGCTTCTTCGAAGACGCCGACCTGGTGCAGATCGACTCAAAGCCGATGATCCTGTGGGCGCGGCTGATGGGCCTGCCGGTCGGCGGGGAGCATCGCTCGACCTACCTCGACTGGCGTGACGACTTCTGGGCCACGGTTCGCGACCGTGGCTGGCGCGTGTTCCACGTCGGCGGCGCGCCGGGCGTCGGCGAGCGGGCGGCGGCGGAGATCCGCAAGGCGTTTCCGGGCGTGAACCTGGCCGAGCACTGCGGCTACTTCGACGTCGATCCGGCCAGCGCCGAGAGCGTCGCCCTCCGCCGTGACATCGCCGCCTTCGATCCCGACATCATCCTGGTCGGCATGGGCATGCCGCGTCAGGAGCAGTGGATCGCCGCCAACCGCGACCTGATCGGCCGGGGGGTCTTCTTCCCGGTCGGCGCCGCCTTCGACTACGAAGCCGGCGTGCAGGACGCCGCGCCGCGCTGGACCGGCAAGGTCGGGCTGGAGTGGCTGTTCCGGCTGCTGTCGCAGCCCCGCCGCCTGGCGTTCCGTTACCTGGTCGAGCCGTGGTTCCTGGCGCCGGCGGCGTTC
>JBIKII010000008.1:0-44233 GCA_044361705.1 Caulobacter sp.
CTCCGGAGCCGGCGCCAGCACCGGCGCGCCCACCGATTTTTCGCTCCGCGATGCGTCGGGAAACCTGATCATCGTGAACGGCCAGCTGCAGACCGGCTCGGGATACGAGCCCGGCTACGGCGGAGGCGGAGGCGGCGGCTTCGGCCAGACGGCGATTGCGCTGGGCAACCAGCTCACCGTCCAGGCCAGCGGCTCCTGGAACGTCATCATCGTCGACGCCGTCCAGACCAACACCGGCGACATCACCGCCCACGCCGGAGCGGCCTCGGCCCGCGCCGGCCAGACCCGATAGCGAGGCGACATGACCAGGATCTCAAGCTTCACCCGGTCAGCGCTCTGCGCGGCCCTGCTGTCGACGGTCGCGGCCTGTGCGTCCTCGCCCGAGCCCGCGGTTGGGCCGACAGGGCTGTACGCCCGCCCCATCGGCTCGGCGCCCGCCACCAGCAACGCCACGCCTTACTCCCGGGCCCTGTTCTGCATCGGCGAGCAAGCCCGCCGCACCGGCCGGCCCTCGCCCGTCATCGCGGTCGGCAGGATCACCGACTACACCGGCAAGCAGGAAGAGGGCATGGGCGGACCCAAGCTCACCCAGGGCGGCTCGCTCATGGCCATCTCGGCCCTGGCCAAGGCCGGCGCCGACATCGTCGAGCGCTTCGACACCTCGGTTCCGGAAATGGAACTGCGCTTCGCCAACAACAAGCTGATCGGCGACGCCGCCGGCTCGCCCTCGGGCTATCGGCCCATCCGCCAGGGCCAGTACCTGGGGTCGGACTACGTCCTGACCGGCGGCATCACCGAGCTGAACTACAACATCCGCTCCACCGCGGCCGAGGCCGGCGTCGGCGGCGGGGACGCCAAGTCGGGACGCCTGGTCATCGGCGGCAAGTCCTACGTGATGAACGTCGGCGTCGACCTGCGGCTGGTCGATACGCGCACCATGCGGGTCGTCGACGTGGTCTCCTACCAGAAGCAGATCCTGGGACGCGAAGTCGGCGGCGGCGGCTTCAGCTTCCTCGGCTCGAACGTCATCGACATCTCGGCCGGCAGCGGGGAGCTGGAGCCCCTGCAACTGGGGGTCCGCTCGCTGATCGAGCGTGCGACCGTCGAGTTCATGGGCAACCTCTACGGGCTGTCACCCGACCCCTGCCTGGCGATGGTCAATGATCCGCTGGCGACTTGATCGACCGTTAAGCTGGCTGTGGCAGCATGTCCGGATGTCCAACACCCGCGCCATCACGCCCGAACAGCTGGCTACCCTCAGCCACGAGTTCCGCACGCCGCTCAACGGCGTGCTGGGCATGGCCCGGTTGCTGGACGGCACGCGGCTGAGCGCCGAGCAGAAGGCCTACGTCGGCGCCCTCCGCGAGAGCGGTGACCACCTGCTGGCCCTGGTCAACGACGTGCTCGACCTGGCGCGCCTGGGGGAAGGCCGCATCGAGCTGCACCCCGCCCGCTGCGACCTGGCCGACCTGCTGCGGCAGGTCACCGAGCTGATGAGCCCGCGCGCCCACGAGAAGGGGCTGGAGATCGCCTGGACCGTCGCCGCCGACGTGCCGCCGGTGATGGCCGACGAGGGTCGGCTGCGGCAGGTGCTGCTCAACTTCGCGGGCAATGCCGTCAAGTTCACCGAGACCGGCGGCGTGCTGCTGTCGGCGCAGACCGCGCCGGACGGCCGGCTGCGGCTGGTGGTGCGTGACACCGGGCCCGGCGTGCGGCCGGCGGTGCGCGAGAAGATCTTCGAGCCTTTCGTCCACGCCGATCCGGCGCACGGCGGCTCCGGGCTGAACGGCGCGGGCCTCGGCCTGGCCATCGTCAAGCGGCTGATCCGCGCCATGGACGGCGAGGCCGGGGTCGAGGACGCCCCCGGCGGCGGCGCCGCCTTCTGGGTGGAGGCGGCCTTCCCGGCGGCGGAAGCGGCGCTCGTCGAGACCCCGCTGGCTGGGCGGCTGGTCGGCGTGGCCTCGCCCAACGGCCTGCTGCGCGAGGCGGCGGTCCGGCAGATCGAGGCGCTGGGCGGCCGCGCGGCCGTAGCGGCCAGTCTCGAGGACCTGCTGCTCATCGCCCCGCCCGAGGCGGTGCTGCTGGTCGACAACGCGCTGGCGACCGGGCGCAGGGCGCTCAAGGCGCCCGCCGGACGGCCCTGCCTGATCCTGCTTCGCCCCGATGAGCGCGGCCGCATCGCCCGTAGTCGCGCCGCCGGCTTCGCGGGCTACCTGATCAAGCCGCTGCGGCCGGCCTCCATCGCCGCGCGGGTGCTGGCCGCGCTCGGGGTCGAGGAGTCCGGCGCCCGGCCCCATGAGGACGAGCGCATCGCCGAGGCCTCCGCCCCCGGCGCCCGGGTGCTGCTGGCCGAGGACAACCCGATCAACGCCCTGCTGGCCCGCACCCTGCTGCAGCGCGAGGGCGCGCAGGTCGACCGGGCCGGCAGCGGCGAGGAGGCCGTCGCGGCCCTGGCCGCCGCCCGCTACGACCTGGTGCTGATGGACGTGCGGATGCCCGGCATGTCGGGGTTCGAGGCGGCGCGGGCGATCCGGGCGAAGGGTGTCACCACGCCCATCGTCGCCCTGACCGCAGACGCTTTCGAGGACGATCGCCGCGCCTGCCTGGCGGCCGGCATGGACGACTTCCTCACCAAGCCCCTGACCGAGACCGCCCTGCGCGCCGTCCTGGCCCGCTGGGTCGGCTGGACGGACGCAGCGCGAGAGGCCAAGGTCGCCTCCTGATTTGCGGGGCGTCGCCCCGTTTCGGGGGAAGCGCCTGATGACCACGGAAGCCGAGACCAGCGCCGAGCCGAAGGCCAAGCCGACCTTCCTTCAATCCCTGGCGACCTTCGGCGAACGCCGCACACTTGTGATGCTGGTGCTCGGCTTTTCCGCAGGGCTCCCGAACCTGCTGGTCTTCGACACCCTGTCGATTTGGCTGCGTGACGCAGGCCTGTCGCTGGCGACGATCAGCATATTCGGGCTCGCTACCCTGGCCACGGCGATGAAGTTTCTCTGGGCGCCGTTGGTGGACCGCACGCGCGTGCCGTTCCTGACGACCCTGTTCGGCCACCGGCGCTCGTGGATGCTCGTCTCGCAGGCGGTCATAATGCTGGGCCTGTGGCTGATCGCCGGCGTCAATCCTGCCACCAACCTGGGTCTGATGGCGGTGTTCGCGGTGATGGTCGGTTTCGCCTCGGCCAACCAGGACATCGTCATCGACGCCTGGCGGATCGAGGCCGCCGACGACGCGCGGCAGGGACCGATGGCCGCCGCCTATCAGTGGGGCTACCGCATCGCGATGATCGTGGCCGGCGCGGTCCCGCTGATCCTGGCCGAGGCCTACAGCTGGAGCCTGTCCTACGCCGCCATGGCCGCCCTGATGCTGGTCGGCGTCGCCGCCGTCTTCGCCGCGCCCAGGGAAGAGGCCCACAGCGTCCGCCCCATCGATATCGGCGACGCGCAGCCGCGCCCGGTGGCGGAGGTGATCGAGTGGACGCTGCGGCTCGCGGTTCTCATCCTCGGCGGACTGCTGGTCGGATCCGGTCTCGCCGCAAGCGCCACCTTCCTGGCCGATATCCTGACCGCACTCGGCGCCGGAGCGATCGGCGAGGCGATGGAGGCGGCCTGGGCCTCCGACAACAAGGTCTGGTTCCAGCTGCTCGCCGTCGTCGCCGGTTTCGGGATCATCGCGCTGGCCGCCCGGCGGATTCCAGGAGTCCAGACCCGGCCCGGAGCCTATCTGTCCGGCGCGCTCGGCCAGCCGCTGACCGATTTCTTCACCCGCTACGGCAAGATCGCCGGCCTGATCCTGGCGCTGATCTGCCTGTATCGCGTCTCGGACTTCGTGCTGAACATCAACGGCGCCTTCTACGTCGACCTCGGCTTCAGCAAGCTGGAGATCGCTGAAGTCCGAAAGGTGTTCGGCGTTGTGATGTCGGTCATCGGCGTCGCCCTGGGCGGTCTGGCGGTCATCCGGCTGGGCCTGATGCGTGCGCTGATCATCGGCGCCTTTGTGGGTACGCTGAGCAACCTGTCGTTCGCCTGGCTGGCGACACAGGGCCACAGTGTGTTCGCCCTGCTGGTCGCGATCGCCATGGACAACGTCGCCGGCGGCATCGCCGGAACCTGCCTCATCGCCTACATGTCCAGCCTGACGACGGTTGGCTTCACAGCCACCCAGTACGCGCTGTTCTCATCCCTTTACGCCCTGCCCGGAAAGCTGCTTGCCAGTCAGTCGGGACGGATTGTCGAGGCCACCGCCCGCGCAGCCGACGCCGGTGGACCGGTTTCCGCGCTCAAGGGACTTTTCGACCGCGTGCCGCCCGAAAGCTACGCGACGGCCATGGAAAAATCGCAGGTCACCGCAGCGGCGCTCGGTACCGGCTATATGGTGTTCTACCTGTACTCGACGGCCATCGGCGTCTTCTCGATCGTGCTGAGCTTCATGGTCGCCGCCCGCCAGGGTGATCTGCCGAAGACCGAAACGGCCGACGAGAAGCCCGACCCCGCCTAGCCGCCCAGGCAGACCACCTGGGCCACCCGCAGGTCGCGGCGAAGGCCATCGGCGACGCGGCCGTAGTTCTCGACATTGACCGGCTCGCCGGTGGCGAAGCTGGCCGGGCGGCGGCGCGAGTAGGTCAGGGCGCTGCCCATGGTGGCCGAGGCGGTGGTGTAGATGCGGCCGCGGCGCGGGGACTCGGCCACCGTCACGCCGATGACCCGACCGGCGGAGTCCAGCGCCGGGGCGCCCGACAGGCCGGCCAGCGTACCCTTGAGATTGTCGGTGCGGCCGACCTCGGCCCAGACCAGCACCGGCTCGGTGCGGGCGCCGCGGCCGCGAACGACGAGGTTCTCCCGGCCCAGCAGGCGGGAGACGGCCTCGCCCGGCCGACCCTGCGGGAAGCCGGTGTGGTAGCCCAGGTCGCCGCGCTTGAGCCTGCTGTCGTCCAGCATCAACGGCAGGGCGGGCGCGCCGCCGTCGGTGGTCAGGACCGCCGCCTCGCCGCCGGGATCGATCTGCACGGAGGCGGCCACGCCGCGTCCCTCGGCCACCACCAGGGCGGTCTGGCGGCAGCCCTCGACCACATGGCGGGCGGTCAGCCAGACGCCGGTGTCGGAGACCGAGAAGGCCGTGCCCGAGCCCGGCGCCCTCTTGCCCGGCACCTCCACGACGACGGACGGATCGAACGGCGACGAAGGACCGAGCGGAACGCCTTCCTCCCCGGGGACAGGCGGGGGCGGAGCGGGCGCATCAGCCTGCTCGCGGCGGCTGACCGAAGCAATCAGCAGCGCCGCGACGATGGCCGTGTAGACCAGCCAGTCGGGAAGGCGGGGGAAATGCACGCCGTCGTCGCCCCTAGCGCATGGCGGCGGCGAGGATCAGGGCGCTGCCGACCTTGGCCCCGACCAGCAGGGTCGCGGCGGAAATCTCGCCATCCTGGATCCGCTGCGGCAGGCCGTGCAGGAGGAGGTCGATGATCCGGAAGACCAGCAGCTGGACGGAGATGATCATCACGCCCCAGATGGCGATCTCCAGCTTGGAGTTGGAGGCGCTGAGCGAGGCGGCCAGCGGAATGGCCAGGCCGATCAGCACGCCGCCCAGCGACAGGGCGGCGGCGGTGTTGCCGTCGCGGATCAGGGTGATCTCGCGATGCGGCGTCAGCAGGGCGTAGGCCGCCGCGCCGATGACAAGGATGAGAAGGGTGATCCCGGCGTCGCCAAGCGCGACCGGAATGCCGGTGGCGAAGGCCTGGATCTCGGGGGACTGCAGCTGCGGCGGCATGAAGACTTCCGACAGGGGAGACGTCGCCAACGGTTAGCACGGCCTGCCCCTGGCCGTGCAAGCTTCTAGCTTGAGGCGAGCGCCGCCGCGTCGCGACGTCGCACCGAGGCGCGGACCTTCTCGCTTTCGCTCTTCAGCTGGCCGCAGGCGGCGAGGATATCACGGCCGCGCGGCGTGCGGATCGGGCTGGAATAGCCGGCGCGGTTGAGGATGGCCGCGAAGCGTTCGATCGTCGCCCAGTCGGAGCATTCGTACTGCGTGCCGGGCCAGGGATTGAACGGGATCAGGTTGATCTTGGCCGGCACGCCCTTGAGCAGCTGGACCAGCGCCCGGGCCTCGTCAGGGCTGTCGTTGACGTCCTTGAGCATCACGTACTCGAAAGTCACGCGGCGGGCGTTGCTGATGCCGGGATAACTTCGGATGCCCTCCATCAGCGTGGCGATGTCGTATTTCTTGTTCAGCGGCACGAGCACGTCGCGCAGGGCATCGTTGGTGGCGTGCAGGCTGATCGCCAGCATGGCCTGGGTGCGCTCGCCCAGCGCCTGGAGCTGGGGAACGACGCCGCTCGTCGAGACGGTGATCCGGCGACGGGAGATGGCGATCCCCTCATTGTCGCTGATGATCTCGATGGCGTCGGCGACGGCGTCGAGATTGTACAGCGGCTCGCCCATGCCCATGAACACGATGTTCGAGAGCTTGCGGTCCTCGCCGTCGACGGCCCATTCGTCGAGGTCGTCCTTGGCCACCTGGACCTGGGCGACGATCTCGGCGGCGGTCAGGTTGCGGACCAGGGCCTGGGTGCCGGTGTGGCAGAAGGTGCAGTTGAGTGTGCAGCCGACCTGGCTGGACACGCACAGGGCGCCGACCCGGCCGACGTCGGGAATGTAGACGGCCTCGACCTCAATGCCCTGGGCGACGCGGATCAGGTACTTGCGGGTGCCGTCCTTGGACACCTGGCGCTCGACGATCTCCGGACGGGTCAGCACGAACGCCCCGGCGAGCGCGGCGCGGGTCTCCTTGGCGACGTCGGTCATCTGCTCGAAGTCGGTCACGCCGCGGAAATGCACCCAGCGGAAGATCTGGCCGGCGCGCATCTTCGCCTTGGGCGCCGGCACGACGCCGGCCTCGACGAGGGCGGCGGCCAGCTGGCCCCGGGTCAGGCCGGAGAGGTTGACGGCGGCGACGGCGGGCGTCGCGCGAGCAAGATCGAGGGTCGCGCCCAAGGTGTTTGTTCCGGAAAGCTGTGAGACTTCCACCATAGCAGGGAATGCGGCGCTGGACCAATCCGCCGGGGCGCCGCTATGGCTGGGCCGTGAAAGACCCCGGGGCCGACGCCTTTGCCGAACTGATCGAACGCATCGCCCTGCACGGCGATCGCGCGGCGTTCGCCCGGCTGTTCGAGCACTACGCCCCGCGCGTGAAGGGCTACCTGGGCCGGCTGGGCCTGGAACCGGCCCGGGCCGAGGACCTGACACAGGATGTGATGGTCGCCGTCTGGCGCAAGGCCGCCAGCTTCGACCGGGGCAAGGCCAACGCCTCGACCTGGATCTACCGCATCGCCCGCAACCGCCGTATCGACCTGTTCCGGCGGGAGCGGACGGCGACCCTGGACCCGGACGAGCCGATGCTGAGCCCGGAAGCGGAAGCCCTGCCGGACGCGGCGCTGCTGGCGGGCCAGCAGGGAGCCCTGATCGCGCGGGCGATGGCCGAGCTGCCGCCCGAGCAGCGCGACATGATCCGGGCCGCCTTCTACGAGGACCTCAGCCACAGCGAGATCGCCGACCGGACCGGCCTGGCCCTGGGCACGGTCAAGTCGCGGATGCGGCTGGCGTTCGAGAAACTGCGGGTGAAACTGGAGTCGATGCGATGAGCAGGCGCGTCTTGACCGGGCGCGGCTTCGATCCATATCGGCTCTTTTCAAGGAGTTACATGGCCGCATGACGCCCGAGACGACCACGCCGGACACCAACCGCCACCCAGGCCTTCGCCTGATGGAAGCGACCGCAGCTGTCCTTCGCGGCGCGCCGGTGATGCCGGGTGACGTCGTGGGCGGGGCGTTCCTCGAGGACGAGGCGCCGGCCGCCCTGTCCGCCAACGCGGCCGAGCAGGCTTTCGCCCGGATCGACGCGCTGCAGACGATCGACAGCCGCGCCCGGAGCGCCGCCGGCGCCGCCGGGCGTGAGCTGGGCGAGGTGCTCATGCTGCCCGATCCCTTGCGGGAAGCGGTGTTCGACGCGATGGGCGAGGGCCGCCGCTGGAAGTTCCTGGGCTTCGGGATCCGGTCCCTCAAGCTGCCGATGGACGGCGGCGGCGAGACCCAGTTGCTGCGGATCGAACCGGGCGCCAACGTCGCCGAGCATGACCACGAGGGCGAGGAATACACCCTGGTCGTGACCGGGGCCTTCCATGACGGGCACGACCGCTACGGACCGGGCGACGTCAACGTCGGACGTCCGGGCTTCAGCCACGAGCCCAAGGCCGAACCGGGCGAGGTCTGCTACGCCCTTGCCGTGAGCTTCGGCCAGGCCCGCTTCGGCTTCCCGATCAACATCCTGCAGAAGCTGACGGGCCACTAGGCTCGCGTCAAAACGCCGCCGAGACGATGTCGCCGTCGGGCAGGAGCGCCGCGCGCTTCATGCCGGCCGAGACAAAGGGCATGGCGACGTTGCCGGCCGCGTCGACGGCGATCAGTCCGCCGTCGCCGCCGAGCGCGCGGATCGCCGCCAGCACCGCGTCGGCGGCCGGGGCCAGCGCCTCGCCCCCGAAGGCCATGCGATGGGCGACCTGCACGGCGGCGGCGACGCGGATGAAGTACTCGCCCTGGCCGGTGCAGGAGACGGCGACGCGCTCGTCCGCCCAGGCGCCGGCCCCGATCAGGGGGGAGTCGCCGACCCGGCCCGGCAGCTTTCCGAACACCCCGCCGGTCGAGGTGGCCGCCGCCAGCCGGCCCTCGGCGTCGCGGACCACGCAGCCGACGGTGCCGTGGGCCAGGGTCCCCGGCGGGTGGTTGGACTCGTCCTGGCCGGCGTGGGTGAACCAGGCCGCGGGGTCGAGGATGGCGGCCAGCCCCTGGGCGGCGGCGAAGCGGGCCGCGCCCTCCCCGGCCAGCATGACATGCGGCGTCCAGTCCATCACGGCGCGGGCCACGGCGATGGGGCTCTCGAAACCCTGCAGCGCCGCGACCGACCCGGCCCGGCCCGTGGCGCCGTCCATCAGGCAGGCGTCCAGCTCGTAGGCGCCGCCGGTGTTGGGCGAGGCGCCGCGCCCGGCGACGTACAGGCCCGAGGCCTCCAGCGCCTGCACGGTCTCCTCCGCGACATCGAGGGCCAGGGCGCCGGCGGTCAGCCGGTCACGGCCGGCCTCGACCAGTTCCCGCATGTGGACGATCTCGCGGCTGTAGTCGCGGCCGCGCCGGGCCCCCGCGCCGCCATGGATCACCAGACTCAAACAATTGTTCGCCAACGCCGGGTTCCGCCCTGTAGACTGACTTCAAGCCCGCGATACTCCTGTGGGCCGATCAATGAAAGAGCATGGGAGAGACGGCATGAAGGCGGTGCTGAGCAAGAGCGTGGGCGGACCCGAGACCCTGGTCCTCGAGGAGCTTCCGAGCCCGCAAGCCGGCCCCGGCCAGGTTGTGCTGTCGGTCAAGGCCTGCGGCGTGAACTACCCTGACGTCCTGATCATCGAGGACAAGTACCAGTTCAAGCCGAACCGCCCCTTCGCGCCGGGCGGCGAAGTCGCCGGCGTGGTCAAGGCGGTCGGCGAGGGCGTCACCCACCTGCAGGTCGGCCAGCGCGTGCTGGCCTCGACCGGCTGGGGCGGCATGGCCGAGGAACTGGCGCTGGAAGCCCACCGGGTCACACCCATCCCCGACGCCATGCCCTTCGACGAGGCGGCGGCCTTCATGATGACCTACGGCACCAGCTGGTACGGTCTGAAGGACCGCGGCCACCTGAAGGCCGGCGAGACCCTGCTGGTGCTGGGCGCCGCCGGGGGCGTGGGTCTGGCGGCCGTCGAGCTGGGCAAGGCCATGGGCGCGCGCGTCATCGCGGCGGCCTCCAGCCAGGAGAAGGTCGACCTGGCCATCGCGCGCGGCGCCGACGCCGGCGTGGTCTATCCGACCGGTCCGTTCGACAAGGACGGCAAGAAGGCGCTCGCCAACCTGTTCAAGGACGCCTGCGGCCCCAACGGCTGGGACGTGGCCTACGACGCCGTCGGCGGCGACTACGCCGAGGCGACCATCCGCGCCGCCGGTTGGGGCGGCCGCTTCCTGGTCATCGGCTTCCCGGCCGGCATCCCGGCCGTGCCGCTGAACCTGACCCTGCTGAAATCCTGCGACATCGTCGGCGTCTTCTGGGGCGCGGCCGTGGCCCGCGATCCCAAGGCGCATCAGGACAACGTCCGCCAGCTGATGGAGATGTACGCGGAAGGCAAGATCAAGCCGCACGTCTCCGAGACCTTCCCGCTGGCCCGCGCCGGCGAGGCCATCGCCCACCTCGCCAGCCGCAAGGCCATGGGCAAGGTGGTCGTGCTTCCGTAGGAACCCCCGCGAAAGCGGGAATCCGGGACTGACTGAGGGTCGGGGAACGCCGGACACGCGGCGACCCGGCCCGATCCCCCTCAGAGGGGACAACAACATACAAGGGGAAGACACAGATGGCGGGACGTCTTGAGGGCAAGATCGCCCTGATCACCGGCGGGGTTTCGGGCATCGGCCTGGGCACGGTCGAACTGTTCGTGGCCGAAGGCGCCTGCGTCGTCGCCGCAGACCTGCAGGACGAGAAGGGAGCCATGCTCGAGAAGCGGTTCCCCGACCGCGTCCGCTACGCCCACTGCGACGTGACTGTCGAGGCCGACATCGCCAAGGCGGTGCAGCTGGCGGTCGACAGCTTCGGCGGACTGGACATCCTGTTCAACAACGCCGGCCACGGCGGCGCGCCGGGCAATGTGTCGGAGATCGACGCGGCCGGCTGGGACCACACCTTCGCCCTGCTGGTCCGTGGTCCGGCGCTGGGCATGAAGCATGCCCTGCCGCATATGGTGAAGCGTGGCGGCGGGTCGGTGATCAACACCGCCTCGATCGCCGGACTGCAGGCCGGCTTCGGGCCGCTGGCCTATTCCACCGCCAAGTGCGCGGTGATCCACATGTCCAAGTGCGCGGCGGCCGAGCTGTCGCCGTTGAAGATCCGTGTCAACGCCATCTGCCCGGGCCTGATCGCCACCTCGATCTTCGGCGCCTCCATGGGGCTGCCGCGCGAGGTCGCCGACCAGATGGCCGCGCGCATGGAAGAGATCGCCCCGAAGATCCAGCCGATCCCGAAGGCCGGCATGCCCGAGGACATCGCTCGCGCGGCCCTGTATCTGGCCTGCGACGATTCGCTGTTCGTGACCGGGACCCACATCGTCGTCGACGGCGGCCTGACCATCGGCGGCCGGGGCTCCTGGGATCCGAAGGCGGCCAACCCGATCCTCGACGCCCTGGGCATCACGCCCGAGCAGGCCGAGCAGATGCGGCTGGCCATGGCGGCGCAGCAACAGGGAGGCTGACAGGCCGTTGAACGCCCCGCTGGCCATTGATCCGGGCCTCGACCCGAGCCAGATCGCGCCGGTCTTCCGTCGGCACGGGCGCGTCCATCTGCCTGGCTTCTTCGCGGGCCGGGGCGGCGAGGCCGTCGGCCGGGCGCTGGCCGGGCCGGTCCCTTGGCTGAAGTCGATCAAGATCGGCGATGACGGCCTCGACGCCTCCCTGGCCGAGTACGAGGCGCTGTCGGCCGAGCAGCGGGCCGGCATGGACGCGGCGATGCGGCAGGAGGCCAGGGCCGGCTTCCTCTACCGCTTCGACAAATGGCGGCTGTCGGACGACATCGAGGCCGGGACGCGCCATGGCGGGCCGCTGGCCCCGGCCGAGGCCGTCTACGACTTTCTGAACGGCGAGGCCTTCCTGGGCTTCATCCGCACCCTGACCGGCGACCCCCGCGCGGCCTTCTGCGACGCCATGGGCAGCCGCTACCGGCGCGGCGACTTCCTGACCGCCCACCACGACGAACTGGACGGCCAGAACCGGCTCTACGCCTTCGTGCTGAACTTCACGCCGCTGTGGCGGCCGGACTGGGGCGGGCTGCTGCTGTTCTTCGACGAGGACGGCCATGTGTCGGAGGGCTACACCCCGGCCTTCAACGCCCTGAACCTGTTCCGCGTGCCGCAAGCCCACGCCGTCTCGCCGGTCTGGGAGTTCGCCGGCGCCGACCGGCTGTCGATCACCGGCTGGGTCCGGGCGCGCTGATGCCCGAGGAAGTTCCACCCATACCGCCGGCCGGCGAGCGGCCGACGCTTGCCCCCAACGTCCGGGGCGCGCTGTGGATGCTGGCCTCGGCGCTGGGCTTCACGGTGATGACGACGCTGATCAAGTTCCTCGGCGACGACTATCCGGCGGCGCTGCAGACCTTCTACCGCCAGGCCGCCGGCCTGCTGGTGCTGGCGCCGATGATCCTGCGCGACTGGCGCGGGGCCTTCCACACCACGCGGCCGGGCATCCTGTTCTTCCGCTCGGCGGTCGGCACCATCGCCATGATCATGAGCTTCTACGCCTTCCAGGTGCTGCCGCTGGCCGAGGCCAACGCCCTGTCGTTCACGCGGACCCTGTGGCTGGTGCCGCTGGCCTTCTTCGTGCTGCGCGAGCCGCTGGGCCCGCTGCGCATCGGGGCGGCGCTGGTCGGGTTCGCCGGGGTGCTGGTCATGCTGCAGCCGGGCGCGCCGGGGCACGGCTTCGGCTGGGGCCAGGCGGCGGCGCTGGGCGCGGCCCTGGGCTTCGCCATGACCATCACCGGCATGAAGGTGATGACCCGCGACCACAGCCCCTTCACCCTGCTGGTCTGGTCGGCGGTGCTGGGCCTGGCCTTCTCGCTGCCGCCGGCGCTGTTCGTCTGGCGCTGGCCGGCGCCGGTGGACCTGATGCTGCTGGCCGCCATGGGGGTGATGGGGACCATCACCCAGGGCTGTTACATCAAGGGCATGCAGATCGGCGACGCCGCCGCCATGGCCCCCATCGACTACACCCGGCTGGTGTTCTCCGCCGCCATCGGCTTTGCGATCTTCAACGAGGTGCCGACCTGGGCGACCATCGCCGGGGCGGTGATCGTCGTGGTCTCCACCCTGTTTATCACCCTGCGCGAACACCAGTTGTCGAAGAAGGCGCGGACCTAGAGCCCCACGAACGCCGCCGTGATCCCGATCTGCGCCGCGCAGTAGAGGAACCAGACCGTCCAGTTGGTGATGCGGGTGGAGCCGAACAGCACCTCGCCGCGGAACAGGCTGACCGCCAGCACCGCGTCGGATGCCAGGAAGGCGACCGAGCCGACCATGGCCGGCCAGAAGGCGGCGTCAAGCATGAAGCTGAAGCCGGTCATGGCCGAGATGACGATCACATAGAGAACCACCGCCGGCCGCAGGACGCCCAGGTGTTTCCACAGAAAGGCCAGCAGCGTCACCGCCAGGGCCGCCAGCGCCGCGAACGCGATCAGCCGCACCGGGCCCGGTTCGAGCAGCGGGTCCTTCCAGGCGGCGAACAGCGCGATGTAGAGGGCATGGCCGATCAGGAAGGCGAAGAGGCCGGCCGGCAGCCAGCGCTTCGGGTCCAGCGCCAGGAAGGCGTCACCCACCGCGCAGACGGCCAGGGCGGCGACCAGCACCCAGGGGGCCTGCAGCAGGGCGGCGGCGACGGCCAGGGCCGCCACCCCGAGGGTCTTGACCACCATACGCGGCGCCGACGGCTCACGGCCGGCCAGAGCCAGGCCGTAGACCAGCATGGTGAGAGCCATCACCGACAGGGCGATGGCGGCCGGATCCTCCAAACTCAGCGTCCCCCCCGGGCCCATGTCAGTCCCCGGCGACCTTTCGCAGGAAGGCCTTGGCGGACGTTTTGTGCGCGGGCTTGAGGTGTTTGCCGACCACCGCGATCAGGGCGGCGAACACCGCCGCGTCGTCGGTGAAGCCGACGCCCGCGAGAATATCGGGGATCACATCTGTGGGCAGGACGAAGTAGGCCAGTGCCGCCAGCATCATGCCCTTGGCCGCCTTCGGCGTGTCCGGATCGCGGGCGCACCACCATACGGACAGGGCGTCTGCGGCGAAGGGAACCTTCGTCGCGACCTTGCGGATCTTGGGCCAGAAGCCCTTCGCGACCCGCTGTTCATTGACCTTGATGACCTCCGGAACGAGGGCCTTCGAAGGGTCGATGATCGAGTTGACGTCGGGTGACGGCTTGGAATTGGCGCTCATAGGACTAAACCGCTGTTCGACTGTAGTTCAACACAACGCACGGGGAGCCGTCCATGAAGCTTGATTCCTCCATTTCCGCCGTCGTCACCGGCGGCGCATCCGGCCTCGGCGAGGCCACTGTCCGCGCCCTGGTCGCCCAGGGCGTCAAGGTCGCCATCTTCGACCTCGACCGCCAGGCCGATCGTGGCGCCGCGCTCGAGAAAGAACTGGGCGTGACCTTCTGCGCCGTCAACGTCACCAGCGACGCCGAAGTCGACGCCGGCTTTGAGAAGGCCCGCGCGGCCAACGGCCAGGAGCGTATCCTGGTCAACTGCGCCGGCACCGGCAACGCCGCCAAGACGGCCAGCCGCGACAAGAACACCGGCGACATCAAGCACTTCCCGCTGGCCCACTTCGACATGATCATCCAGATCAACCTGGTCGGCACCTTCCGCTGCATCGCCAAGTCGGCGGCCGGCATGCTGACCCTGGACCCGCTGCCGGACGGCGATCGCGGCGCCATCGTCAACACCGCCTCCGTGGCGGCCGAGGACGGCCAGATTGGCCAGGCGGCCTATTCGGCCTCCAAGGGCGGCGTCGTCGGCATGACGCTGCCGATCGCCCGCGACCTGTCCAGCGAAGGTATCCGGGTGAACACCATCCTGCCGGGCATCTTCAACACCCCCCTGCTGAACGCGGCTCCGGAGGCCGTGAAGGCCGCCCTCGGCGCCCAGGTGCCGTTCCCCAAGCGTCTCGGCCAGGCTGAAGAGTACGCCTCGCTGGCGCTGGAAATGATCCGCAACGGCTACTTCAACGGTGAAGACGTCCGCCTGGACGGCTCCATCCGCATGGCGCCGCGCTAACCCGCGACCCATCACCGGAGACGAAGGGCGGCTCGCGAGAGCCGCCCTTTTTCTTTGCCCGATCAGTTGGTCGCCGGGCGCTGGATCGTCGGGCCGAGGTTGCCCATCACGTCGCGGGCGTCGAAGGCGCGGGGATCGTTCGCGGGCTTGGGGCCCTTGCCAAGCAGGATCTCGGCCGAGGCCTCGAACCGCTCGACCGTGCGCACGTCCATGCGGTCGGCCCAGAACGGGTCACCGTACCAGGGGTCCCAGCGCCGCCAGCCCCAGGAGGCGCCGTAATAGCGCCAGGACGGCCGCCAGTAGCCGTAGGGGCCGAACGGCGCCGGTGTCGGATCGACATAGGTGCGCGCCTTGCGGTCGGTGCTGCGGTCGGCCAGGGCGAACCAGTCGTAGCCCTCACCCACCGTGATCTCGGCGGCGCGGTAAAGCAGGTAGCGCTCGACGGTCTCCCGTGAGGTCAGGCTGTTGCCCGCGAAGGTCACGCGGAAGCGATCGGTCTCCAGCCGGGACTCGGAAAAGCCCCCCGACACCGACTGTCCCGGCACGTTCGGCTGGTAGGGAGTCGCGGTGGCGCAGGCGGTCAGGGCGGTGGCCGCAGCCAGCAGTCCCGCCATCGCGACAGCTTTGAAGGTCATTGTGGTCTACTCCAGCGCGGAGCCGGCGGCGCCGGGTGGCGCAGTCAGTCCCTGTTGTCCCTCTACCCCAACACATGGCGCCGGGCGGAGGTTGCGCCAAGGGCTAGTGAAGGGTCTCCATATGTCGGGCGATGCGCAGCCGGGCCGGCTGGATCAGACCGGGCGAGGCCACGGTGACCGAGTGGATGGTGGCGTCGATCTCGCGTCGCCAGAAATCCAGGAACCGGTGCACGCGCGGAAACCGCGGGGCCAGGTCCAGGGTCTGCCACAGGAACCGCTGCAGCAGGGCCGGGCAGTCGGGCATGTAGTAGAGCACCTCTGTGGTGGTCAGCCGCTCGCCCCTGAGCTGGCGTTCGAAGTCGTCGTCCATGATCGCCCCCTTGTTCCTGCTCCGCAGGCTGCGTGAGCCGATGACGCGCCCGCAAGGGTTAACGACGTGGAAATCCTGTTGTTGCTCAATATGTTGGCAGCAGCACTCCGACCACCTGGCTGCTAGTCCCGCGTCAGGATCAACACGGCGGCCGCGATCAGCAGGGCGCCGACCAGCAGCGAGAAGCCGCGCTTGAAGGCCGGCTCGTTCATCCGCGCCGACAGGGCCGCCCCGCCCAGGCCGTAGGCGCCCATGGCGATGACGTCGAAGCCGATGGTGGCCGCGGCGAACAGCAGCAGCTGGGGGACTACGGGCCGGCCGAGGTCGATGAACGGCGGCAGGACGGCGGTGAAGAATAGCAGGGCCTTGGGATTGGCGATCTGCACCGAGAAACCGTCGAGAAAGGCCGAGCGGGCCCTGTGCACGTCCGGCGCCGGCGCCGCGTCCTCGCGTCCACCCCGCAGGGCCGACCAGAGCGACCGCAGGCCCAGCCAGGCCACATAGAGCCCCCCGGCGACGGCCAGCAGCCGGAAGGCGGCGGGAAAGGCGGTGACCAGCGCCCCCAGCCCCAGCGCCGCCCCGCCGAACCACACCAGGGTGGCGGCGTTCATACCGGCCACGCCGATCAGCGCCTGCTTGCGGCCCCTCTGCATGCCGGCGGCGATGGCGAACAGGTTGGCCGGCCCGGGCGTCACCGCCATCACCGCCATGATGGCCAGAAAGGCGCCGTAGCGGGCGGGATCGACGGGCAGGGTCATCGCCGGGCCATCGCATGAGCGTCCCGCGCCGGACAAGAGGGCGTGACCGGCAGATTTCCTGAGACCCGCCCCAGTGAATCCCGAGTGACGCGGGTGGGATTACCTGCGATGCCTGTCAGGTCAGTCATTCCGCCAGGTGGACATGGATCCCGACTTCTGGATTTTCTTCGCCGTGGGCGTCGCCGCCCAGCTGGTGGATGGCGCGCTGGGCATGGCCTACGGCGTGGTGTCGTCCACCGTGCTGCTGGCGCTGGGCGTGCCGCCGGCCAACGCCTCGGCCAGCGTCCACGCGGCCAAGGTGTTCACCGGCGCGGCCTCGGCCGTGTCGCACATCATCTATCGCAACGTGAACTGGAAGCTGCTCGGCCTGCTGTCGGCCGGCGGCGTCGTGGGCGGAATCATGGGCACCTACGTGCTGACCTCGATCGACGGCAAGATCGTCAAGCCCTGGGTCGTGGCCTGGCTGGGGCTGATGGGCCTGATCATCCTGTGGCGCGCCTGGAAGGGCACGCGGCCCAGAGTGCTCAGCTGGAAGCGACCCGCGCCGCTGGGCTTCATCGGCGGCTTCTTCGACGCTATCGGGGGGGGCGGCTGGGGTCCGGTGGTGACCAGCACCCTGATGGGCTCGGGCGCCGAGCCCCGGCAGGCGATCGGCACGACCAACGCCGCCGAGTTCTTCGTCGCCTCGGCAATCTCGGCCACCTTCGTGGCGGCCATTCTCACCGGCCACTGGGACGCGACCGGTCTGCAGGACCACATGTGGTCGGTCGGCGGGTTGATCGCCGGCGGCATGCTGGCGGCGCCCTTCGCCGGCTGGATGACCAAGGTCCTGCCGGTCCGCGCCCTGACCTGGCTGGTCGGCCTGCTGGTGACAGGCCTGGCCATCTGGCAGGGCGTGGTGCTGGCCGGACTGACGGTCTAGGCGACCAGGATCCACACCGCCTTGCCGAGCGCGCCGAACAGCAGGGCGGCGGCGGCGAGCATCTGGATGACGAACCCGGCCTCGCGCTTGCCCGGATCGGCGACATAGCCGAGCGCGTAGAGGATGCGGCCGACGATCCACACCATGCCGAGCGCGAAGGCGATCACGCCCGTCGGGTCCTGCGGCTGCCAGAACAGGTGGAACATCCACAGCGACGGCAGGAAGATCGGCAGCCATTCGAGCGTGTTGGCCTGCACGCGGATGTGGCGCTCGAGCACCGGATCGCCGGTCATCTGCGGCGCGGCTATGCCGCTCTTGCTGCGGGCGGCGCCGACGCGCAGGCCCATCCAGACGTAGGCCAGCAGCGCCAGGCCGGTGACGATGGCGACAAAGGCATAGGCTTGCATAAGGGTGTCCCTTTTTCACGCAGCGGCCCACGCCGCCTCCCCGCCGGGGAGCCTGTCATGCTTCGCCATGCGCCGGAACCCATGACGCGGACAGGCATTCTGGCCCTGTGGGGCGCTACCGCCGGAGGGAGACGGCCATGCGCATGGACCAGGTCGCGATCACCGACATCGAATACGAGACCGAGCACGGCAAGCTGTACGTCCGCTTCGCCGATGGCGACCGCTACGTCTACGTCGGCGTGCCCGGCGAGGTGCACCGCAGCTTCGTGGACGCCGACTCCAGGGGCGGCTTCTTCACCGAGGAGATCAGCGGCTTCTATCCGTACAACCGGCTGGAGCCGTGGAACGGCTGACGCCGTGGACGGCTATCCCGCGTCGCGCTTGTCGCGCTTGGCCAGCACGCGCAGGCGCAGGGCGTTGAGCTTGATGAAGCCGCCGGCGTCGCGGTGGTCGTAGGCGACCTTGCCTTCCTCGAAGGTGACCAGGTCCTGGTCGTAGAGGCTGTAGGCGCTCTCGCGGCCGATGATCGAGACATTGCCCTTGTAGAGCTTGACCCGCACGCGGCCGGTGACCTTGGACTGGCTGTAGTCGATGGCCGCCTGCAGCATCTCTCGCTCGGGCGAGAACCAGAAGCCGTTGTAGACCAGCGATGCGTACTTCGGCATCAGCTCGTCCTTCAGGTGCATGGCCCCGCGGTCGAGGGTGATGGATTCGATGCCGCGGTGGGCGGCGAGCAGGATCGTGCCGCCGGGGGTCTCGTAGACGCCGCGCGACTTCATGCCCACGAAGCGGTTCTCGACCAGGTCCAGCCGGCCGACGCCGTTGTCGTGGCCCAGCTGGTTCAGCTTCGTCAGCAGCGCGGCGGGCGACAGGGCGACGCCGTCGATGGCGACCGGGTCGCCCTTCTCGAAATCGATGGTGAAGATCTGCGGCGTGTCCGGCGCGTCCTCGGGCGCGATGGTGCGCATATGGACGAACTCGGGCGCCTCGACGGCCGGGTCCTCGAGCACCTTGCCCTCGGACGAGCTGTGCAGAAGGTTGGCGTCGACGCTGAAGGGGGCCTCGCCGCGCTTGTCCTTGGTGATCTGGATCTGGTGCTTCTCGGCGAAGTCGAGCAGCGCCTCGCGGGACTTGAAGTCCCACTCCCGCCAGGGCGCGATCACGGTGATGTCGGGCTCCAGGCCGTAGTAGCCGAGCTCGAACCGGACCTGGTCGTTGCCCTTGCCGGTGGCGCCGTGGCTGACCGCGTCGGCGCCCATCTTGCGGGCGATCTCGATCTGCTTCTTGGCGATCAGCGGCCGGGCGATGGAGGTGCCGAGCAGGTACTGGCCCTCGTAGACCGTGTTGGCGCGGAACATCGGGAAGACGTAGTCGCGGACGAACTCCTCGCGCACGTCCTCGATGAAGATGTTCTCCGGCTTGACCCCGGCGGCTAGCGCCTTGGCGCGCGCCGGCTCGATCTCCTCGCCCTGGCCCAGGTCGGCGGTGAAGGTGATGACCTCCGCCCCGTACTCGGTCTGCAGCCACTTCAGGATGATCGAGGTGTCGAGGCCGCCCGAATAGGCGAGGACGACCTTCTTGACGGACTTGTGGGCGGGCACGGGCGGTTATCCTGCGACGGCGAGAAAAGTGCGGGCGTTCAACGGCGTTCCGGCCCGGCGGTCAAGTCCGAACCGGCGCGAAACGGAAGCGGCCGACCACGCCGGCCGGCGCCATCGGCTCCGCGCGCGTCCCGGCGCCGATGTTGTGGATCACCGGCGGCGTCGCCCCGGCCGGGGTGTCGGCCGCGATGATGGAGATGTGCGGCAGCGAGCCGCCCAGCCGCTGGGTGACCAGGTCCCCGGCCCGCCAGCCGCCGGCCAGCGGCAACGAGGCGCCGCGCCGGGTGAGGAAGGTCTCCAGGTTGGGCACCCGGCGATGGTCGATGTTGCGGTCGGTCCGGGTCAGGCCCCAGGCCTTCGGATAGGCGGAGAAGGCGCGGCTCATGTCCTCGTGGACCAGGGCCTGCAGGTCGAGGCCGAAGGCGGACCGGTAGGCGCGGATGATCACGTCGGTGCAGACGCCCCGGTCAGCCGGCACGTCGCCGCCCGGATAGGCGAGGCGGACATAGGCCGGATCATAGACGACGGTGCGGCCGATCTGGGCCCGGGCGGCGGCCACCAGCCTGACGGGCCAGTCCGGCTCGGCGCGCGCCACGGCCGGCAGGGCCAGGGCCGGAAGGGCGGCGATCAGGGCGCGGCGGTCGATCATGGCCGCAGGAAAACGCCGGTTTGTGGCCTTTATCGGGGCGGGCTCAGCCCGTCCTCAGCCTCAAGGATCGCCAGGGCCTTCTGGACGCGGCCCAGATGCAGCACCGCCAGCAGCGGGGCCAGGGTGGCGCGGACGCCCAGGACGATCAGCGCGCCGGTCAGGTCCAGGCCCGGCTCGCGGCTCTGGATCTGCAGCCAGGCGCCGATCAGGAAGGCGACGACCGGCAGGGCGAGCAGGGCCGCCCAGCGGGGCAGCCGCCGCGTCGCCGAAAGGCCCGTCCAAAGCACCGGTACGCCGGCGCCCGCAGGGATGCGCTTCCAGCTCGCCAGGGTGAAGGACGCCATCAGGGCCAGGGCCAGGATCCAGAACACGTCCCCGGCGATGGTCAGGGCGAAGATCATACCGTGACCTGGGCCCCCAGCTCGACCACGCGGCCGGGCGGGATCTTGAAGAAGTCGGTCGGGTTGGCGGCGTTCTTCATCAGGAAGATGAACAGCTTGTCCTGCCAGAGCGGCATGCCGCTGTGGGCCGAGGCGATCACCGAGCGGCGGCCGAGGAAGAAGCTGGTCGACATGATGTCGAACTTCAGACCCTGCTGCTTGCGCAGCAGCGTCAGGGCCTTGGGTACATTGGGCGTTTCCATGAAGCCGTAGCTGATGATCAGCTTCTTGAAGTCGTCGTTGACCACCTCGATCCGCACGCGCTCGCTCTCGGGGACGCGCGGCGTTTCGGCCGTGCGGACGGTGGCGATGACGTTCTTCTCGTGCAGGACCTTGTTGTGCTTGAGGTTGTGCATCAGGGCGACCGGGGTCATGTCCGGATCGCTGGTCAGGAAGATGGCGGTGCCGGGCGCGCGATGCGGCGCGCGGGCCTTGAGGATGTCGATCAGGTCGACCAGCGGCACCGAGTCGCGCCGCGTCTTGTCGGTCAGGATCTGGGCGCCCTTGGTCCAGGTCCACATGATCAGCACCAGCACCGCGCCGAACACCAGCGGCATCCAGGCGCCCTGCGGGATCTTCAGCAGGTTGGACGAGATGAAGGTCAGGTCGACGGCGACCAGCGGCACAAGCACGGCCAGGGTCGCCGACCAGCGCCATTTCCACAGGACGCGCACGATGACGAAGGCCAGCAGGGTGTCGACGAACATCGAGCCGGTGACGGCGATGCCGTAGGCGGCGGCCAGCGCGCTGGAGGTCTTGAAGCTGAACAGCAGCACCAGGACCCCGATCAGCAGCATGGTGTTGACCTGGGGCACATAGATCTGGCCGGCCTGGGTCTCGCTGGTCCGGCGGATATCGATGCGCGGCAGCAGGCCGAGGGACACCGCCTGCTGGGTGACCGAGAAGGCGCCGGTGATCACCGCCTGGCTGGCGATGACCGTGGCCATGGCGGCCAGCAGCAGCACCGGCCAGTAGGCCACCTCGGGCACCATCTCCCAGAACGGATTCTCGCGGGCGGCGGGGTTGGCGAGGATCAGCCCGCCCTGGCCCAGGTAGTTGAGCACCAGGCAGGGGAAGACGACCCAAAGCCAGCCGGCCTGGATCGGCTTTTTCCCGAAGTGGCCCATGTCGGCGTAGATCGCCTCGGCCCCCGTCACCGCCAGGAAGACGCTGCCCAGGATCACGAATCCGAGAAAGCCGTTCTGGAACAGGAAGATCACCCCGTAGTGCGGCAGCACGGCGCGCAGGACGGAGGGGTCGTCGAACAGGTGATAGAGGCCCAGGCCGCCCAGCACCAGGAACCAGACCAGGGTGATGGGGCCGAAGAAGGCGGCGACCCGGTGGGTGCCCCGCGACTGGACCATGAACAGCGCGATCAGGATGCCGGCCGAGATGGGCAGGATCAGGTTGTCGACCCGGCCGCCCATACCCGGCGCCTCCTTGAGCCCCTCGACCGCCGACAGGACCGAGATGGCGGGGGTGATGATGCCGTCGCCGTAGAACAGGGCCGCGCCGATGACGCCGAGGAAAAACACCGTCGCCGACCGCTTGCCGTTGGGCTTGGCCAGGGTGCGGCGGGCCAGCGCCATAAGGGCCAGGGTGCCGCCCTCGCCCTTGTTGTCGGCCCGCATCAGCAGGAGGACGTACTTGAGGGTGACGACCAGGATCAGCGCCCAGATGACCAGCGAGACCACGCCCAGGACGGCCAGTTCGGTCTCCACGCCGCTGCGGGTGTGATGCAGCGCCTCGCGCATCGCGTAGAGCGGGCTGGTGCCGATGTCGCCGAAGACGACGCCAATCGAGCCCAGCACCAGCAGCCGGAAGCTCTGCGGTTTGTGCCCGTCATGACCGGGAGCCGGGCTTGCCTTGTCCGGTACGGCGGCGCCGGCGGCGTCGGAAACCATGAGATATCTCCGGGCCCGCGCCGGGAGAGCCCCGACGCCAGTTCCCAAGCGACTGCGGCGGGCGCGATACACCCAATCGACGGCCGGTTCAATCGCGGCCGGCGTAACGGGCTTCGTCGAATTTGATGGCGCGCGGGCCTGTGCGTTCCTACCTTTGGGCCACACCATGTCCGACAGCCAGAAGTTTCCCGTCGCCGCGCACGCGCTGGCCTACCTCGCCCACAAGGATGCGACGACGCCTGAGCACGCCGTTTCCAGCGCCGAGCTGGCAGCATCCATGCCCACCAACCCGGTGGTCGTGCGGCGGGTTACGGCGATGCTGGCGAAGGCGGGACTGATCGACACCCGGGCCGGCGCCGGCGGCGGCGCCTGGCTCAAACGGCCCCCCTCGGAAATCGGCCTGGACCAGGTTCTGCGAGCCGTGCACGGCTGCACTCACCTGGGCGTGCCGCCCCCTGGGGCAGCCGGCTGCCCGGTCGGCGAGCGCATCCCCGTGGCCGTCAGCGCCGCCATCGGGGCCGCCGATCAGGCCGCCGCCGCGCGGCTGGCGACGATCACCGTCGCAGACCTTCTGAAGACCGACCCCGAAAAACTGTGATCGACCCTGTTACCATTCCCTTGCGACCCGCCGCGGATCTTAATATGTAATCGCAACTGTTGCTATTTCTATTAAAGGATGACCCCATGGCCCGCGTCGCCATTCCCTACCACTCCGGCTACGGCCACAACGAAGTCCTCGCGCTCAGCGTGGCCCAGGGCGTCCGCGACGCCGGCGGCGAGGCCATCCTGCTGAAGATCGAAGGGGCCGGCCAGGACTTCGACCCGCTGCTCGACGCCGTCATCGGCGCCGAGGCGGTGATCTTCGGCGCCCCGACCTACATGGGCGACGTTTCGGCCGCCTTCAAAGCCTTCGCCGAGGCCTCATCGAAAGTGTTCGCCACCGGAGGCTGGAAGGACAAGCTGGCGGCCGGCTTCACGGTCTCGCACAGCTTTTCGGGCGACAAG
The DNA here is from genome assembly GCA_044361705.1 of Caulobacter sp. GTDB lineage: Bacteria > Pseudomonadota > Alphaproteobacteria > Caulobacterales > Caulobacteraceae > Caulobacter. The sequence continues at coordinate 23,577 of JBIKII010000008.1, forward strand.
GGCCATGCGCTGGAGAGCCTGGCCATCCTGGCCGCCCAGCACGGCATGAACTGGATCAACCTCGGCCTCCCCCCGCCGGCCGTCCCCGCCGCCCAGCGCGGGCCCGATACGCTGAACCGGGTCGGGTCGTTCAGCGGCGTGGCGGGCCAGGCCGACAACGCCTCGCCCGAGGTCTCGCCCCCGGCCGGCGACCGGGAGACCGCCCGCCTGCTGGGCGAACGCGTGGCCAGGGCCGCCCTGCGCTGGGCGCGCGGCGCGGATGCAGGCCTCGCTCGGGCGGCTTGAACCGGCGCGGCGGGCGGGCCACTCTTGGGCCCTGTTCGTTCAAGGTCCTGAAAGGTCCGCCCGCATGCCCCGCCGCCTCGCGCTGGTGACCGGCGCTTCCGCCGGCATCGGCGCCGCCTTCGCCCGCATTTACGCCAGCCATGGCTATGACGTCGCCCTGACGGCCCGTCGCGCCGACCGGCTGGAGGCGCTGGCCGGCGAGATCCGGCTGCGGTTCGGGGTCGAGGCCCTGACCCTGTCGGCCGACCTGGCCGAGCCGGGCGCCACGGACGCCATCCTGGCCGATCTGGCCGGGCACGGACGGGTGGTCGACGCCCTGATCAACAACGCCGGCTACGGCCTGCCCGGCGCCTACGCCGAGACCGACTGGCCCGCCCAGCGCGACATGCTGCAGGTGATGCTGGTCGCCCCCTGCGAGCTGGTTCACAAGCTGCTGCCGGGGATGATCGAGCGGAAGTTCGGGCGGATCGTCAACGTCGCCTCGCTGGCGGGCCTGGTCCCCGGCCCCGCCGGCCACACCCAGTACGCGGCGACCAAAAGCTTCCTGATCAAGTTCTCCCAGAGCCTGCATCTGGAGAACCTGGCCACCGGGGTGCACGTCAGCGCCCTTTGCCCGGGCTTCACCTTGTCGGAATTTCACGACGTAAACGCCACCCGGGCGCAAGTCAGCCAGTCGACGCCGGACTGGCTGTGGCTCGGGGCTGACGAGGTCGCGGCCACCGGCTACGAGGCGGCCGAGGCCAACCGTCCCATCTGCGTCACCGGCGCGCCCAACAAGGCCATCGCCGCGGTCGCCAAGCTGCTGCCCGACGACTGGGCGCTGGCGCTGATGGCCAGCCAGGGCAGCCGCTTCCGGAAGGTGTGACCTGCCGCCGTCATCCTGGGCCTTGTGCCCAGGACTTCTCGTAAGCTTCCACGTGGGAGCGAGATCATCCACTCACCTGCGAACCTGCACAGGGGTCCTCGCCACAAGAGCGAGGATGACGGTTAGGTCCGGAGCGTGGGCCCCTACTTTTCCGCCGTATAGGGCGTGACGACGTCGGTCTTGATGATGCCGCCGCGGGCGGCGTCCGATACGCCGATGATGATGAACTGCACCGCCATGGCGCAGAGGATCAGGCCCAGCACCCGCACGATGATGGTCAGGCCGATGCGGCCCAGCAGCTTGCTGATCACCGGAGTCAGCCAGAAGCAGAGCATGGTCACCAGGCTGATCGCGGCGATCACCCCGATGCCGACGGCCATGCCCTGAAGCCCGAACTGCTTGGCCTCGCTGGAGAAGATCACCACGCTCGAGATCGCGCCCGGACCGATCAGCAGCGGCATGGCGAAGGGCACGACCAGCCGCTCGAACCGGCGGCGGGCGTAGGCGCGGGCGCCCTCGGACTCGGCGCCTTCGGCGGCGTCAGCGAACATGGCGGTGAAGTCGTCGCGCGCCATCTCCAGACCCATCAGGAACAGGATCACCCCGCCGGCGATGCGGAAGGCCGGCAATGAGATCCCGAAGAACTCCAGCAGCGCCAGGCCGCTGAAGAAGAAGAAGGTCATGAACACGAAGGCGAACAGGCTGATGTAGACCGCAACCCAGCGCCGCCCCGCCGCCAGCGCGCCCGCCGTCGCCGCCGCGAACACCGGCACATTGCCGATCGGGTCCAGCAACGCGAACAGGGCGACGAAGAAGTTGACGGCGTATTCGGTGAGGCTCATGGAACGCTCTTAGCCCAAATCGCCGTCTTTCGCGCCACCCTTGCGCGCCAGGAGCCTGCATGCCCGTCGCCGACCCGCGCCTGATCGTCGCCCTCGACCTGCCTGGACGCGCGGACGCGGAGGCGATGGTCGAGACGCTCGGCGACAGCGTGTCCTTCTACAAGATCGGCCTCCAGATGCTGGCGGTCGGCGGAATGGACATGGCCCGCGACCTCAAGCAGCGCGGCCGCCGGGTGTTCCTGGACTGGAAGCTGCACGACATCGGGGCGACCGTGGAGAAGGCGACGGCCGCCATCGTCGGCACCGGCGCCTGCGACCTGCTGACGGTGCACGCCCAGCCGCAGGTGATGAAGGCGGCCGTGAAGGGGCGCGGCGGAGCCACAGGGGCGAAGATCCTCGGCGTCACCGTCCTGACCAGCCTGAGCGGCCAGGACCTGGCGGAGATCGGCTACGGCATGGGGGTGGAGCAGCTGGTCGAGCGGCGCATCCGCCAGGCGGTGGACGCCGGCGTCGACGGCGTGGTGGCCAGCCCGCACGAAGCGGCTCTGGCCCGGGGCATCGGCGGACCGGACTTTCTGGTGGTGACCCCCGGCGTGCGTCCGGCCTGGGCCGGGGCGGACGATCAGGCCCGTGCGGCGACGCCGGCTGACGCGCTCGGAAACGGCGCCAGCCATCTGGTGGTCGGCCGCCCGATCACGGCGGCGGGCGACCCGCGCGATGCAGCTCTGAAGATCAACGCCGAGATGGCCGGCGCCTGAGCAAGTCTAGCGGCAGCCGCCGCAGCCCTTCTTGCCGCCGCCCGGCTTGTGCGGCTTGTGAGGCGGTTTATGGGGCGGCCTGTAGCCGCCGCCGCCAACGCTGACCCGCGCGCTGGCCGAGGCGCTGGCGTAGGCATAGGACGAGGCTCCGGCGTAGGCGTAACCGCCGCCGCCACCGCCGCTCGCGATGTACTCGGGACCGACGCCGCCGCCGCCCCAGAAGAAGCTGTCGTTCAGCGTGACCTCGCCCCAGTTCGGCGGCGTGCAGCCTTGCGGCGGATGCGGCGGGTGCGGGGCGCACGGCGGCCGGGGCGCGCAGCAGCCGGCGCTGTAGGCCGGCGGCGGTGGCGGCGCGCAGCAACCGTAGGTCGGAGTCGGAGTCGGCGGCGGCGGCGGCGCGGGCCTGTAGCCGCCGGTGCAGCAGGGCGGCGAAGCGCCATACCAGCCGGTCTGGGCATAGCCATAGCCCTGGGCAGCCGGCGCGGGCGCGGCGTAGCCGGCCGCATAGCCTGACGTCTGGCTGTAGCCGTAGCCCTGCGCGACGGGCGCCGGCGCAGCGCCCTGCGTCTGGTAGACTTCGGCCGGCGTCACCGTGCCGTCCTCCTGGACGAAATAGATCTGGTACTGCGGTGTCTGCGCCGACGCGGCGCGGGCGAGCACGAGCAGGCCCAGCACAGCCAGGGTCAGCCTTGTGAACCAGGTCATGACGCGGCTCCGGATTGCGAGGGCTCGACCTTGGGCCCTCGCCCCGCGCGACGCGACCGGTTGCCCCTGAGGGGCGAGAGCGACGGGGTCAAAGTTCGCGCGTCACGACGCACCCCCCCCGGGACGGTCAGAAATCGACCGCGATCCCCTTTCGCTCCCAGTCGCCGTAGCGGGTCGGTTCGGGCCCCGCCGGACCGCCGTCCTCGGCGGGACGGGCCGCGTCCACGGCGGCGGCGCGCCGCGCGGCGGCCTCTTCCAGCGCGCGGCGCGCGGCGGGCGTCAGGCGCTTGTCGGGATTGGCCCCGGGTGGGAGGGGGCCGTCGGTGTCACTGTGCATGGACAAGGTCTAACCGAGCTCCCGGACGCGAACAATCACCAGGCAGGACGTGGGGCGCGGCGTGCCCGCGGCAAGTCTCGCCGCCGCTTGATCCGTTCGCCGAACGCTGGTTTCGTTTCCCCGCCCGTGGGGAGACGGGCCAGCTCAGGGGACTTCCGACAATGCCACGCGTCTCAAGCGCCTTCTTTCTCGTCGCCGCCCTTTGCGGCCTGGCCGGCATGGCCTGGGGCATGCATATGGGGACGTCCGGCGACCACAGCCTTTCGCCGGCCCACGCCCACCTGAACCTGCTCGGCTGGGTGTCGCTCAGCATCATGGGCGGCTTCTACGCCCTGTCGCCGCGGAGCGGCTGGCTGCCCTGGGCCAACCTGGTGCTGTCATCGACCGGCGCGATCCTGATGGGCGTCCTGCTGCCGCAGGTGCTGACCGGCAAGATGAGCGGCAAGGTGATGATGGCAGCCGAACTGCCCGCCATCGCGGGCATGCTGCTGTTCATCGCCGCGATCATCGGCAGCCTGCGCAGGCCCGCCGCGGCCTGACGCCTTTGCGCCCCGCGCCGGAAAAGGGTACGGGGCGCGCGTGACCGAGATCGAAGAAGCCGGACTTCCCGCCCGGGAAGCCGCCGTACATTTCCTGGAAGCCGCCCTGGCGCGACGCGCGGGCCTCGACGAGGCCCTGACCGCGCCGGCTTCCACGCGGCTGGACCCCCGCGAGCGCGCCTTCGCCCGCGCCCTGACGATGGCCACGTTGCGCCGGCTGGGGCCGATCGACCGCGCCATCGGCGCCAAGCTGACCCGTGAGCCGCCGGAGCGCGTGCGCACCCTGCTGCGACTGGGCGTGGCGCAGCTGTTCTGGATGGGCGTTCCCGACCACGCGGCGGTCTCGACCATCGTCGCGCTGACCGACAAGGCCAAGGTCACCCGGCCGTTCAAGGGTCTGGTCAACGCCATCCTGCGCGGCCTGCTGCGCGACGGCCCGCCCGCCGACGATCCCGAGGCCCTCGCCCCCGAATGGCTGATGGCCCGCTGGAAGGCCGCGTTCGGGCTCGAGACCGCCCGCGCCGTCGCCGCCACAATCGCGCTGGAGCCCTCCACCGACCTCACCGTCCGCGACCCCGCCGACGCAGAGGCCATCGCCGCCCTGCTGGAGGGCGAGGTGCTGCCCGGCGGCAGCGTTCGCACCCCGCTGCGCGGCGACGTCGCCGAGTGGCCGGCCTTCACCGAGGGCCGCTGGTGGGTGCAGGACGCCGGCGCGGCGATCCCCGCGCGGCTGCTCAACATCCAGACAGGCGAAACCGCGCTCGACCTCTGCGCCGCGCCCGGCGGCAAGACGATGCAGCTGGCCGCCGCCGGCGCGACCGTCGTGGCGCTCGACCGCTCCGCCGACCGACTCAAGCGGGTGACCGAGAACCTCGCCCGCCTGAACCTTGAGGCCGAGATCGTCGCCGCCGACGGCATCCTGTGGAAGGACGCGCACAAGTTCGACGCGGTGCTGCTCGACGCGCCCTGTTCGGCCACCGGCACCTTCCGCCGCCACCCGGACGTGCTGTGGGCCGCCTCGCCGCTGGACATCGCCAAGCTGGCGGCGGTGCAGAAGCGGCTGCTCGACTCCGCCGCCGACCGGGTCAAGCCGAAGGGCCGGCTGGTCTACTGCGTCTGCTCGCTGGAGCCGGAAGAGGGCGAGGGCCAGGTCCGCGCCTTCCTGGCCCGCCGTCCGGACTTCGACCTCGACCCCATCGAACCCGGCGAAGGCGGGGCGCCCGAGGCCGCCGTGCCGGACGGCTGGCTGCGCCTGTTGCCGCAGCATCTGCCCGGCGGCGTCGACGGCTTCTTCGCGGCAAGGCTGGTCCGGCGGTTCTAGAACTGCCTCCCGTCCTTGTTCCGCGGCGCCCGCGCGGTTAGACCAAGGCATGCCCGCCCCGATCATCTCACCGTCCATCCTGGCGTCCGACTTTTCGAAGCTCGGCGAGGAATGCCGCGCCGTCGAGGCGGCCGGCGCCGACTGGCTGCACATCGACGTGATGGACGGCCACTTCGTGCCCAACATCACCATCGGTCCCGACGTGGTGAAGGCGCTCAAGCCCCACGTCTCGATCCCGTTCGACGTCCATCTGATGATCGCGCCGGTCGATCCTTACCTGGAGGCTTTCATCGGCGCCGGGGCGAACATCGTCAGCATCCATCCCGAGGCCGGCCCTCACCTGCACCGGTCCCTCAAGCGCATTCGCGAGCTGGGGGCGAAGGCCGGGGTGGTCTTCAACCCCTCGACCCCGGTCGAACATGTCGAGTGGATCCTCGAGGACATCGACCTGATGCTGGTCATGACCGTGAACCCCGGCTTCGGCGGCCAGAGCTTCATCCCCGGCCAGCTGCGCAAGATCGAGCGACTTCGGAAGATGATCGACGCTTCCGGCCTGGACATCCACATCGAGGTCGACGGCGGCGTCACGCCGGTGACCGCGCCCCAATGCATGAGCGCGGGGGCCACCGCGCTCGTCGCCGGCTCGGCCGTGTTCAAGGGCGGGCCGGACGCCTACGCCGGCAACATTCGCGCCCTCAAGGGCGGCTGACCGGGGTCGTGGACGCGCCCCGGCTGCCCTCTCCGTCTTCCGCAGCAGTGGCCGTCCAGGCCGCGGGCGAAGGCGCGCGCCGGTTCCTCGAGCGTGAGTGGTTCGGCACGCCCTTCCACCGGATGGCCATCGCCGGCCCCAAGCCCGAGGGCCTCGCCGCCAATCCGCGCGACCTGCGGCCGGTCGAGCCCGAGCGAGGCCGCAAGATCCTCGGCGGCGTCTTCGACCTGGCCGGAACGCAGCTGCCGGTTGGCCCCCAGGGCGATCCCTTCGACCGCCCCAGCCCCGACCGCCGCTTCGCCGTCGCCCTGCACCGCATGGACTGGCTGGGCGACCTGCTGGCAGCCGGCGACGCGGGACCCAAGACGGGGCTTCGGCTGATCGGCGACTGGCGGCGGGTGTTCGGCCGCTGGAACGGCTTCTCCTGGGGCCCGGACATCCTAGAGCGGCGGGTGTTCAACCTGGCCTGCGCGGCGCGGCGGCTGACGGCGCCGGCCTCGGACGCCGAGCGGGGGCAGTTCCTGCTCGATCTGGCCCGGCAGGCCCGGCACCTGACACGGATCAGCCAGGCCCCTGACCGGGCGCTGGAGCGGGCCGTGGTCGCGGGCATCGCCGGCTGCGCCCTGGCCGGTGAGGCCGGAGAGCTGCTGATCGACCTGGCCATGGCGCGGTTGCGGCATGACCTGCCGCTGACGGTCGGGAGCGACGGGGTCCACGCCTCGCGCTCGCCGCAGGCCGGGCTGGAGCTGCTGTTCGACCTGCTGACCCTGGACGACGCCCTGCACCAGCGTGGGCAGGCGGGCCCGGACGACCTGCCGCGCGCCATCGACCGGCTGAGCGCCGCCACGCGGTTCTTCACTCTGCCCGACGGGCGGCTGGCCGCCTTCCAGGGCGGGGAAGCGGCCTCGGCCCGGCGCGTGGCCGCCGCCCTGGCCCATGAGGAGGGCGAGGACCGGGTCCGTCGCCGCGCGCCGCACGGCGGCTTCGAGCGCCTGGAATCGCCGGCCCTGACCATCATGGTCGACGCCGGCGCACCGGCCCGCGGCCGCTGGAGCGTCACCGCCTGCGCCCAGCCGCTGGCGCTGGAGATCTGCTGCGGACCCGACCCGATCATCGTCGGCTGCGGCTGGAGCGCGGCGTCCGGGGCATCGCACGCCCTGCGGCTGACTGACGCGGCATCGACGGCCAGCCTCGCCGACCTGTCGACCGGGCAGCCCCTGCGCGGCGTCGCCGCGGGGGCGCTGGGCGCGCGGCTCACCGGCGCCCCGCGCGCGGTGGAGGCCCGCCGCCACGAATCCGACGCCGCCGCCTGGCTGGAGGTCAGCCACGAGGGCTGGGTCAAGCGCTTCGGCCTGATCCACGACCGCAAGCTCTACCTCGACCGGCTCACCGACGAGCTGCGCGGCGAGGACAGCTTCCGGCCCAAGGTCGAGAAGGAGGTCACCGGCCCGCGCCGCTACTTCCCCTTCACAGTCCGCTTCCACCTGCACCCCGACGCCCGCGCCTCGCTGGCCCGCGACCGCAAGAGCGTGTTGCTCAAGGGCCCGCACGACCAGGGCTGGTGGCTGCGCAACGACGCGGTCGAGGTCTCGGTTGAGCCGTCGCTACACGTCGACGGCGGCGTCGCCCGGCGCACCGTGCAGGTGGTGCTCAAGGGCCAGGCCAGCGCCGACAAGGGCGGGCGCGTGAGGTGGAAGCTGTCGCGGGCGGAGGGGTAGACCTTCCGACGGTCTCGCCGTATCTAGCGCCCCGTTCGCGTGACTGGCGCTGAAGGTGGTCGACCACCGGGGAGCGTGAACGACGCGCCTTCAGGCGAAGTGCGCAGCGGTTCGCCGCCCGGAAGGCGTGTTACTTTGAGTAGCGCGCCATCGGACGCAAAACCGGCTGCCACTTTTGCTGATGGCGCGCCCCGCCGCGCGCCTGGGCTCCTTCCTGATCCTCCGGAGAGCCGAACCATGCCTGCCGCCCCCGACTATCCCGCCGCGCCCGACGCCGCGCCCATCAAGCGCGCCCTGCTGTCGGTGTCAGACAAGACCGGCCTGGTCGAGGCGGCCAAGGTGCTGAGCGAGCTGGGCGTCGAGCTGGTCTCGACCGGCGGCACCAAGGCGGCGATCGCGGCGGCCGGCCTGCCGGTCAAGGACGTCAGCGACCTGACCGGCTTTCCGGAGATGATGGACGGGCGGGTCAAGACCCTGCATCCGATCGTACACGGCGGGCTGCTGGGCGTCCGCGACGCGGCCGAGCACGTGAAGGCCATGACCGACCACGGCATCGGCGGCATCGACCTGCTCTATGTGAACCTCTACCCGTTCGAGGCGACGGTGGCGGCGGGCGGCGACTACGCCACCTGCGTCGAGAACATCGACATCGGCGGCCCGGCCATGATCCGCTCGGCGGCCAAGAACCACGGCTATGTCGCCGTCTGCACCGACCCGGCCGACATGGCGCAGGTTCTGGAGCAGCTGAAGGCGACCGGGACCACGACCCTGGCGCTGCGCAAGACGCTGGCCGCCCGCGCCTACGCCCGCACGGCGGCCTATGACGCGGCCATCTCCACCTGGTTCGCGCAGCAGCTGGGCGACACCCAGCCGGCCCGCAAAGCCATCGCCGGGACGCTGATCCAGACCATGCGCTACGGCGAAAACCCGCACCAGTCGGCCGCCTTCTACGCCGCCGGCCCGGCCCGCGCGGGCGTGGCCCATGCCCGCCAGCTGCAGGGCAAGGAGCTTAGCTACAACAACATCGCCGACACCGACGCCGCCTTCGAGCTGGTCGCCGAGTTCAGCGAGCCGGCCTGCGTCATCGTCAAGCACGCCAACCCCTGCGGCGTCGCCACCGGCAGCGATCTGCTGAGCGCTTACCAGCGGGCGCTGGAATGCGACCCGGTCAGCGCCTTCGGCGGCATCGTAGCGGTCAACCGCAGGCTCGACCGCGCCGCGGCCGAGGCCATTGTGGAAACCTTCACCGAGGTGGTGATCGCGCCGGACGCCGACGACGACGCCATCGCCGTCTTCGCCGGCAAGAAGAACCTGCGTCTGCTGGTCACCGGCGCCCTGCCCGACGCCCATGCGCCGGGCGAGGTGTTCCGTTCGGTGGCCGGCGGCTTCCTGGTCCAGAGCCGCGACACCTCGCTGATCAAGCCGGCCGACCTGAAGATCGTGACGAAGCGCGCGCCGACCGACGAGGAAGTGCGCGACATGCTTTTCGCCTTCACCGTCGGCAAGCATGTGAAGTCCAACGCCATCGTCTTCGCTCGCGCCGGCCAGACCCTGGGCGTCGGGGCCGGCCAGATGAACCGCAAGGACAGCGCTCGCATCGCCGCCATGCGGGCCGGGGACTTCGGCCTGGACCTGAAGGGCAGCGCCTGCGCCTCCGAAGCCTTCTTCCCCTTCGCCGACGGCCTGATCCAGGCGGCCGAGGCGGGCGCGACGGCGGTGATCCAGCCGGGCGGCTCGATCCGCGACGAGGAAGTCATCGCCGCCGCCGACGAGCGCGGCCTGGCCATGGCCTTCACGGGCGTGCGGGTGTTCCGGCACTAGAACGCGTCCCTTTCGTCATCCTCGCGCTCGTCGCGAGGACCCATGCGTGGTGAGTTCGGAGAGGGAGGCGCTGTTCGCGCCAGCCCTGCCCCGACCGTGTTCATGGGTCGTCGGAAAAGGTCCGACGATGACGGATGGTGGGCGGCAGTCGTTCCCCCTTGACCATGTGAGCAAGCGCTCACATACTGCCCTCCATGGCAGCTCTTCCCACCACCGTCGCCGGCCACGCCGAGCGGATGACGCCCGGTTTCACGGTCAGCAAGCCGTTCGGCCCGGGACCGTTTCCCGTGGCGCTGCAGCTGCACGGCTGCGCCGGCGCCCAGCCGTTCCAGAAGGCCTACGCCGCCGAGGCGGTGAAGGCGGGTTTCGCGGTGGTGATCGTCGACAGCTTCCGGCCGCGCGGCATGTCGCGGATGGACGGCAGCCTGCTGGTCTGCACGGGCGTGGCCCTTCGCGGGGCGCAGCGGGCGGCGGATCTCTATGCGGTGATGCACTGGCTGCGCGGCCAGTCCTGGGCCGACGCGTCGCGCGTGGTGGCGGCCGGCTGGAGCCACGGCGGCTGGACGATCATGGACGCCATGGCCCAGGGCGACGGCGCGGCGCGAATGACCGGCCTGCACGACGCCGCTCCCGAACTGCTCAAGGGCGTGCGCGGGACCTTCCTCGTCTATCCCTACGCCGCCTTCCCGTCGCTGACCTCGGCCCGGGGCTGGCAAGGCGCGCGGCCCAAGGTGTTCGCGGTGCTGGGCGGCAAGGACGCCGTGGTCGGGGTGCGCCATCCGCAGACGGCGCTCGACCGGCTAAGCCGCGACGGCCTGAGCGTCGAGTCCCTGGTCTTCCCGGACGCCACCCACGCCTTCGACGACGACGACGCCAACGACCCGCGCACCCGCTACCGCCCCGACCTCAGCGCCCAGGCGCGGGGGTTCTATGTGAAGGCGCTACGGGCGGCCGTGGGGTAGCGGCGGGGGACACGTACCGAAGAGGTACATGTCCCCGCCCGAAGCCTACCCCGCCGCCACGCCGGCCAGTTCGCGCAACGCGGCGTTGGCGATGGTCAGCTTGGCGAAGGTCCAGCCGCCGCCGGCCTGCTCGATCTCCTCGATGGTGCGCTTGACCGCCCGGCCAGGGCCGGAGTGCAGCTGCGCCCAGGAGGCCACCGTCGACTTCGCCTGCTCCGGCGTTCCGGCCGCGTCGGCGACCCCGGCGAAGGTCATCACCGCGCGGGCGACCTGCGCCTGCTCGGCCAGCATGTCCTCGACGAGGCGCCGCACGGCCATCCGCTCGAAGTGGTCCCCGCCACGCTTCTCGCCGGCCGCCGCCCGCAGGCGGTCAAAGCTGAAAGCCGCGCCGACCTGGTGGTAGAGCCTCGCGGCCGCCGCGACCGGCCAGCCCAGGCCGCTGGCGAGGTCGACCAGCTCGGTCGCCGTGGTGAGCGGCTGCAGGGCGGCGATCTTCTGGGCCAGCACCTCGGGCGCGCCGTCCTTGACGAACAGCGCGGCGCGGCGGGCGACATTCTTCTGTTCGAAGGTCGACAGGATGCCCGGCGTCAGGGCCCGCAGCTCGTCCATGCCCGCGCCGTAACGGGCGGTCAGGGCGTCGACGCCGCCCTCGCCCGCCCGGCGCGCCATCCAGTAGGTCTGGCTGCGCAGGGTGTGGGCCAAGGCGCGGAACAGGGCCAGTTGGCCCTCGGCCGGGGCCTTGCCATCCAGCGCCGCCACCGCGTCCCAGGTCTCGCCGAAGCCCAGGATCCGCCGCGCGGCTTCGAAGCCGGTGACCAGGGCCCGGGTGTCGCAGCCCGCCGCCGCCCGCAGGCGGGAGGGGAAGGTCGGACCACAGACGTTGACCAGCTCGTTGTCGACCACCGTGGCGATGATCTCCCGCCTCAGCCGGTGGCGCTTCATCTCGTCGTCGTACTGGCCGAGCGCCGTGGGGAAATAGGCCTCCAGAACCTGTTCGAAGGCGGGATCGTCCGGCGCCTTCGAGGCGACGATCTCGTCGAAAAGATCGAGCTTGCCGTAGGCCAGCAGCACGGCCAGTTCCGGCCGGGTCAGGCCGGCGCCATTGGCTGAGAGTTCCGCCATCTGGGCGGCGTCGGGCAGGCCCTCGACCTTGCGGCTCAGGCGACCGCTGGATTCCAGCTCGGTCATGAACCGGCCGTGGTTCTCCAGTTCGCCGGCGGCGTCCTGCTCCAGCAGCGAGATGGCCAGGGTCTGGTCGTAGTTGTGGGCCAGCACATGCTCGGCGACCTCTTCGGTCATCGAGGCGAGGAGGACATTGCGGTCCTCGCGATTGGTGATCTTGCCGGCCCGCTCGACCATGCCGGTGAGGATCTTGATGTTGACCTCGTGGTCGGAGCTGTCGACCCCGGCCGAGTTGTCGATGGCGTCGGTATTGATCCGCCCGCCGTTCCTGGCGAACTCGATGCGGCCGGCCTGGGTGAGGCCGAGGTTGGCGCCCTCTCCGACCACCCTTGCCCTCAGCTCCGAGCCGTTGACGCGGATAGCGTCGTTGGCCTTGTCGCCGGCCTCGGCGTGGCTCTCGCCCTTCGCCTTCACATAGGTGCCGATGCCGCCCAGATAGAGCAGCTCGGCCTTGGCCTTGAGGATGGCGGTCATCAGCTCGGCGGGCGAGACGGCGTCGGCCTTGATCTCGAGCGCGGCCTTGATCTCCGGCGTCAGGACGATGGACTTCAGGTTCCGCGCGAAGACGCCGCCGCCGGCCGAGATCTTGCTCTTGTCGTAGTCCTCCCACGACGAGCGCGGCAGCAGGAACATCCGCTGGCGCTCCTCCCACGACGAAGCGCTGTCGGGGTTCGGATCGATGAAGATGTGGCGGTGGTCGAACGCGGCGACCAGCCGGATATGCCGGCTCAGCAGCATGCCGTTGCCGAACACATCGCCCGACATGTCGCCGACGCCGACGACGGTGAAGTCGGTGGTCTGGATGTCCTTGCCGGCCTCGCGGAAGTGGCGCTTGACCGCTTCCCAGGCGCCGCGGGCGGTAATGCCCATGACCTTGTGGTCATAGCCGGCCGACCCGCCCGAGGCGAAGGCGTCGCCCAGCCAGAAGCCGTAGTCCTCGGCCAGGCCGTTGGCGATGTCGGAGAAGGTCGCCGTGCCCTTGTCGGCGGCGACGACGAGATAGGGGTCGTCGCCCTCGTGGGCGATCACCGCCGGCGGCCGCACGACACTGTTGTCGGCGGCGATGTTGTCGGTGATGTCGAGCAGGCCCGACAGGAAGGTGCGGTAGGCGCGGATGCCTTCGGCGCGCACGGCCTCGGGCGTCCCGCCCCGCGGCAGATGCTTGGGATAGAAGCCGCCCTTGGAGCCGACCGGCACGATGACGGCGTTCTTGACCTGCTGCGCCTTGACCAGGCCCAGCACCTCGGTGCGGAAGTCGTCGCGGCGATCCGACCAGCGCAGGCCGCCCCGGGCCACCGGCCCGAAGCGCAGGTGGACGCCCTCGACATGGGCCGCGGAGACGAAGATCTCGCGGTAGGGCTTGGGCGCCGGCAGGTCGTCCAGTTCGCGGCTGGCGATCTTGAACGAGATGTAGGGCTTGGGCCGGCCATCCTCGCCGGTCTGGTAGAAGTTGGTCCGCTTCACCGCTCCGACCAGCAGGGCCAGGCGACGCAGGACACGGTCGTGATCCAGGCTTTCGACCGCCTGCAGCGACTGGACGATCTCGTCCATGACGGCCACGGCCTGGGTGTCGCGCGCCTTGATGTCGACGGCGATGGCCGGATCGAACTTGATGCGGAACAGGTCGAGGATCAGCCGGGCGACGCCCGGATGGTCCTTGAGCGCCTGCTCCTGCACCGCCTGGCTGGGATCGAGGCCCGACTGCTGCCGATAGCGGGCCAGGGCCCGGATCAGCGCGGCGTCACGCCAGGACACGCCAAGCTCCAGCACCAGGCGGTTGAAGCCGTCGCTCTCGGTGCGGCCGGTCCAGACGGCGGTGAAGGCGGACTCGAACGCGTCCTGCACATCAGCGAAGACCAGATGCTCGCCGCTGTCATCCTCGAGCAGGAACTCGTGGACCCAGACGGTTTCCCGGCTGCCGTCCGCGGTCTGGGGCGTCAGTTCGAAGGCGTCCTCGATCAGGGCTTTCAGGCCCATGTGCTCGAGGATCGGCATGACCTCCGAAAGCGGGGCGGACTCGCCGCGCCGGTAGACCTTGAACCGGAAGCGGATCGAGGAGTCGCCGACATTGCGGAAGGCGCGGGTGCGGAAGCCCTCCTCGCCCATGGCGTCGATCTCGGCCAGATCGATCAGGGCCTCGTCGGCGGGATAGTAGCCACGGTAGCCGATGCTGAACGCGCCGGCCCAGCGCGCCAGGGTCGGGGCGACGCCGGCGGCGGGTGGCGCGGCGCGAACGGCCACGTCGAAGCGGTCGCCCCAGGTGCGGGCGGCCTCGGCGATCTCGGCCTCGACGGCCAGCATGTCCGGCTCGGCGGGCGCTCCGGGCTCCAGGCCCAGGATGAAGTGGACCCGCGCCAGCGGCGCGTCGGAGAAGCTCGGGTACCAGGCCGACACCCGACCGTTGAAGGCCTCTGCCAGGATCTTCCCGGCCCGCTCGCGGACGCCGGAGTCGTAGCGCTCACGCGGCACGAACATCAGGACCGAGACGAAGCGATCGAACGGGTCGCGGCGGGCGAAGATGCGCACCCGCGGCCGGTCGTGCAGGTGCATGACCCCCAGGGCCAGCGTCTTCAGCTCCGCCTCGGAGGTCTGGAACAGCTCGTCGCGGGGCCAGGTCTCCAGGATGTTGCGCAGGCGCTTTTCGCTGTGGCCGCCGCTGGTCACCCCGGCGCTGGCCAGGACGCCCAAGACCTTGCGACGGATCAGCGGCACGTCACGGGCCGGGGCGTCATAGGCCTCGGCCGTGAACAGCCCGACGAAGCGGACCTCGCCCGAGGGCCGGCCGTCGGCGCCGTACCGCTTGATGCCGACATAGTCCATGTAGCCGCGCCGATGGACGCGCGAGCGCAGGTTTGACTTGGCCACGGTGAGCGGCGGCGTGCTCTCCAGGTGCAGTTGCAGCGTCTTGGACAGGATGGCCGGCTCGCTGGCCCGGCGCAGGACGCGCTGGTCCGGGTCGCGCAGGACGCCGAGGTTGCCCTCGGTCTGGTAGAGCGGCTCCTCGGACGCGTAGCCGCCGTCTGCGGTGCGCGGGTATTCGTAGACGCGGGCGCCGAGGAAGACGAACTCGTCGCCCTCGAGCCATTCGAGGAAGGCGATGTCCTCGGCCAGCTCCTCGGGGGAGATCGGAACCCTGGCCGCGGCCAGCTCCTCGATCGTGCGGCGCATCAGCGCCTGCATGGCGTCGAAATCCTCAACCGCCATGCGCACATCGGCGAGGGTGGCCTGGAGGGCGGCGATCAGGGCCTGCTCGCGGTCATCGCCCAGCGGGTCGAGATGGACCTGGATCATCGACAGGCGGCGGCCGCCGCGCTCGATGACCGGGTGGAACAGGGCGCGGATCGGAAAGCCGGACTCGGCGATCTCGCCCATGATCGAGTCGACCAGGAAGGGGCGGTCGGGCTGGACGATCTCCAGCAGGTCGCGGCCCCAGATGCCGTCGGCCCCGGTCCAGGGGCGGATACGGATGGCGGGAGCGTCGCGCCCGGCGCCGTCGCCATAGGCCCAGAAGTTTGCCAGGGCGGCGGCGAAATCCGCCAGCGACCCCTGCGGCA
Source organism: Caulobacter sp. (assembly GCA_044361705.1). Classification (GTDB taxonomy): domain Bacteria; phylum Pseudomonadota; class Alphaproteobacteria; order Caulobacterales; family Caulobacteraceae; genus Caulobacter. Next base: position 39,175 of record JBIKII010000008.1, read on the forward strand.
GCTCCTCGGCGTCGGCGTCGGCGGCGACCTGACCGATGAAGGCGGTCTCGTCGGGCTTCAGCGCGCCCGGCTTGCGGCCGAGCGCGGCGGCGAAGAGGTTTGTGAGGCCGGCGGCGTCGAGGCCCTGCGCGGCAGGGTGAAGGCTTTCGCCTTTCATGGCGTTTCCCCGTGGAACATTCCCGCGAGCCTAGCCCGCTTGGGTGGCGGATCAACCTTGACCCGTCACTTTAGGCAAGAACTTTCCGTTACGTCGCCCCTGTCGGTCTGGCTATGGCCGGCCGATGCGGGGCCCTGAAACGGAATGCGCCGCCGGAGGGGGGGATCCGGCGGCGCTCCAGGCGCGGCGTCAGGGGGGGTGACACGGCGCTTTCTTCGCGGCGCCCGTTCGGGGGAGGGCGGGGCGCCGGGGGTCCGGGCGGGCAGGGGACTGCGTCCCGGACAAGACTTCAGATAGGAGCCCGTCGCGGGGGTTCAAGTGTTCTCGCGAGAATCGCCGAACAGGCGGCTCCTGCGGCGGCGGCCGTTGCCGTCGAGCCCCTGCGGGTCGCCGTTCTCGCTCATCAGGACGGCGATCCAGCGCGAACCCTTGAACTCCGCCAGGATGATCATCGCCATCACCGCCAGCGGCGTGGACAGGAACATCCCCGGCAGGCCCCAGAGCAGGCCCCAGGCGGCCAGCGACAGCAGCACCACCACCGGATCGATGTTCAGGCTGTCGCCCTGCATCTTGGGCTGGATGACGTTGCCGACCGTGAACTGGATGCCCTGCAGCGCGATCAGCATGACGATCGCCTGCCAGAGGTCGGGGAACTGGACCAGCGCGAACACCGGCGGCAGCACCACGCCGATGAATCCGCCGATGATCGGGATGTAGGAGGCCAGGAAGATCAGGAAGGCCCAGAACAGCGCGTTCTCCAGGCCCAGGGCGACCATGACCAGCCAGGAGCCGCCGGCGATCATCATGCCGGTGACCGTCTGGACCCACAGGTAGCGTTCGACGCCGTCCCGGATGCGGGTGAAGACCAGGATGGCCTCGTCACGGTCGCCGTTGTGCGGGAAGAGGGCGACGATCTTCCGCCGAAAGCCGTGCCGCGCGGCGATGATGAAGCCGAGGTAGATCAGCACGAAGAAGGCGTCGGAGGCCACGCCCTGGAGCCCCGTGGCGAACTCGCCCAGGTACTGCTTGGGATTGAGGTCGGTGATGAGGTCGGTCAGCGACGGCGGCGCCTGCATGCCGAACAGGCCGTAGACCTGGGCGATCAGCCCGTCGAGCCGGGGCCCGTAGCCAACCAGCTTGTCGACAAAGCTGCGGGCGTTGTCGGCCACCACCAGGACGGTGAGACCGAAGATCGCCAGCGAGATGACGATCGCGGCCAGCAGCGACAACGCGTCAGGCAGCCTGGGCCACTGCTTTTCCAGCCGCCGCGCGAAGCTGTCGACCATGATGGCCATGAACATCGCAAGCGCCAGCGGCGTGAGAATCCCACGGAGCAGCCAGAGGGCGCAGCCGGTGGCGATGACGGCGATGATGACCACCGCGTTGCGGGTGATGCTGTCGCCGGCCGGCGCGGGGCGCGGCGCCGCGGCGGGCGCGGTCGCGGGCTCGGCGGCGGCAGGCTTGGCGGGCGCTTTGGCCATGGAATCCTCTTGAGTTGACGGGACTGTCGCGGTCGCCCGAACAGTCGTCAATGCGCCCGCTTGGCGAAGCGACCGGCCCGGCCTAGCTTCGCCTCGCGACAGTATGGAGAACGACATGAACGGCGCGAACCATCCGGGGCTTCTGTTCGTCGGCTTCTCCGACAAGCCCGAGGTGATGCGGCTCGACCGCGCCAACCGGCACGGCCTGGTGGCCGGCGCCACCGGCACCGGCAAGACCGTGACCCTGCAGATTCTCGCCCAGGCCTTCTCCGACGCCGGGGTGCCGGTGTTCGCCGCCGACGTGAAGGGCGACCTGTCCGGCATCTGCCAGCCGGGGACCCCCAACGAGAAGATGCTGGCCCGCGCCGCCGGCATGAACCTGGAGCTGCGCCCCGACGCGCCGCCGACGGTGTTCTGGGACCTGTTCGGCGAGCGGGGCCACCCGGTCCGCACCACGGTCTCGGAGATGGGCCCGCTGCTGCTGTCGCGGATGCTGGAGTTGAACGACGTCCAGGAAGGCGTGCTCAACATCGTCTTCAAGGTCGCCGACGCCGAGGGGCTGCTGCTGCTCGACTTCAAGGACCTGCAGGCCGCCCTCAAGTATGTGGCCGACAACGAAAAGGAGATCGACACCGAATACGGCAACGTCTCGGCGGCGACCATCGGCACCATCCAGCGGGGCCTTCTCACGCTTGAAACCCAGGGCGGGGCCAACCTGTTCGGCGAGCCGGCGCTGCTGCTGAGCGACCTGATGCGGGTCGACGGCTCCGGCCGGGGTATCGTCTCGATCCTGGCCGCCGACCGGCTGATCCGCAGCCCCCGGCTCTACGCCACCTTCCTGCTCTGGCTGCTGGCCGAGCTGTTCGAGGAGCTGCCCGAGGTCGGCGATCCCGACAAGCCCCGGCTGGTCTTCTTCTTCGACGAGGCCCACCTGCTGTTCCGCGACGCGCCCAAGGCGCTGCTGGAGACCATCGAGCAGGTGGTGCGGCTGATCCGCTCCAAGGGCGTGGGCATCTATTTCGTCACCCAGAACCCAGCCGACATCCCCGACACCGTGCTGGCCCAGCTGGGCAACCGCTTCCAGCACGCGCTGCGGGCCTACACCCCGGCAGAGCAGAAGGGCCTGCGGGCCGCGGCATCCAGCTTCAGGCCCAACCCCGCCTTCGACACCGCCGAGGCCATCCAGGCGCTGGGCGTGGGCGAGGCGCTGGTCTCGGTGCTGGACGAGAAGGGCGCGCCCTGCGTCACCGCACGGGCTCTCATCCGGCCGCCCGCCTCGCGGCTGGGTCCGGCCACCGACGCCGAGCGCGGCGCGATCATCGCCGGCAGCCCGGTGCGCGGCCTGTACGACACGGCCAAGGACCGCGAGTCCGCCTTCGAGCTTCTTAAGGTGCGGGCCGAGCAGTCGGTGCGCCAGGCGGAGGCGGCGGAAGCCGAGACCGCCGCCGCGAAACGCCGCGAAGCCGACGACAAGGCCTGGGAGAAGGAGCAGGCGCGCCGGGACCGCGCCGACCGGGCGCCGGCCCCACGCCGGTCCTCGAACCGCCAGAGCATGGGCGAGGCCTTCGGCAAGACCCTGGTCCGCACCATCGCCAGCCAGGTCGGCCGCGAACTGCTGCGCGGGGTGCTGGGGAGCCTGAAGAAGCGGTAGGGGGCTCTCTCCACACCGCTCATCCCGGCGAAAGCCGGGACCCAGTTGCGAGCGCCGGACGTCGGTCAGGATTTTGAGTGCCGAGACTGAATCTGGGTCCCGGCATTCGCCGGGATGAGCGGAGGTCTTGAGGGACTAAGCCGCTTTCTTCCGTCGGCGCGGCGTCTTGGCCTCGTCCAGCTTGGCGATGACCTCGGCCGGGGCCGTGATGACGAAGCCGACGGCGTCGCCGCAGGTCCAGGCCGACAGGGTGTCGGCCGGGGCCGGGCGGCCGATGGCGTAGCCCTGCACCTCGGCGCAGGCCTCGCCGCGCAGGAACTGCAGCTGCTCGTCGGTCTCCACCCCCTCGGCGACGACCGGGATGTCCAGGCTGCGGCCCAGGCCGAGGACCGCCTTGACGATGACCGTGGCGCGCGCGTCGCGGTGGATGTTCTCCACGAAGCTCTTGTCGACCTTGATCTTGTCGAACGGGAAGGACTGCAGCGTCGACAGCGACGAGAAGCCCGTGCCGAAGTCGTCCATGGCGATGCGCACGCCCAGGGCCTTCAGCCGGCGCAGGTTATCCAGCGCCCGCTGGTAGTCCTTGAACAGCGCGCTCTCGGTGACTTCCAGCTCCAGGCGCGAGGCTGGCAGGCCGGTCTCGATCAGGATCTGGTGCACCAGGGCCGGCAGGTTGGGCTGGTTCAGCTGCAACGGCGACAGGTTGACCGCGATGCTCAGCGGCTTGGTCCAGGTCGCGGCTTCGACACAGGCCTTGCGCAGCACCCACTCGCCCAGCGGCACGATCAGGCCCGTCTCCTCGGCCAGCGGGATGAAGTCGATCGGCGGGATCATGCCGCGGGTCGTGTGTTTCCAGCGGACCAGAGCCTCGAAGCCGCAGACCTCGCCGTCGATGGCGCGGGCCTGGGGCTGGTAGTGGACGACCAGATCCTCGTCGATGATCGCCTGGCGCAGCTCGCGGGCCAGGTTGCGGCGCTCGCGGATCGACTCGTCCATCTCGCGCTTGAAGAAGCGATAGGCGCCGCGGCCGCTTTCCTTGGCGCGGTAGAGGGCCATGTCGGCGTTGGCCAGCAGGGCCTCGCCGGTGCGGCCGTCGTCGGGGAACAGCGAGACGCCGAGGCTGGCGGCCATGGCCAGCTCCTGGCCCTCGTACTGGACACCCTCGCGCAGGGCCTCGAGCAGCTGGCCGGCCAGCTCGGCGGCGGCGGTGGCCTGGTCCTGATCCTGGTCGGCGACGTGCACCACCACGAACTCGTCGCCGCCCAGCCGGGCCGCGAAGGAGGGCGAGGTGACGCTTTCCTGCAGGCGGCGGGCGGTCTCGACCAGCACCGCGTCGCCGGCCAGATGGCCGTGCAGGTCGTTGGCTTCCTTGAAGTGGTCCAGGTCGATGCAGACCAGTGACAGCCGCTCGCCCGACGCCTCGACGCGGTCGAGGGTGGCGGCCAGCCGCGCCTGCAGAGCGTTGCGATTGGGCAGGCCGGTCAGGCCGTCGTGCTCGGCGAGGTAACGGATCTTCTCCTCGGCCGAGCGGCGCTCGCGCAGGTCGCGGATAGCCAGCACGGTCAGGCCGCGGGTCTCGGCCCGGGCGCCGTCGTCCATCAGGCGGGCGAAGATCTCGACCGGGATCGAGCGGCCGCCGTCGACGGGCTGCATGCGGCCCTCGCGGCGGTCGGCGCCGTCGGTGTGGACGCCGCGGGAGTCGTCGAAGATGAGCATGCCGTCCATGAGCGGCTTGCCGAGCAGGTCGTCGAGTCTGGAGCCGGCCATCTC
>JBIKII010000233.1:0-3701 GCA_044361705.1 Caulobacter sp.
TGCAGGGCGCGCTGGAGCGGATGCGGAACCCCTAAGGCTCCAATTCTCTAAACAATCCGCTCATCCTCGCGGAAGAAGGGTTCAGCTCACCTTCACCATCCGCTTGCCGACATTCTCCCCCGCCAGCAGGCCGATCAGCGCGCCGGGCAGGCTCTCCAGCCCCTCCAGCACGTCCTCGCGCACCTTCAGCGCTCCGCTCTCGACCCAGCCCTGCAGCTCGGCGAGCGCCGCGTCGCGCCGGTCGTAGAAGTCGCTGACGATGAAGCCGCGCACGTTCAGGCGCTTGGTGACGATCAGGCCGGGCACGCCGCGCGGGCCGGCCGGCGGAGCGGCGCCGTCGTAGCCGCTGACCGCGCCGCAGCAGGCGATGCGGCCGAAGGTGTTCATGTTGAACAGGGCCGCCTCGAACACATCGCCGCCGACGTTGTCGAAATAGACGTCGATGCCGTTCGGCGCCTCGGCCCGCAGGGCCTTGAACAGGTTGCCGGCCTTGTAGTCGACGGCCGCGTCGAACCCGAGCTCGCGGACCAGCAGGTCGCACTTGGCCTGGCCGCCGGCGATGCCGATGACGCGGCAGCCCTTGATCTTCGCGATCTGGCCGACGATCGAGCCGACCGAGCCGGCGGCGGCCGAGACGACCACCGTCTCGCCGGCCTTCGGCTGTCCGCAGTCCAGCAGTCCGAAGTAGGCGGTCAGGCCCGCCACGCCATAGACGCTGAGCAGATGGGTCAGCGGTTCGGCCCGGGCGACCTTGTCCAGCTTGCGGGCCGGCAGAACGGCCCACTCCTGCCAGCCGGTGTCGGCGAACACCAGGTCGCCGACCTTGAGCGTCGGGTCCTTCGACTCCACCACCTCGGCCAGGGCCCCGCCGGCCATGACGTCGCCGGCGTTGATCGCCGAGCGGTAGGTCGCGCCCTGCATCCAGGCCCGGTTGGCGGCGTCGAGGCTGACGTACAGGATCTTCAGCAGAACCTCGCCCTCGCCCGGCGCCGGCATGGCGGCCTCGGCGAGCCGGAAGTGCTCGGGTGCCAACCTGGCGGCTCCGGGCAGCTGTGCGAGGACGATCTGGCGGTTGGCGGTCATGGCGGGGCTCCCTCGTGCGTTGGCGCGAGTGAACACGACGGCGCGCCGGCTGTCATGCGCACAAGCGCCTTGCGTCCTTCGACACGCCCGCTATGCGGGCTGCTCAGGATGACTGGCTTCTTTGGAACGATGGCAAATCTCATAGTCATGGTGAGCAGCGCGAAGCGCGTGTCGAACCACGCATTGCATCGCCCCGCCACTCTTCGGCTCAGGCCATGACCGCCATCCTGCTGGGCGTGCTGCCCGTCTTCGCGATGATCGCGCTCGGCTGGGCGCTGAAGGCGTCGAAGTTCATTCCCGAACCGAGCTGGCCGCCGATCGAGCGACTGACCTATTTCGTCTTCTATCCGGGCTTCCTGATGCCGGCGGTGTGGAAGGCCGACTTCGGGGCGCTGTCGGCCGGGCCGCTGGCCATCGGTACGGTGGGGGCCATCGGGCTGGTGGCGCTGGTCGTGCTGGCGGCCAAGCCGCTGATCCGCCTGCCGGACGCCAGCTTCACCAGCGTCTTCCAGGGCTGCCTGCGCTGGAACACCTTCGTCTTCCTGCCGCTGGTGGCGGTGGTCTACGGGGCCGAGGGCGCGGGACTGGGCGCGATGATCATGGGCGCCCTGATCCCGGCCATCAACGTCGTCTGCGTGCTGGTCATGGCCAGATGGGGCGAAGGCCAGGGCGGTGGCTGGAAGACAGCCCTGCGCGGCCTCGCCCAAAACCCGGTGCTCTGGGGCTGCGCAGTCGGGGCGCTGTTCAATGTGCTGAAGGTCCCGCAGCTGCCGGTGCTGATGAGCACGATCGACCTGCTCTCAAGCGCCGCCCTGACGCTGGGCCTGGTGGTCGCCGGCGCCGGGCTGAACTTCGCCTACGTCCGCCGCAACAAGCTGACGATCGTGGCGGTCAGCGCGGTGAAGCTGCTGGTCCTGCCGGTGCTGATGTGGGGCCTGACGCGGCTGGCCGGCGGCGACGCGACGGCCCAGGGCATCGCCCTGCTGGTCGGCTCAGCCCCCGGCGCGGCGGCCTCCTACGTCCTGGCGCGGCAGATGGGCGGCGACGCGCCGCTGATGGCGGGCGTGGTGGCGTTCACGACGGCCGCCAGCCTGGTGACGATCCCGGCGTTGCTGCTGGTGTTTCACCTGGCTTAGGGGGTGGGAACTGCCCCCAACATCGTCATGGCCCGGCTTGTCCGGGCCACCCATGAACAGCGATCATCAATTCGATCGTCATCCTCGGGCTCGTCCCTAGGACCCCTCGTTCAGCTTGCACGTGAGAACGTGATCACACTCCCACCGGCGAACCGACAAAGGGGTCCTCGCCACAAGGGCGAGGATGACGGGGACGGGAATGCCGGCTCACCACGCATGGGTGGCCCGAACAGGTCGGGCCATGACGGCAGAGAGAGAGCTAGAGCTTGTCGCCCCTGTGGAGCGGATCAGGCAGCGCCTCGCCGTCGGCCACGAAGCTCAGCGACACCGAGTTGATGCAGTAGCGCAGGCGGGTCGGCGGCGGGCCGTCGGGGAAGACGTGGCCCTGGTGGCTGCCGCAGCGGGCGCAGATCGTCTCGATGCGCAGCATACCGTAGCTGGTGTCGCGCACCTCGCCGACATGGGTCTCGTCCAGCGGGGCGTAGAAGCTGGGCCAGCCGGTGCCGCTCTCGAACTTGGTCTCGAACCGGAACAGCGGCAGGCCGCACAGCCGGCAGCAGTAGGCTCCGGGGCGCTTCTCGCCCAGCAGGCCGCCGCAGAACGGCGCCTCGGTGCCATGGTGCAGCAGCACCTCGGCCTCTTCGTGGGTGAGATCGGCTTCCAGGCGCGCGCGTTCAGCGTCGGAGGGCGGGGTGAGGTCGAAACCGGAGGGAGACAGGGTCATACTCCCAATCTAGGGCGCGGGAAGCGTCTCGGAAAGCCGCCGTCGGGCGGTGGCGCCGAGACCGCCGCATGCGTATCTGTCGTGGAGACCGATCCGACGGAGGACACCGCATGCTGACCGCCACGACCCATTCCATCGCCGAACGTCCGACTACCCTGACCCTGGGCGTCGTCGCCGGTGAGGCGATCATCGGGGCCCACATCTTCAAGGACCTGTTCGCCGGCATCCGCGACGTGGTCGGCGGCCGGGCGGGCAGCTACGAAAGCACGCTGCGCGAGGCGCGCGAGGCGGCCACGCGCGACATGATCGAGGCCGCCCGGGCCATGGGCGCCGACGCGGTGGTCGGGGTCGACTACGACTACGAAACCATCGGAACCAGCGGCAGCATGCTGATGGTCTCGGCGGCAGGCACGGCGGTGAAGCTGGGCTGAAGCCCGCCCCGCCCTATCTGGCTGCGGATGACAGCGCCCTGCCCGCTCCTGAGCTTTCCCGCCGACGGCTGCGCTGTGGTCGTCGGCGCCGGCGGCGGCATCGGCGGCGCACTGGCGGAGGCGCTGGCCGCGAGCGGACGGTTCGCGACCGTTCATGCCCTGCAACGCGGGGACCTCGACCTCGAGGACGAAGCCTCCATCGCCGCGGCCGCCGCGCGGCTGGACGCCCCGCCCCGGCTGGTCATCATCGCGACCGGCCTGCTGCATGGCCAGGGCGTGGCGCCGGAGAAGGCCCTGCGCGCGCTTGATCCCGCGGCCCTCCTCAAG
>JBIKII010000081.1:0-12628 GCA_044361705.1 Caulobacter sp.
CAAGGACGTCATCAAGTCCGGCGGCGAGTGGATCAGCACCATCGACATCGAGAACATCGCCATGGGCCACCCCAAGGTCGAGCTCGCGGCGGTGATCGGCGTGCTGCACCCCAAATGGGACGAGCGCCCGCTGCTGCTGATCAAGCTGAAGCCCGGCGAGACCGCGACCAAGGAAGAGATGCTGCAGTTCCTGGTCGGCAAGATCGCCAAGTGGTGGATGCCCGACGATGTCGCCTTCGTGGACGACATCCCGCTGGGCGCCACCGGCAAGATCGACAAGAAGCTGATCCGCGAGCGGATGAAGGACTATGTCCTGCCGGCGACGCCGGTGCTGGTGGCGGCGACCGCCGCCGCCTCGACCATCGCCGAACGGGCGGCGCCGAGTCCGGTGCTGCATGCGCCCGAACCGGTCGAGGTCGAGGATCTGGCGGGAAAATCTGAGGCCCCGACGAGCACGGCAGCCGTCGGGGCCGAAGAGCTCCATCAAGCCGATACACTGTCTGACATCGACGCGGCCGAGCCGGTCGCCGAGCCGATCGCCCATGCGCCCGCCGACGGCGTGATCGACGCCGAGTTCGAGCCGATCGAACCCGAGCCGGAGACGCCGACCGCCTGGTCGCCGTCCGATGACGCCGACGGGGATGTGCCGCCGGCGCTGCCCAGCATGCCGGACATGACGCCGGTGGGGGCGGCCCTGGCCGCCGCCGCCGCGGCGGAGGCAGCCTCGCTGACCTTCCCGCAGACGCTGAAGGCCGGGCCCGGCAAGGCCTTGCCGGATGCGGAGGCTCCGCCCTCCTACGAGGAGTCGCCGCTCTGGCTGGCCTCCGCGACCGAGACGGGCAAGCGCAAGGGCAAGCGCAAGGCCGCCGGAAAGAAGAAGCCGGCCGGCTGGGCCGACGCCTATCTGACCCTGGCGCTGCTGGTGGCGCTGGCTCCGGCCGTCATGGTGCTCGTCGGGGCGGCCGGGATGCAGCTGGGCCAGTGGGACCAGCAGATCGGCATCGTGGCCATGCTGCAGAACGGCGCCACGCCGACGCTCGGCTGGGCCCCGGCCGTTGCGCTGGTCGGCGCGCTGACCAGCGTGCTGGGCCTGCTGGTGGCCACGTTCGGCGGATTCTCCAGGCTTTGGGGCAAGGCGCTGCTGGCGCTGGCCATCACCGCCGCGACCTGGGCCGCCCTGATCACCCTCCAGTCCTATGCCCAGCGGATGCCGCCGCTGGCGGACGTGGCCACGGACTGGTCCGAGCCGCTGATGTTCTCGCCGGCGATGATCGCCGCGCGCGGGCCGGACGCCGCCTATGTCGACGCCCAGCCCGTCCTGCCGATCGGTTCGCGATTCTATGCGGGGCGTCCGGTGGGCGAGGTCAACGCCGAGACCTGCCCACATGCGCGCCCGGCGCTGCTGGGCCTCTCGCCGCAGCAGGCCTACGCCACAGCCAGGGCCGCGGTGCAGGCCGCCGGCCTGGCGCTGGTTCACGAGGATCCGACGGCCGGACGCCTGGAGGCCACGGCCACCGGCCTTCTCTACGGCCTCAAGCGCGATGTCGTGGTCCGGGTGAAGCCCGAAGGGGCCGGCGCCCGCATCGACGTCCGTTCGGTCAGCCGCAGCGAGAGCCGCGACCTGGGCGCCAACTGTCGCCAGATCGGCAAGCTGCTGTCGGGCCTGCCGGGCTAGAGCATCTCCAGACCGTTGTTTTGGCGCATTTTCTGGCGGCGAACCGGTGTCTACTTCGCCGGAAAATGCTCTAGGTCTTCAGCGCGTATTCGCTGTCCAGGCCGGGTGCGCCGTCTGTCGTCAGCCGGCCCTCGCTGACGAGGTGCAGCGTGTGCGCCAGCACCGAGTGCGCCGCCGCCGGATGCAGGCGGGGATCCACATCCTTGTAGAGCACAGGCACCATCGCCTTGATGCGCGTCAGACCCTGTCCGATCGCGGCCAGGATCTGGGCCTCGCGATTGCGGCGGTGGTCGATGTATGCCTGGATGAAGGGGCCCGGCTCCGTGATAGGCGGGCCGTGCGTCGGCCATAGCGTCGAGAAGTCGCGCGCCTTGATGCGGTCGAGGCTGTCGAAGTAGTCGCCCATGTCGCCGTCCGGCGGACTGATCACCGTCGTCGACCAGCCCATGATGTGGTCGCCGGAGAACAGGGCCTTCTCCTCGTGCAGGGCGTAGCAGACGTGGTTGCTGGTATGGCCCGGCGTGGCGATCGCCTCGATGGTCCAGCCGTCGCCCTGGAAGGTCCCGCCATCGCAGACGCCGACATCGGCGACGAAGCCGCGGTCGTCCCCGGCCTCCATCCGGATGTCGCTTTCGCTGTCGCTGCCCAGCGGGCCGTTCAGCGGGCAGCCGTAGGTCACCGCCCCCGTGAGCGCCTGAAGGGGCTTGGCCAGCGGCGAGTGATCGAGGTGGTTGTGGGTGACGAAGATGTGGGTGATCCGCTCGCCCTCGGTCGCCTTCAGGATGGCCTGGAGGTGATCATCCATGTCCGGGCCGGGATCGATGACGGCGACCGAGTCACCGTTGCCGATGATGTAGGTGCCCGTGCCGAGGAAGGTGAAGGGGCCAGGGTTGTTGGCCACCACGCGCCGGATCAGCGGAGTCAGCCGGTCGCAGGCCCCGTAGTCGAAGGTGATGTCCCGCACGAAGGGAATCATGAGCGGTCTCTTGCTGAAGCGGACTTGATCAGGGTGTTCAACGCCGCGCCCAGGCGAGCGACGGCGCGCATCTTGTCGAGCCAGGGCAGGCGCAGCGGCGGCATATCGGTCTTGTTGACGTCGACGATGTAGAGCCGGCCGTCGACGCGGTCCCGCAGGATGTCCAGGCCGCCCCAGTCCAGCCGCATCGCCGCGCAGAAGCGTCCGATGCTGTCCAGTTCCTCCGGGCTGAAGACGCGGTCGGGCGCCGTCAGCGAGACGGTGGTGTTGTAGTTGGCGAACCGGTCGGCGAGGGGCCGCTGCTTGATGAAGGTCAGCACCGGGGCGCCGCCCACGCAGGGCGTGCGCAGGTCGACGACCTGGTCGCCGTCGGCGTTGTCGACCACCCGCTGATAGACGCGACCGGGCAGGGCAGGGGTCGGGCACAGGACGATGCGGCCGTCATGGGCGCCGTTAGCCTCGCCCTTTTCGACCGCCGGGCCGACATGGGTCGTGGGGTCGATGGTCAGCGTGTAGCCGAACACGGCCTCGAACACCTGGGCGACCCGCGTCTTCGACACGTCGGCGCAGTCGAAGTTGAGGCGGACCGCGTGATCCGCAACCGGCGGCTGGCCGAAGGTCGAGTCCTCGAAATAGAAGGCCGCATCGGCCTCTGCCGGCGAGCGGACGAACCGGACGCCGGACCAGCAGGCGGCGAGCCAGACGAGGTACCAGGGACGGGGCTGCTGGGGCGTGAACCAAACCGCCGGACGGGTTCGCCGCGGTAGCGCCAGCACCCCCTTGAGCCGCACGGGACCGTAGTAGGTCAGCCAGGTGATCGCATCGCCGACCAGGGCGCGGTCCACGGCGATATCTGCGCCGGTCGTCCTGACCTTCACGCGACCGCGCTCGAACACGAAATCGGACGTCCAGAAAGCGCCGGCCATCGATGGTTCCTGGTGCAGCCCCCGCGGCCGAATACCCCTGTTAACTAGCCCGATTTGGATCACGGACAAACGACTTGCCCGTGAGCGGCGTGTGATCGACCGGCGGGTTTCGCGCGGCGCGCTTCTTGCGCTCTGAACCCTCAAACAGGTTCAGAGGGCTCAGAATGGCCGAAGACGTCGCGATCTTTGTCTCAAAACGGTTCCAGAGGCTCGCCTTCGCCTTCCTGTGTCTCATGACCGCCCAGTTGGTGCTGGCCAGCTGCGAGCCTGAACCTGTCGCCATGGGCGCCGCGCGGGTCCAGGCGCAGACGACGCTGGGCGGCGGCTAGGGCTTTGTCCGGTCCGGCGGAAGTGGCGGTGTCCAGCCGCGTCGGCCCCGCGGGCTCGAGCCCGTCCAGCGCTTGAAGGCACGGGAAAACGAGGCCGGGTCAGAGAAGCCTACGAGATAGGCGGTTTCGCTGACTGACACCTTTTGACCGTCGAGATAGTGCGTCGCCATGCGCCGGCGCAGGTCATCGACCAGAGCCTCGTAACCAATCCCGGCTGACTTGAGGCGGCGGTACAGGGTCTGGCGGCTCATCCCCAGTTCACCCGCGACATGGTCCATTCCCGGCGCGCCGGTGTGGAGAGACGGTATCAGCAGGCGCTCGACCCGGCGGCGGATGCCGTCGTCGTCCTCGAGACTGTCGAGCAATGCCTGGGCGTGACTGCTGAGGACGCCGAAGACGTAGCTGTTGGGCGCGTGCAGCGGCAGGTCCAGCCACGCCGGATCGATCATCACCGCGTTGACGTCGCTGCCGTATGTGACGGGAACGCCCATGACGCGCTCATACTCTTCGGCATAGGCGGGGGCGGGGTGAGTGACGTGGACCGCCCGGGCGAAGACCGCGTCCGGAAAGTGCCGGGCCGATTCCGCGACGAAGCGGGACCAGGTCTCCTCGGTCAGCTCCGGGAAGCTGTCGGGGTCCAGTCGCGTGTCGATCATCCACAAGCCGTTGTCGCGGGGCTCGACCTGGAAGCGGTCTGCGCGACCAGGGATGTCCAGTTCCGCCACCAGCCGTCCGAAGCGGTTCAGCTCGCCCAGCGCCGCCGCCATCGTCGGGGCCGCGTGACAGATCAGTCCTACGACCGAGGCATCGCGCAGGTCCCCCGCCTGCCCCAGATGCAGCGCCAGCGCCGGATCCCCCGTGAGGTCCTTCGCAACCCGCATCAGCGCGATGTAGCGGGCATAGGGGACGCGGGCGTCGGGATCGTTGAGATCGTCCGGAGCGATCCCCGCCTGTTCAGCCAGCACCAGCGGGTCGGCGCCGCGCGATATTGCGAAGCGCATCAGGTTCCCCGCATAGCCGGCCGAGACCGTGGGCGCCGCCATCGTTCCTGTCTCCTGGCGTCGAAAGCCAAGTTTTTGATCGCCGGCGTCATGGGCCGGACCGGCGCTTCCTCGCTAACTCTCGCGACTTGAAGAAGGCGTCTCCCCGCGAGTTTCGCGGATTCCCCGACCTTCCGGAAGGACCGTGATGACTGCTGCCATTCTGGACAGGCAAAAGCCGTCCCCTCTGCTTGCCGACCGTATTCTGAAGGCCTCCGGCGTGTTCTGGTTTTCAGTGGCCCTGGCCGGGCAAGCGGCGTTCGTCCTCTACATTGGCCTGTTCTACGGACGGGCGGCCATGGCCGGCGACTATGGCCGCTGGAACGACGTACTGGTCGGCGGCTGGCGGGCAGGGGACATGATCGGCAACGTCACCCTGGCTCTGCACCTGCTGCTGGCCGCCGTCGTCACCGTAGGGGGGCCGCTTCAGCTGATCCCGGCGATTCGTCGCCGCTGGCCGGCGTTCCACCGCTGGAACGGGCGAACCTACATGGTCACGGCCATCGTCGCGAGCCTGGGCGGTCTGTACCTGACCTGGACGCGCGACGGGGCTGGCGAGCTCTCGATGCAGATCGGCATCAGCCTGAACGGGCTCCTGATCCTCGTCTGCGCGGCCATGGCCTGGCGCCTCGCCCTGGAGAAGCGGTTCGACGCGCATCGACGCTGGGCTATGCGCACCTTCCTGCTGGTCAGCGGCGTGTGGTTCTTTCGTGTGGGCCTGATGGCCTGGGTGCTGGCCAACCAGGGCCCGGTCGGCATCGGCGAGGACTTCGACGGACCGTTCGTCCGCTTCCTGGCCTTCGGCTGCTACCTCATTCCGCTTGCTGCGCTGGAGCTCTATTTCCGCGCCAAGCGCGCCGGAGCGGCAAGCAAGCTGATCACTGCGGGGGTGGTGAGCGGGATGACGCTGGTGATGGCGCTCGGCATCGTCGGCGCGATGATGGGAATGTGGCTTCCGCGGGTGATCTAGGCTCCAAGCACGCCCGACAGGTCATACCCCGCCTCGCGCCCCAGGCCGGTCAGCTCCCCGCGGCCGCGTTCGCCGCTCATGGCCTGGCCGATGGACCAGGTGACGATCGAGCGGGTTCCGGAGCGGCAGAAGGCGAGGACCGGGCCGTCAGCGCCGGCGACCGCCACGCGGTTGGCCTCAACCTGGTCGGGCGTAGGCGAGCCGACGACCGGAATGTGGACGTAATCCAGGCCGGCCGCCCGCGCCGCGGCCTCGACGTCCGCCGAAGCCGGCTGGCCAGGCTGCTCGCCGTCGGGCCGGTTGTTGATCACCAGGGTGAAGCCCTGCGCCGCGGCGACGGCGATATCGGCCAGCTCGATCTGGGGGCTGACCGAAAATTCGTCGGTCACGCGTCGGAAGTCGGTCATCGCACGTTCATCCAGCTTACGGTTCGTTGACATCATCGGGACCCGATGAAAGGTTCGCAACCGACTTTGCGGCCCGTCCGCGCGAGTGAGCCGCCCATGCTGCGATTCCTGTTCCGCCGACTTCTGGTGGCGATACCGACCCTGTTTCTGGTGATCACGGTCGCCTTCTTCATGATGCGCGCCGCGCCGGGGAGCCCGTTCGTCAACGAACGGCAGCTGAGCCCGCAGATCGAAGCTGTCGTCATGGCCAAGTTCGGCATGGATAAGCCCCTGCACGAACAGTACTTCGACTACCTCGGCGGCGTGGTGAAGGGCGACTTCGGCCCCTCGCTGAAGTACCGCGACAAGACAGTCCTCGATATTCTGAACGAGAACTACAAGGTCAGCCTGATCCTCGGCGGGGTGTCTATCCTGCTGGCGGCCATGATCGGCATGAGTCTCGGCGTCATCGCGGCCCTGCGGCAGAATCGGATCGCCGATTACTTCACCATGGGGGTCGCCATCCTCGGGGTCTGTATCCCCACCTTCGTGACCGCGCCGCTGCTGGTCATGGTCTTCGCCTCGAAGCTGGGATGGCTGCCGACCGCCGGCTGGAACGGCGGGGCGCTCGCCAACCTGATTCTGCCGATCACCGTGCTGGCCCTGCCGCAGATCGCCATCATCTCGCGCCTGACCCGGGCCGGGATGATCGAGGTGCTGCGCTCCAACTACATCCGCACGGCCAGGTCCAAGGGCCTCCCCGAGAGCCTGATCGTCCGCAAGCACGCGCTGCGCGCCGCCATCCTGCCGCTGGTGAGCTATCTGGGCCCGGCCGCCGCGGGCCTGCTGACCGGGTCGCTGGTGGTCGAGAAGATCTTCAACCTGCCGGGCCTGGGCAAGTTCTTCGTCATCAGCGCCCTGCAGCGTGACTACACCGTCGTGATGGGCATGGTCATCGTCTACGCCCTGCTGATCCTTGTTCTGAACCTGATCGCCGACATGATCTATGCGGCGCTCGATCCCCGCGTGAGGCTGTCGTGAGCATCGCCGAGATGATCCCCGGCTCGCCGCAGCGCGCCGAACTGCTGAAGCAGGCCGTGAAGGGCCGCTCGCTGTGGGACGACGCCCGCCGTCGCCTGCTCTCGAACAAGGCCGCCGTCGCCGGCATGATCGTGCTGGCCTTCATGGTGCTGGTCGCCGTGATCGGTCCGTTCGTCGTGCCGTTCCACTACGACACGGTGACCAAGCCGGACGTCTGGGCCGCGCCGGGCGTCGGCGGGCACCTGCTGGGGGCCGATTCGCTGGGTCGCGACCTGCTGGCGCGACTGGTGGCCGGGCTCGGGGTCTCGCTGGCCATCGGCGTGGTGGCGACCAGCGTCTCGCTGCTGATCGGCGTGCTTTGGGGCGCCGTCGCTGGCTATGTCGGCGGGCGGGTGGACGAGGTGATGATGCGTATCGTCGACACGCTCTACTCGCTGCCGTTCATCTTCTTCGTGATCCTGCTGATGGTCACCTTCGGGCGGAACATCTTCCTGATCTTCCTGGCCATCGGCGCGGTCGAGTGGCTGACCATGTCACGGATCGTGCGCGGCCAGACCCTGTCGCTGAAGCAGAAGGAATTCGTCGAGGCCGCCCGCGCCGCCGGCCTGTCGGGCAGCCAGATCATCCTCAAGCACATCGTGCCCAACCTGCTGGGCCCGGTGGTGGTCTATGTGACCCTGACCATCCCGGCGATCATCATCGCCGAGAGCTTCCTGTCGTTCCTGGGTCTGGGCGTTCAGCCGCCGATGGCCTCGCTGGGCACCCTGATCGCCGGCGGCGCCCAGGACATGGAGATCGCGCCCTGGCTGCTGATCTTCCCGTCGCTGACGATGATCATCACCCTGATGGCCTTCAACTTCATCGGCGATGGCCTTCGCGACGCGCTCGATCCAAAGGACCGGTGACCGATGGCCGTTTCCCGGTCAGTTGTCGCGTTTGGCCCGGACCGACCGTTGCCCGCCGACACTCAGGAAGTAGCTGCCCATGGCGGCGCGCTTGATGGTGATCTTCGAGCCGGCCCTGGGCGGGCTGTTGATCACCTCGTTGTCGGTCTGTCGCCAGATCGCGCCGTCGGCCAGCACGATGTACCACTTGCCGTTCACCTGCCGCGCCTCGACGGCGGTGGTCTCCAGGGTCTCGAGCAGGACGCCGCGCTTTTCGGCCTCGCCGTCATCGCCGCCACCGGTCAGGAAAGCCGGCATGCGGAAGTTGAACCCGAAGGCCGCGCGCTGGGCTTCCTGCACCTGGGCGCGGTCAACGACGACCACGTCGCCGGCCGCCTCGGCCGCTTCCAGCCCGCCGGCCGCCGTATCGTAGCAACTCAGGCGCTGCGCCGGATCGGCGAGCTTGCGGCATTCCACCAGCGCCTGAAGCGCCGCGGCGCGGGGCTTGGGCGCATCGGCCGCCAGGGCTGCCCCGGCGCAGACCAGCGCCAGGCCGGCGGCGGACGCCAGAAGCCGGCGCGACTTGTAGCCATGGACGGGCGTTGACATGGGCGACTCCTTGAACCGACAGACCGCCATTCAAAAGGGGCCCCGGCTCATGCGCAACGTCTTCCTTTCGGGCCTCGCCGTTCTGGCGCTCGCCGCCTGCGGCCAGTCGGGCCCTTCGCGGGCCCCCTGTCCCGAGGGCAAGGTCTGCTTGATGTACGGCAACGGCACCGAGCCGGCGACGCTGGACCCCCATACCTCGACCGGCGTGTGGGAAGACCGCATCCAGAGCGACCTGTTCATGGGCCTGACCCAGTCCGCCGCCGACGGCTCGACGATGCCGGGCGTGGCCGAGCGCTGGGAGGTCAGCGCCGACGGCCTGACCTGGACCTTCTATCTGCGCGAATCGTTCTGGTCGGACGGCGTTCCGGTCACCGCCGACGACTTCGTCTTCTCGCTGCGGCGGGTGCTCGATCCCAGGACGGCGTCGGAGTACGCCTCGCTGATCTTCATCATCAAGGGCGCCCAGGCGATCAACGAGGGCAAGGCCCCGCTCGAATCGCTGGGCGTGCGCGCCGTTGATCCGCGGACGCTGCAGATCGAGCTGAACAATCCGGCCGCCTTCCTGCCCGAGCTGGCCAAGCACCACATCCTCTACCCTGTGCCCAAGCACGTGGTGGAGCGGGAAGGGCCGTCCTGGGTCCGGCCCGGCAAGATGGTCAGCAATGGCCCCTACATTCTGGTCGACTGGAAGCTGGGCGACCACCTGAAGACCACGAAGAACCCGCGCTTCTGGGAGGCCGACAAGGTCTGCGTCGACGAGGTCCGCTTCTATCCGACCACCGACAGCATCTCCGCCGAACGCCGGGTCGCCAGCGGCGAGCTGGACCTCAACACCGACATGCAGTCGAACCGCATCGCCTTCCTGCGCGACAAGATGCCCGGCTACCCGCGCACCAACACCTATCTCGGCGTCACCTACCTCGCCTTCAACAACAACCCCAAGACCGGCTATCCGCCGTTCCGCGACCGGCGCGTTCGCCAGGCGCTGGCGATGTCGATCGATCGCGACTTCATCACCTACAAGCTGTTCCGCGGCGGCCAGACCCCGGCCCTGACCATGGTGCCGCCCGGCACCGCCAACTACCGCGCCGCCAAGCCGCCCTACTGGTTCGACTGGCCGCTGGAGCGCCGGCAGGCCGAGGCGCGCAAGCTGCTGGCCGCGGCCGGCTATGGTCCGGACAAGCCGCTCGAGGTCGAGATCAAGCACCGCAACTCGCCCGATCCGATGCTCTACATGCCGGCCGTCCAGGCCGACTGGAAGATGATCGGCGTGAAGGTGACGCTGGTCCAGCAGGAGACCCAGATCGCCTACGCCGACTACCGCGCACGCGCCTTCCAGGTCGCCGACGCCGGCTGGGTCGCAGACTACAACGACGCCACCAGCTTCCTGGACCTGCAACGGTCCTGGTACGGCCCGCAGAACTACGGCGACTACAAGAGCCCGGTGTTCGACGACCTGATGGCCAGGGCCGACAGGGAGCCGGATCCGGCCAAACGGGCCGACCTTATGGCCCAGGCCGAGCAGGTGATGCTGGAGGACGCGCCGATCACGCCGGTCTACTATCTGATCAACAAGAATCTGGTCAGCCCCCGGATCACCGGCTGGGTCGAAAACCTCTCCGATCACCACCGGACGCGCTGGCTCTGCGTCAAATAGGCTCTCCGGGGGGGCGTCCTTGCCGTAAGGGCGCCCTGACCCGCCGCGCGGCCTCCGTCCGCCGCAATTGCCTTGTGCTGAACACGCTGTTGCCAAAGTGCGACAATCTCGCGTCGTTCTGATTACGGATCGGCAATGGTCGTTGACCGGTGTTCGGGCCGGGAGCAAGGATCACTGTAGCCGGGCGTGTATGCGCTCGAAGCAATTCGTCCAGACTTGAGGGGGCGCGTCCGAGACCCGGGCGTCGCTGATCCGGAGGGAAATATCTTGAGGCTCCAAACCACGCGCGGCCGCCTGCTGGCGTCCACCATGATCTGCGGAACGGCTCTGGCCGCTTTCGCCACGGCGACTCCCGCGTTCGCGCAGGACGAGACGGAAGTCGAAGCCGTCGTCGTCACCGGTTCGCGCATCGCGCGCCAGGACTACGTCGCCAACAGCCCGATCGCCACGGTGACCGGCGAGCAGGTCGTCGCGAACGCCGACGTTACGCTCGACACCTACCTGAACACGCTGCCGCAGGTTAACCCGGCGGGCACGACGACCTCGAACAACCCCGGCAACGGCGGCCAGTCGAACGTCGACCTTCGCGGCTTCGGCTCCAACCGGAACATCGTCCTCGTGGACGGCCGTCGTCCGATGGTGTCGGCCAACTCCCTCACCGTCGACCTGAACACCATTCCGCAGGCGCTGGTCGACTCGATCGAAGTCATCACCGGCGGCGCGGGCGCGACCTACGGCGCCGACGCCATCGCCGGCGCGGTGAACCTGAAGCTCAAGAAGGACTTCGAAGGCCTCGACGTCCGCGCCAGCTACTCGAACAGCACCGAGTACTGGGACGCTGAAGAGTACCAGTTCTCCGCCGTTCTCGGCGGCAACTTCGCCGACGGCAAGGGCAACGCGGTCCTCGCGTTCGACCGCTCTTCCCGCCAGGGCATGATCAAGTCGCAGCGTCCGTTCTCGCAGAACGCCACGTCGACGACCTCGTTCAACCCGGACGGCATGATCCGCTGGTCGGGCACCAACGCCCCGACCGAAGCGGCGGTTGACGCCATCTTCGCCGGCTACGGCGTCGCCGCCACCGCGGTCCGCTCGCAGTCGGGCACCCTCGGCGTCAACGTCGACGGCACGCTGTTCTTCACCGGCATCTACAACAACAGCCAGTTCGACGCGCAGAACTACCGCGGCGCGATCGACGGCACGGTCAACCAGAACCTCTACCCCGACCTGTACGTCTACAACTTCGACTTCGTGAACATCCTCACGCTGCCGATGGACCGTTATTCGTTCCTGTCGAAGATCAACTACGAGCTGGACAACGGCATCGAGTTCTTCAGCCAGGTCGGCTGGACCGAGTACAACTCGACGACCGCTCTGGCCCCGACGCCGTTCCCGACCGTCAACACCCGTAACGCCTGCGACGCTAGCTCCTCCAACGTCGTGTCCGCGCTGGTGACCTGCGGTCGCCAGATCTCGCAGGAAATCGTTGTTCCGGTCACCAACCCGTTCATCCCGGCCGACCTGCTGACCCTGCTCAACAGCCGCACCGGTGATGACGTTGCGCTCGTCGGCAACGGTGCGACCGAGCCGTTCAAGATGCGCCAGCGCACCCTGGACCTCGGCCTGCGTCAGTCGGTCTACGAAAACACCGTCGTCCAGTTCATGGCCGGCGTCCGGGCGCCGCTCGGCGACTCGGGCTGGGAGCTCGAAGCCTACGCGTCGGAAGGCCGTACGGAGATCGACCAGACCCAGACCGGCAACCTGAACACCCAGCGTCTGCAAGGCATGCTGGAAGCGGCCGACGGCGGCGTCAGCCAGTGCGCCGGCGGCTTCAACATCTTCGGTCGCCAGCCGATCTCGGCCGCCTGCCGCGAGTACCTGGAAGTCGCCACCACCCTGTCGACCGAAATGGTGCAGCAAATCGCCCAGGCCTACGTCACCGGCCCGGTCTACGAACTGCCGGCCGGCACGGCCTCGGTGGTGTTCGGCGCCGAATACCGCGGCTTCGAATCCCTGTTCGATCCGGGCGCGGCCTCCGGTCCGATCTCGGGCTTCAACACCCAGTCGGCCGACTCGGGCACCAACTCCTTCACCGACATCTTCGCTGAAGCGTTGATCCCGCTGGTCAAGGACGCCCC
>JBIKII010000082.1:0-12554 GCA_044361705.1 Caulobacter sp.
TCTATGGGTGCGAAATGAGCCCGGCGGCGATCCGCGTGGCCCGGAGACTGGACTGGAGACGACCGCGATGAGCGACGGGTGGGACGAGTCCGCGCAGGCCTGGATCGCCAGCCAGGGCGACGTGGGCGACTTTGGCCGCCGGTATGTGCTCGACGGGCCGATGACGGCGCGGGTCGCGGCGCTGGGGATGCCTCTGACCGCGCTCGACGTCGGCTGCGGCGAGGGGCGGTTCTGCCGGATCCTGAAGGGCCTCGGCGCCGCGACGGTCGGGATCGATCCGACAGCCGCCCTGATCGACCGGGCCTGTGAGATGGATCCCGACGGCGACTACCGCGTCGGCCGGGCCGAGGGGCTGGATTTCGACGATGGCGCCTTCGACCTGGTGGTCAGCTACCTCAGCCTCATCGACATCCCCGACATCCGCGTCGCGATCCCGGAGATGGCGCGGGTGCTGAAGCCCGGCGGAACGCTGCTGATCGCAAACTCGACAAGCTACAACACCGCCGGCCTCGGCGAGGGGCTAGGCAAGTCGTATGACGCCGACGGCCGCTTCCGCTACGCGATCGACGCCTATCTCGAGGAGCGGGCCTACTGGACGGCCTGGAAGGGCATCCGGATCGTCAACCATCACCGGCCCCTCGAGACCTACATGTCCGTGCTGCTCGGCGCTGGCCTGGCGCTGACGCACTTCGCCGAGCCCGCCCCGACCGGCGGCGACCCGGCCACGGTCGACCGGTACCGACGGGCGCCGTGGTTCCATGTGATGGAGTGGCGGAAGGGAAGCTGAGCCCCCCCCCCGCGCCCCGTTGAACTTCCGTGCTATAGACGCGACATAGACGCTTCGTCCGCCCTCCCCGGCGGGCTGACAGGGACCGACCAGATGAGCACGATGGACAGCGTCTCGGACGCGGAGTACCGCACCGGGGCGATCCGCATTCACGGAGCCGAGGGCTTCGAGGGCATGCGCAAGGCCGGCCGGCTGGCCGCCGAATGCCTGGACATGCTGATCCCGCACGTCGTGCCCGGCGTGACCACCGAGCATCTGGACCGGCTGGCCCGCGAGTTCGTGCTCGACCACGGCGCCCTGCCCGCCTGCCTGTTCTACAAGGGCTACAATCACACGGTCTGCATCTCGACCAACCATGTCGTCTGCCACGGCATCCCGAGCGACCGGCCGCTGCGCGAGGGCGACATCGCCAACATCGACGTCACCGTCATCGTCGACGGCTGGCACGGCGACACCAGCCGCATGTACGGCGTGGGCGAGGTCTCGCCCCGCGCCCGCAGGCTGGTGGATGTGACCTACGAGGGCATGGCGCGGGGTCTGGCGACCATCAAGCCGGGGAACACCTTCGGCGACATCGGCCACGCCATCCAGAAGTACGTCGAGGCCCAGCGCTGCAGCGTCGTGCGCGACTTCTGCGGCCACGGCCTGGGCAAGTTGTTCCACGACAGCCCCAACGTCCTGCACTTCGGCCGCCCGGGCGAAGGCCCGGTGCTGAAGGAAGGCATGTTCTTCACCGTCGAGCCGATGGTGAACCTGGGCAAGCCGCAGGTGAAGGTGCTGAGCGACGGCTGGACGGCGGTGACGCGCGACAAGTCCCTGTCGGCCCAGTGCGAGCACAGCTGCGGCGTGACCGCCGACGGGGTGGAGCTGTTCACCGCCTCGCCGGCGGGGCTGTTTCAGCCGGCGATCGCGGGGGCTTAGGACGCTCCCCCCTACCGTCATCGTCGGACTTGTTCCGACGATGACGATGGGGGTGCGACGGCTCGCAGTTGCGCAACTCCCGCGCGCGAGCCATCATGACGCCCGCAATAGGCATCTGCGGGCAGCCATGCCGGATCCAGCCACCCACCCACACCAGCTCGGCCATCGAGAGCGCCTGCGCGAGCGGGCGCTGAAGAGTCTGGACGCCGTGCCGGACTACGAGCTGCTGGAGCTGTTCCTGTTCCGCACCTTCCCGCGCGGCGACATCAAGCCGATGGCCAAGGCGCTGCTGACCCGGTTCGGCTCGCTGGGGGCGATCACCACCGCCTCGGTCGAGGATCTGCGCACCGTGCCCGGCGTCGGCGAACAGGCGGCGCTGGACCTGCGACTGCTGGGCGAGGCGACCCTGCGGATCGGGCGCGAGACCATCCGCAAGCGCACGGTGATCGGCTCGTGGAGCGCCCTGCTGGCCTATGTGAAGGTCGCGCTGGCCAACGAGCCGCGCGAGCAGTTCCGGGTGCTGTTCCTGGATCGCAAGAACCAGCTGATCCTCGACGAGATCCAGAACCGCGGCACGGTCGATCACGCCCCGGTCTATGCCCGCGAGGTGATGCGCCGGGCGCTGGAACTGTCGGCCAGCTCGGTGATCCTGGTCCACAACCACCCCAGCGGAGACCCCACCCCCAGCGGCGCCGACATCACCATGACCCGCGAGGTCGTCGACGCCGGCCGTGCGCTGAAGATCAGCGTCCACGACCATCTGGTGGTCGGCCGCGAGGGCGTGGCCAGCTTCAAGGCGCTGGGGCTGTTCCGCTAGCCCTGCACCAAATCGCCACGAGACCCCGCCGGTGCGGGCGCTAGACTGCCGCCGTGGAGGCCCCGATCATGAACGAAGCCGCACCGGCCCCGACCGATCCCCGCGACGCCTGGCTCTGGTGGGAAGGCCGCCGGCTTCGCTACAATCTCGGCCTCGCGATCGCCGGCTGGCTGGCCTACTTCACGGCGATCAGCGTCGCCATCGCGATGGGCGATCCCGTCCCGGACAATCCCCGGCAGGTCGTCTCGACGACCCTGCTGCTCGGAACCGGCTACCTGATCGCCATGATCGCCGCGAACATCGCCTACCTGGCCGGCCCGATCATCGAGACGATCGTGCGGCCTCGGCATGTCGCGCGGTTCCGGGTCCGCGCCTGGACCCTCGGCTTCTGGGGCTCGATAGCCCTGCCGTTTGCCTTCCCGATGGTCCTCTTCGCCGTGATGTTCAGCCTCGGGCCGGCCGATTGATCCGTTTCCGGGTCGCCTCCCACATGCGCCAGCCGAGCAACAACGCGACGATGGCCCCGTAGATCAGCGGCGGCTTTTGGTCGGCCTTCACCAGCATCAGGTAGTGGATCACCCCCAGCGGCACGATCACGTAGGTCAGCCGGTGCAGCTTGCGCCAGCGGACCGGCCCCAGCTTGCGCAGCGCCCAGTTCGTGGAGGTCACCGCCAGCGGGACCAGCAGCACGAAGGCGGCCATGCCGACGGTGATGAACGGCCGCTTGAGAATGTCCTTGCCGATGGCGGCCCAGTCGAACCACTGGTCGGTGACGACGTAGTTGGTCAGGTGCAGAAGGACGTAGGCGAAAGCGAACAGGCCGATGGTGCGCCGGAAGCGGATCAACCTCGGCTGGCGCAGAAGCTTTGCCGCCGGCGTAATGGCGAGGCCGACGATCAGCAGCCGCAGGCCCCAGACGCCGAGCTCGCGGATCAGCTTGTCGATGGGATTGGCGCCCAGGTCGTTGGTGTAGCCGCGCCAGGCGAGCCACAGCAGCGGCGCGAAACAGGCCAGCCAGACGAGGCCGTAGACGACGCGGTCCAGCGTCCTGCGATCCATCAGAAGTTCTTCTTGAGGTCCAGGCCGCGATACATCCCGGCCACCTGCTCGCCGTAGCCGTTGAACATCAGGGTCTCGCGGCGGCGGAACTCGCCGATGCGCCGCTCGGTCGCCTGCGACCAGCGCGGATGGTCCACGGCCGGATTGACGTTGGAGTAGAAGCCGTACTCCTGCGGCGCGCTGTCGTTCCAGGCGGTGCGGGGCTGCTTCTCGACGAAGCTGATGCGGACCACGCTCTTGATGCTCTTGAAGCCGTACTTCCACGGCACGACCAGCCGCATCGGGGCGCCGTTCTGGTTGGGCAGGCTCTCGCCGTAGAGACCCACCGCCATGATGGTCAGCGGGTTCATCGCCTCGTCGATCCGCAGGCCCTCGCGGTAGGGCCAGTCGAGCACGGCGCGGCGCACGCCGGGCATCTCGGACGGACGATTGAGGGTCTCGAAGGCGACGAACTTCGCCTTGCTGGTCGGTTCGTACTTCTTCAGCAGGTCGGCCAGCGGCACGCCCAGCCAGGGGATGACCATCGACCAGCCCTCGACGCAGCGCAGCCGGTAGATCCGCTGCTGCAGCGGGTTGCCGCGCAGGAAGTCACCGATGTCGTAGGTCCCCGGCTTGTTGCAGTGGCCGTCGATCCTGACGCTCCAAGGCGAGGTCGTCAGCGATCGCGCGTTGCGGGCCGGGTCCTCCTTGTCGAGGCCGAATTCGTAGAAGTTGTTGTAGCCGGTGATGTCGGCGCGGCTGTTGGGCGGTTCCTTCGTCGAATAGGGACTGGCGATCCCCTTGAGACCCGTCGCCGCCTCGGCGCTCGCGGTCGCGCCGCCGGCCACGGCCAGGCCTCCGCCGATCACGCCGCCCATGAAGTCGCGGCGGCGCAGGTAGACGTCCCTCGGCGTGACGTCGTTTTCGGTCAGATCGTCGCCGTGTCGGATCAGCATGCTCGTCTCCACAGCCCCCCCTGGGGCTACGCCACCCGGGGGACGGTGGATCACGAAGGCAGGATCACGGGCCAGTCAATTGGCCGGCGCCGTGGCGTGATCGCGAGGTGGTCGCTGTGCGTCCTTCGACACGCCGCGGAGTTTATCCTCGGGCGCGCGCTTCGCGCGACCCGGGGGCGGCTGCTCAGGATGACGTCGTTTGAAGGCTACCCACCCAAGTCATGCTGAGCAGCGCCCCCCGGGTCCGTCGAATGGCGCGCCCGAGGGTAAACTCCGGCGCGTGTCGAAGCACGCAGGGCCTACGCCGCCGCTTCCCACTCCAGGAACTCCGGTGTCGACAACATCGCATCGCGATAGGCCGCCGCTCTCCCGTCCGCGTCGCCATACGCCGAAAGGTCGACGCAGTAGCTGCGGAACCTCGTCGCCACAGGCGTGTAGAAGGCGTCGGCGATGGTCCAGCCGCCGAACAGGAACGGCCCGCCCGACCGGGCGAGGCATTCTGTCCAGACGCTGACGATGCGGCGCACGTTGGCCTGGACGCCCGCCGACAGGTCGGCGGTGGTCAGCAGGCCCAGGTCCATCGGGCATTCGCGGCGCAGATCGCCAAAGCCGCTGTGCATCTCCGCCGTCACCGAGCGGGCCAGCGCCCGCTCGACGGGGTCCGCAGGCCAGAGGCCCGCCTCCGGGAATCGTTCGGCGAGGTACTCGCAGATGGCCAGCGAATCCCAGATCACCACCCCGTCCGCCTTCAGCACCGGGACGAGCCCTGACGGGGAGTGTCTGAGGATTTCTGCGGTCGAGGTCTCGACCTCGCGGAGCTGGACCAGTGTCTCCGTGAACGGAGCGCCGGTGCGCTTGAGGACCAGCCAGGGCCGCAGCGACCATGTGGACCATTTCCTGGTGCCGACGACGATTTCCACCCGCTACTCCCCGGTATGATGTGACGCCCTGTTGACGCCTCCCCCTAACCTGCACGTAAGGTGAGGCCAACAAATAGAACAAGTGTTTGAGGAAACGCCCATGACCGACGCCGCAGCCCCGGCGCCGACCCAGTCCGAGCTCGCCGCATCCGCGGACGACGGCCCCGGTATCGAGCCCCTCAGCACAGGATTCCGGCGCTATGCGCTGTGGACCCTGATGATCATCTACACTCTGAACTTCCTGGACCGGCAGATCGTCAACATCCTGGCGGAGCCGATCAAGAAGGACCTGCATCTGGCCGACTGGCAGCTGGGCATGATGACCGGCCTGGCCTTCGCGCTGTTCTACACCGTCCTCGGCATCCCGATCGCCCGCAAGGCCGAGAAGTCCAACCGTCCGATGATCATCGGCACGGCCCTGGCGGTCTGGAGCGGATTCACCGTGCTCTGCGGATTCGCCCAGAACTTCTGGCAGCTGGTGCTGGCGCGGATCGGCGTCGGCGTCGGTGAAGCCGGCTGCACGCCGCCCGCCCACTCGCTGATCACCGACTACGTTCCCAAGGACAAGCGCGCCTCGGCCATCGCCTTCTATTCCATCGGCACGCCGCTCGGCAGTCTGATCGGCATGGCCATGGGCGGCCTGATCGCCGACGCCTACGGCTGGCGGATCGCCTTCATGGTGGCCGGCGCGCCGGGCATCTTCTTCGCCTTGCTGACCTTCTTCACCCTGCCCGAGCCGCGCAAGAAGCTGACCGCCGTCATGGCCGCCAAGGCCACCGCAACCATCCCGCTGCGCGAGGCGATGAAGGTCCTGGCGTCGAAGAAGACCTTCTGGCTGATCGCCTTCGCCGCCGCCATCAAGGCCTTCATCGGCTATGGCCACGCCCCGTTCACCGCCAGCTTCTTCTTCCGCAGCCATTCGGGCCAGATCGCCGAACTGTCGGCCTGGATCACCAGCATCACCGGCTTCTCCATCGGACCGATCGGCACCGTCGGCGTGGCGCTCAGCGTGGTCAGCGGTACGGCCGGGGTGCTGGGGGTCTGGCTGGGCGGCGTCATCGCCGACAAGCTGGGCGCCAGGGACCTGCGGGCCTATGTGGTCGTTCCGGCCATCGCCTCGCTGATCACAATCCCCATTTTCATCACCGCGGTCTCGGTCCCCAGCGCCACGGTCGCGCTGATCCTGCTGGCCCTGCCGGCCATCATCGGCTCGCTCTGGTACGGCCCGGTCTACGCCACCGCCCAGAGCATCGTGGCGCCGCAGATGCGGGCGACCTGCGCGGCGGTCCTGCTGTTCATCATCAACCTTGTCGGACTGGGCCTCGGCCCGCTGTTCGTCGGCATCACCAGCGACCTCTGGGCCGGCGGCATCCTGCAGCAGTCCGCCCTGACCGCCGCCGACTGCGGCAAGGCCATGCTGGAGATCAACAAGGCCGCCTGCGGCGTCGCCCAGGCCGAAGGTCTGCGCTGGGCGCTGATCATTTCCATGGGCTTCAACGTGCTGGCCTTCGCGCTCTTCTGGATGGCCCGCAAGACCATCCGTGAGGAAATGGTCAGCTAGGCCGGGACGAAAAATCGCCGCTGGCGCCCCGCGCCGGCGGCGTCCTACTTTGCACCCCACCATCGGGGGAAGGACGACACACATGACCGATTCCACGGCGCCCGCCGCGGCGCCATTCGCGGGCTACGGGACCAAACCGTACCGGGCCTACGTCCTTGGTCTGCTGTTGGTCGTCTACACCTTCAACTTCATCGACCGGGTGGTGATCTCCATCATCCAGGAGCCGATCAAGCTGCAGTTCGGCCTGACCGACTTCCAGCTCGGCCTGCTCGGCGGACCGGCGTTCGCGGTGCTCTACACCCTGCTGGGCATTCCGATCGCCCGCCTGGCCGAGAAGAAGAACAGGATGACCATCCTGTCGATCTGCGTGGCGCTCTGGAGCCTGGCCACCGCGCTCTGCGGCTTTGCGACTTCGTTCGCGACCCTCTTCGCCGCCCGCGTAGGCGTCAGCATCGGCGAGGCCGGCTGCACGCCGCCGGCGCAATCAGTGATCAGCGACTACTTCCCGGCCGACAAGCGGGCCACGGCGATCTCGATCTACGCCCTGGGCGTTCCCGTCGGCTCGATGCTGGCCGCCATCGGCGGCGGCTACATCGCGACCTATCTCGGCTGGCGGGAGGCGTTCTGGCTTCTCGGCTTCCCGGGCCTGCTGCTGGCCATCCTGGTCAAGCTGACCATCAAGGAGCCGCCGCGGACCGGCGTCGTCGAGGGCGTCGCGACGCCGACCTTCCTGGAAGCGTTCGCCGTCCTTTCGAAGAAGGCCACCTTCTGGCACGTCTCGCTGGGTTCGGCCGTGGCCTCGTTCGTCGGCTACGGCGTCGGCCAGTACCTCAGCTCCTTCCTGATCCGCACCCACGACCTGACCATCCTGCAGGCCTCGCAGCTGACGGGCGTGGTTCTGGGCGCGGCCGCCGCCTTCGGGACCTTCTTCGCCGGCTGGCTGGCCGACAAGGTGGTCAAGCGCCACCCCAACGCCCTGGCCTGGCTGCCGGCACTGGGCTTCTTCATTGCCACGCCCTTCTACCTGGTCGGCTACATGTCGCCCAACCTGTGGGTCGGCGTGCCGTTCATGGTGGTCGGGGCGATCACCCACTACTT
The DNA here is from genome assembly GCA_044361705.1 of Caulobacter sp. Lineage (GTDB taxonomy): Bacteria > Pseudomonadota > Alphaproteobacteria > Caulobacterales > Caulobacteraceae > Caulobacter. Next base: position 8,099 of record JBIKII010000082.1, read on the forward strand.
CTACCTGGGCTGCATGTACGCCTCGATCCAGGGCGTCGCCCCGCCGCGCATGCGGGCCACCGCGACCGCCGTGCTGCTCTTCATCGTCAACATCCTGGGCTATGGCCTTGGCCCGCCCGTCATCGGCGCGTTGAGCGACTTCCTGGCCAACACCAGCCTGCAGCAGTTCGCCCTGACCACCGCCGACTGCGGCCGCGGCATCCTGGAGGCGAACAAGGCCAACTGCGCCGTCGGCCAGGAGTTCGGCCTGCGCTGGGCCATCTTCATCGGCCTGTTCGGCTACCTCTGGGCCGGCGCGCACTTCCTCTTCGCCTGGAAGACGCTCCGCAAGGACTGGGTCGGCTGACCGAAGGTTGACATGGGCATGCGCGGCTAGCAGGTAGCCGCGCATGATCCCTCGCTACGCACGCCCCGAAGCCGTCGCCATCTGGTCCAACGAGACCAAGTACAAGATCTGGTTCGAGATCGAGGCCCACGCCGCCGACGCCATGGCCGAGCTGGGCGTGATCCCCAAGCTGGCCGCCAAGGCCATCTGGGACGGCGGCCGCGACGCCGTCTGGGACAGCGACCGCATCGACGAGATCGAGCGCACCACCAAGCACGACGTCATCGCCTTCCTGACCCATGTGTCCGAGGTGGTGGGCCCCGAGGCCCGCTTCCTGCACCAGGGCATGACCAGCAGCGACGTGCTGGACACCTGCCTGTCGGTGCAGATGGCGCGGGCCACCGACCTGCTCATGGAAGACGTCGACCTGGTGCTGGCCGCGCTGAAGCGCCGGGCCTTCGAGCACCGTCTGACGCCCTGCACCGGCCGCAGCCACGGCATCCATGCCGAGCCGACGACCTTCGGTCTCAAGCTGGCCGGCCACTACGCCGAGTTCCAGCGGGCCAAGGAGCGGCTGGCCATGGCCCGCTTCGAGATCGCCACCTGCGCCATCAGCGGCGCCGTCGGCACCTTCGCCAACGTCGATCCGCGCGTCGAGGAGCATGTGGCGGCCAAGATGGGCCTGGTGGTCGAGCCGGTCTCGACCCAGGTCATCCCGCGTGACCGCCACGCCGCCTGGTTCGCGGCCCTGGCCGTGGTCGCCTCCTCGATCGAACGCCTCGCCGTCGAGATCCGCCACCTGCAGCGCACCGAGGTCCTCGAGGCCGAGGAACCGTTCGATCCGGGCCAGAAGGGCAGCTCGGCGATGCCGCACAAGCGTAACCCGATCCTGACCGAGAACCTGACCGGTCTGGCCCGCCTGGTCCGCTCGGCGGTGGTGCCGGCGCTGGAGAACGTTGCCCTCTGGCACGAGCGCGACATCAGCCACTCTTCCGTCGAGCGCGGCATTGCGCCGGACGCCTCGATCCACCTCGACTTCGCGCTGCGCCGCCTCGCCGGCGTGGTCGAGCGGCTGGTGATCTATCCGGACAACATGCTGAAGAACCTCGACCGCCTCGGCGGCCTGGTCCACAGCCAGCGGGTGATGCTGGCCCTGACCCACAAGGACGTCAGCCGCGAGGAGGCCTACGCGGCCGTGCAGTCCAACGCGATGAAGGTCTGGCGCGGCGAAGGGAAGTTCATCGACTTCCTGAAGGCCGACCCGTTCGTCTCCGCCAACATGACGCCGGCAGAGCTCGAGGACCTGTTCGACAACGGCTACCACTTCAAGCACGTCGACACGATCTTCGCCCGGGTGTTCGGGGAACAGGCCAACGCGTAAGCGCAGCTTCCCGCCGGTCGTCGCGGCCGACACCCGACTGCTGGTGCTCGGCAGCCTGCCCGGCGAGGCCTCGCTGGCGGCGGGCCGCTACTACGCCCACCCCCGCAACGCCTTCTGGCGGCTGATGGGCGAGGTGGTCGGCGAGGACCTGGCGTCGCTGGACTACGACGACCGGCTGGCGAGGCTGCTGGCGAACCGGATCGGGCTCTGGGATGTCGTGGGCGAGGCCACTCGCCCGGGGAGCCTCGACGGCGCCATCCGGGACCCAATCCACAATGATCTGGCGAAGCTGGTGGAATCGCTGCCCGACGTGCGGGCAGTGGCCTTCAACGGCGGCAAGGCCGCGAAGGCGGGGCTGAAGCTGCTGTCGGCGCACGCGCGCCGGCTGACTCTGTACAGCCTGCCGTCATCCAGCCCGGCGCTGACCCTGCCGCTTTCGGCCAAGGCCGAGGCCTGGGCAGTCCTGCGCGATGCGCTAACCCAGGAGGCCGGAACCGGCGGACCGCGGCGCGGTCCGACCGGAGGTTAGGCCTAGGACCCGGTCTTGATCTGCTCGCGGGCCTGGGCCAGCAGTTCGTCCATCTTCATGCGCACGTCGCTTTCGCGCATCTCGACGCCCGAACCCTTCAGGTCCTCGAACACCTTGCGCAGGACATCGTCGTCGCCCGGCTGTTCGAAGTCGGACTTCACGACGGCGCGGACATACTCGTCCAGCGATTCCAGGCCCATCAGGCCGGCCGCCCACTCACCCAACAAACGGTTGCGGCGGGCCGCAGCCTTGAATTCCTGCTCGGCGTCGAGGGCGAACTTCTTCTCAAAGCCCTTCTCGCGGTCGTCGAACGTGCTCATGTAAACTCCGGTAGGTGACGGGCGACCTGATATCCCCTTGCGGACCGCACCGCAATCGCGCGTACCGCTTCATCGATACTTCACGTCGCCGGTTGCGCGGCCGGTTTGCGCGAACGCCCCTGTTCAGGTAGGTTCCGCGGGACTTTCAGCAACAGCGGCTCCGAGTCGTCCATGCGCGCGCAGGCTTTTTTGCCCGCGCGCGATTTTCGTTCCCGGAACGGCTGCAGCGACCCCCATGGGGAATCCCACGACGATGACGACCCGGCGCAAGAAGATCTACGAAGGCAAGGCCAAGATCCTCTACGAGGGCCCCGAGCCCGGCACCCTGATCCAGTACTTCAAGGACGACGCCACCGCCTTCAACGCCCAGAAGAAGGCCGTGCTCGAGGGCAAGGGTGTGATCAACAACCGCATCAGCGAGTTCGTGATGATGCGGCTGGGCGCGATCGGCGTGCACAACCACTTCATCCGCCGCCTGAACCTGCGCGAGCAGCTGATCAAGGAAGTCGAGATCGTCCCGCTGGAGGTGATCTGCCGCAACATCGCCGCCGGCAGCCTGTCGACGCGCCTGGGCCTTGAAGAGGGTACGCCCCTCCCCCGCTCGATCATCGAGTTCTGCTACAAGGACGACAAGCTGGGCGACCCGCTGGTCACCGAGGAGCACATCACCGCGTTCAACTGGGCCTCGACCCAGGAGATCGACGACATCATGGCCATGACCCTGCGCATCAACGACTTCCTGACCGGGATGTTCGGCGCGGTCGGCATCACCCTTGTCGACTTCAAGGTCGAGTTCGGCCGCGTCTGGGAGGGCGACTTCGCCCGCATCATCCTGGCCGACGAGATCAGCCCCGACAGCTGCCGCCTGTGGGACAGCGTAACCAGCGAGAAGCTGGACAAGGACCGCTTCCGCCGCGACCTGGGCGATGTCATCGAAAGCTACACCGAGGTGGCCCGCCGCCTCGGCATCATGAAGGAAATGCCGACCGTCATCCGCGGCGGTCTGCACTAGGGATTTCGAGTCTGCCGATGAAAGCCACCGTCCACGTCTTCCTCAAGCCCGGCGTCCTCGACGTCCAGGGCAAGGCCGTCGAGAGCGCCCTGCACGGTCTGGGATGGGCCGATGTGAAGGACGTTCGCGTCGGCCGGGTGATCACCTTCGATCTGGCCTCGACCGACAAGACCGTCGCCGAGGCCGAGGTGAAGGCGATGTGCGAGAAGCTGCTCGCCAACACCGTCATCGAAAGCTACCGGATCGAGGTGGCCTGAGGTGAGAGCCGCCGTCATCGTCTTCCCCGGATCCAACTGTGACCGGGACTGCGCCGTCGCCGTCGAGCGCTCGACCGGCGCCAAGGTCGAGATGGTCTGGCACAAGGACACCGTCCTGCCGGACGGCCTGGACCTGATCGTGCTGCCGGGCGGCTTCTCCTATGGCGACTACCTGCGCTGCGGAGCCATGGCGGCGCTGTCACCGGTGATGCGGGAAGTCATCGCGGCGGCGAACCGGGGCGTGGCCACGGTCGGCATCTGCAACGGCTTCCAGATCCTGTGCGAGGCGGGCCTGCTGCCCGGCGCCCTCCTGCGTAACGAAGGCCTGAAGTACGTCTGCAAGCCGATCGGGCTCGAGGTGACCAACGCCCAGACCCGCTTCACGGCCGGCTACCAGGGCCGCCGCGAGGTGACGATGACCATCGGCAACGGCGAGGGCAATTTCTTCGCCGACAAGGAGACGCTCGCCCGGATCGAGGGCGAGGGCCAGGTGGTGTTCCGCTATATTGAGAACCCCAACGGCTCGGTCGCCGACATCGCCGGCCTGCAGAATGCGCGCGGCAATGTACTCGGCCTGATGCCTCACCCCGACCGCGCGTTCGAGGAAGAGCTGGGCTCGGCCGACGGCGCGA
>JBIKII010000335.1:0-12539 GCA_044361705.1 Caulobacter sp.
ATGCACGGTTCAGAATGTTAGCCGACAGGGTTTCCTTCGTCTCAATCAAAGACTGTGCCAAGTGCTTGGCATAGGTTTGACCGATACGGATGTGGTCACCGTCCTCAACCAAGACCTTGGTCAAGCTAAATGCCAGACCGTAGACTTTGTAGAGGTAACGCTGCAAGAACAGCACGCCGCCGGACTGGTAAGAAACAGCCATACCGTCAGGCAGTTCAGGCGCAGCGCCAAAACCATAAAGAACGGGTTCTTCGTGGTAATTGCGTGGGATGCCTTTTTGCTCGCGGAAGACCATCTTCCATTCGTCAGCACGTTGGTCGTACACACCATCAAACACTTCGTTGAGGATAGGCTCAACTACGGATCTAAAGTCCGTACTACGCATTGGGGTAGCCATGATTTATTCCTCCTTAGACCGAGTTCACTGCTGCTTTGTAGTGGTGTTCGTTGATACGAACAGACACGACTACGTAGGCGTCAGTAAGAGAGTCAGTGATTTCATATCCAAAACCAGTAATCTGGAATTGGCCCGAAGTGGCTTGAATAACACCGATTTGCGTGCTAGAAATGCCTGTTTGGGTGGAACCACCGGGCGAGGCCACAACCCAATCGCACTCTTCGCCAACAGCCGTTTGAACGGTTGTGGTTCCGGGTGTGCCGGGATTCGTGTACTGCACGTCGAACAGCGTTTCTGGATCGTCATAGACCCAAGCTGTGATCTCAGTACCAGTCGCGCCAGAAGGCCAGAATGGAGAGATCGTTGGCTTGCCGCTGGCATCAAGATACTGGCAACCTGCGAAGATGCCAAGCAAAGAGATACCGTCGGTGGTGCCTGAACGAGTACCGTCAGAAGAACCGAGTTGAATTACACCGTTGTCAGTCAACTTAACGGGGTCACCGCTAAAAATGTTGGCTGCGTAGGTGCTCGCAATAACGTAGGCTTTCGGACGCATCTGACCACTGTTGTGGTAAGACGCACGAAAACCAAATGGTGCGCTAGTCGAAGACATAGTTTGCTCCTAAATGGATTAAAAGGTTGCGTCAGGAAAGATCAAATTGAGCTTCCCGTTGTTGCCCTATTTCCATATTGCCATCTCCCTGCGTAATCCGCGACTTAGATGAACGCGCTTGCTGCTCAAGAAAATCTGCCGTATCGGTCAGTTTTTCTTCTTCACGTAGAGGAGCATCGTGATGCGCCTCCTTCATGTATTTCTCGTAAAGAGAAATAGGCAGCTTAAAAGCCAACATCTCGTTCACCCCAATAAGCCCTGTCCAGTCACCCGTTTTAAGGGTTGCGTATTCCCAGCCCGGAACATCTTCAGGCTTAACTGGTTCGTAGCCCAGTCGAATCCGCATTTGGATCGAGTCACGAGGGTTAGTCGTGGTCAGCCAGCAACAATGCCAGCCGGAAAGTCTTGGCAAGTCCGGTAAAGAGGACTGAAAAAACTGCTGACGGAACATTTCAACCCGCTCGTCTTCGGTCACCTCTCGGTTTTGTGTGACTGCACGATCTAACATCGCGCGATTTTCACGACCTTCTCCTGCGGATTTTGTTAAGCGTTCGTCTTTCATAGTACTCGCTCCTTTCAGCGATTGGAATCAATTATAAGCTAAAAATTAAAAAGAGTAAATTTATGCTTTATTAGCACGGTCATACTCGGAATAGCGTTGCGCATACTTCTTGCGCAAGATAGGGTCATCCCATACCCCGGCGTCAATCAGGGCTTGCTTACGCTCTGGACTGATATAAATCTCTTTGCGCGTTGTTGCTGGCGCATGTTCGCGGCCAGAACCTACAGCGGGGCCACCACGGGGGGTGCGCTCCTCACGAGCGGTTTGGCGTTGGTTTTTGAACTTTTCAGGCAGACGGCGAGCCGTACGCTTGCGCAATTCGTCCCAATACTCTTCAGTTTGAGGATTAAATCCATCTTTTGACAAAGATTGGTCAATAGCAATGACGATTGCAGAGTCTTCATCTTGTCCTTTTGAGTCATACCATGGGTTCTCGGACATGAACTCTTTGGCGTAGTGCATGGTCAAATCATCAACTTGCTGAGCCTGCGGTTGGGGACGCTGCTGCGCTGCTTGCTGCTTGGCATACTGAAGCTGTTGCGCTCTTTGGATTGCTTGGTCGCGGTAGCGCATGGCCTGCGTCACGTCCTCACCGTTACCCGCCTCAACCGCCTTAGCAATGACACGCTCTGCCGTTTCAGCTTGTTTAGCAGCCTCAGCAATAGCCTGATCGTAGCCGCCAAGATCTACTTGGTGGGAGCGCTGCTCTTGGACAGATACTCGGCGCTCAAGGTCATCATTGCGTTTGCGTAAAAAGTCAAGCTCAAGTTTGTCACGCTTAATTGCTTGGTCTCGCCGGTCTTTGCGCTCAACCTTTTCAAGTCTGCGTCGCTCTCGGATTGCTGCACGCTCAGGGTCATTGCCGTCATCATCGCCTTCATCTTCTTCAGCAGAGGTTGTAGGACGTACGTCCTCCTCATACTGGTCTTCCTCTGACGTAGTCAGATCTTTTTTATCTTCGACAATAACGATTTGCTCGTTACCACCTTTTTCGTCGTCGTCTTCTTTTAGAACTTCAGCCATAACTCATCTCCTTTCAGATGAATGCTCGGATTGCCAACGGGTCGCCAGTTACCTGCCCGATGATATCCAAGTCGTTGAAAATAACAAACATTGCAGAGTCCTCTGTGCTAGGGATCTTTACTTCCCAGCGATCACCACCGTACTTAGCCACGCGAACATATTCGCCAGCCTTGCACCAGTCCCCCTCCGGCCACGACTTCATGTCATTGCGGTTCTTGAAAGCCAGCGGACCCAAGGCAATTACCTTGCCAATCTGAGTGTTCCACTTTTCAGTTTCATTTGTACCGTGAATGTCAAGAATGATTCCACCGGCAGACTTTTTTCTAGGTGTGCGGATCTGAATCAGAACACGGCTCCCGAAAGGCTGAATGCCAGCATCTACTGCTGGAAAAGCCTCCGCTAATGCGTTCTCATAAGTCATTGTCAAAGTTTTTCTCCTCGTCTAAAAGTGCCAATAGTACGGTGATTGCCGCCTCATAACCGGCAAACATTCCCACGCGATACCCGTACTCGAAAGTATCGCGGGTCTGGGGTCGCCTCAAGGCCTCAACAGCAAATGACTGCTGCTCTGCCTTCAGGCGATTCAGAAGTTGAGACTCAATGTTCACGCAGGAGTCTTGGGTGTCGAAGGTGCGGCAGGCAGGGTCTGACCGTCTAGCTTTTCGCCAGCCGCGAGGCGGTGCTTCTGCTTTACAAATGCGCCAGTCATGGGGACCGTGCCGGGGGTTGGTTTGTCGCTCATAGTGTTCTCCTTAAGGGTTTGGGTTAATACCGGTTCCGGTGCTATACGCGACCTTCTCGCCAGTTGCCATTTCAGCAGCGGCCAGAAGTTTCGCCGTATCGTTGTCAGCCGTGTTCATACGCTCACGGGCGTCCAAGTCAGCCATGGTGCGCTGGTTCTCGGCGTCTTGCTTGATCTGCTCAGACTGCATCCGCTGTGCAAGCTCTTGCTGCTGTGCTTGCAGCTTGGCCGCTTCAAGTTGTTGCTGCGACTGCATCTTCTGCTGGTCAATTTGCAACTTAGCCTGATCAACTTGCATACGCTGTTGCAGCGCTTGGCCTTGGACTTGTGCATTGAGCTGCGCAACTTCCATAGTCTTGTCAGGTGGCATCGGTGGCTGGGGCTTGAACTGCTGAGCGGCTTGATCCAGTTGCGCAAGCTCTTGAGCAAAGCTGCCAAGCTGGTTTTCAATGAACTTTTGCACTTCTAAAATGACTTTGACCTGATCTTCGGCCTCTTCAGGGATCAGCTTCTCAGTTTGTGCTTTGTCAACCGCATTGTGCGCCTCGACCAAATAGTAATTGAGCAAGTGGTCACGCAAATGCGTGGCAATTGGGTACAAATACGTCTTGGCAATCGCTGGATTAGAGCCAAACAGCGGAGACTTCAAGAACGGGATGTGCGTCATCAGGTGCGCCATGTGATCTTGCGACGGCAGCACGTAAACAGGGCGACCCATGGCCGCAGCGACGTTCTCAGACACCGGATCCATGTCCTCACTGCCCGGCAACGGCTGCAACACCTCACTCGCAGGCACCTTCATGTTGCGAAGGAACATTTCCTCCACTTTTCGTGCGTCATACATCTGCGGCATCACCTGCGCACGCTGCATGATGGCCTGAGTTTGCGCAAAACGCTGGGTTTCACTGAAAATTGCTGGGTCACTGACCGGAATAATGTCCATCGGACCGTCAAAATCAGACGGATCGATCTCAATACCAGCGGCTTGTGCCTCAATATCTTCGGTTGTCAAGTACGCACTGTTAATCCGGTGCAAAATCTTGAAGCAACGCGCCATTGAGCCATGCAAGCGGCTGTGAATTGAGCTAAACACCACCATGCCCTGCTCAATGAGCGCCATAGTTGTGCCCACAGGCTGGTTCGGGTTCTGGTCAGACAGCTTTTCAAACGAGGTTTGCACCACGCCCTTGCCTGCGTCAACCAAGAATCCCAAAAGCTGGAACAGCGTAGGGCTAGGACCGTTGAACGGCAGCGGCATAGCCAGCTTGCGCACGTCATCAATCAGCGCCCCGCCCTCCATCTCAACAACTTCGGTTGGCTGGACGTTCAGGGTTTGACCGCCGGGTCCACCTTTCAGCTTGAGCAGCGTCGGTACGTTCTGAATGTGCGCAGAGTCGAGCAGCGCACGCAAAGCGCCAGTGGCCGCACCACTCAAACCGCCAATCATGTGCGTCAGACCAATAGGGTAAGCGCCGCGCCATGGCACAAACGGGAACTCTACGATCCAATCCAACTCAATCTGGCGTTCATCTTCTGGCTCCCAGTTGCGGTACAGGCCCAGACCCATGTCAGTTGACTTATCAATGCTCAGGATGTACGGCTCAGGACCGTCACCAAAGTCAAGGTAGGTGTAGACCTCGTAGATAGTGCGCAGACCATCTTCGTTGTAGCTCAGGTCTTTGCGGCCCTCGATCTTGTCGTTGGCCTGCGTTGACTTGCTGAACTCAGGATCATCCGGCGTGCCCAAGTCAACGTCGATGTACATGCCGGACTTAACGCGCCTTGTGTACTCAAACTTGGTGATGTACTGCACATGCGTCTTGCGCTCGGCAGTATAAAAGTTAGTTGCCGCAAACGGCAGGTAGATGTCGTCAATCGCAATGAACTCAGAGTTTGGACGACGGTGCAGCGGGTTCCACATGAACTTCATGTACTGACCGCCACCCAGCGGCAACTGCGTGCTCAACTGCTCAAGCTCACCACGGAACTCGACCATCTGCTGAGTCGTCTGCCAATTCATAAACTCAGACTTGCGCTCGGCCTTCTGAATCTTGGACTTGTCGCGCTCGCCGTTGATCTTGCTCTTAACAGGACCGTTGGGCGGGAACACCTCTTTCATGAACCGCGCTGAGAAATCTACGCAGGCCTCGACCAGCATTGGATGCACGACCTTGTTTGCGCCAGTGAATTGAGCACCGCCCGGAGCATCATCCCCCAAGCCCGTACGACGCAAGCCCTCTTCGTATTGCTTGTCCCGCTTCTCGCGTGCTTCCTTGTCGTTCCCAATCTTCTCCATCAGGTCGGCAATGGCGGTCTTGAGCAGGTCTTGGTCAACCTCTTCGACGATGTTGGCAAAGTGGGCTAGCTTGGTCGCGTAGTCAATGTCGTTCTTCTCACGAATAATTGCGCCACCGTCCTCGGTGTCCTCAACTTCGTTGTCAACATCCTCTAGCTGTACGGCCTCGCCTTCAGGCAAATCGTCTTGTAATCTTTTGGTTGCCATTCTTTACCTCACATAAATTGGTTAGCTATCGCGTCTACTAGGTCAGCATCATAGGCTGACACGCTGCCACCTTGTGCCATACGGACTGAGCCGCCGTGGGCTTTGTTCAAGTCAGGCTCGTTGATGTCGTATGTCCCACGGTTGCCTGTGGCAGATTTAATTTGCGTTGGCTCAAAAGCAACCCAATTGTCGGAAGAAAACTCATTTCCACCTGCTAGACCTTTAGGGTTTGCTTTAATCAAAAGACCGTCATGGCCCTCTGCTTTAAGTGAGTCAACAAAGTCCTGCACATACTTGTCGGCGTCCTTCTTCTTCATGTTCTGCAAAGCCATACTTTGCAAAAGATATTTAGTCGATGGTATTTCATATGGATTTTTTATGGACACATGGAGCGGCATGATGTTGGCCCCAGACTCATACAAGCCTTTTGATACGCCCGATGTCGATGAAATAAAATCTTCTGTGCTTGCTGGGTTTGCCGCTGTAAAAAACCCTAATTTTGTTGTTGGATGCTTTGTGTTCTGACCTAGCTTCTTAGAAGAAAACTGGTTGAAATCTTTGCTTGTCGAGTGGTAAACAGTAGGCGGTGCTTTGTTGCCCTCAAGGAACTTAGCAAGATTAGCATCCCGCTCTGCCGCAGGCAACACATCGCTATCAGCCACCAACTTCTTGCCTAACTTGGCAAGGCCTTTAACAATGCCGCCCCCAGCGTAACCAGTCGGCTCGTCAATGCTGTTCACGATCTCATCGATTAAGCTCGGGTCGTAGATGGCTGGCGAGTTGACGGATCCACCCTCGGCGTAACCCTCGCGCATCAAGTGACGGATGTATGCGTCGTTAATTTCTTGGCTTGGCAAGCCCTCGCCCTTCACGCCAAGCGACAAGTCATAGTAGCCGGGCGCCCTGTCTGGGTTAGCCTTCTTGAACTTTGCGTGCCAGTCGGGTAAGTACACCTCAGTTGGCGTGGGCATCATGTTGATACCCAAGTCCTCGCCCCTCAAGAGCGTCGGGAAGCCGGGGTGCAGGTCAGGCCTGTACTCAGACTCTTTGCCTATTTTGAACAAGCGAGGGCCAGCAGCGTACGTCGGTACACCGCCACCATACTCGCTGTGCAACAGGGACGGCTCGGTCTCACGCTTGAGAATGTCTGTCGGTTTGAAGATCACGCCCTTGCCGCTCTTCTCACCACCCAAAGCAACGCCGCCTTTTCCGGGAGCAATGCCTTGACCCATCATCACATCGGCCAGTGCCGCACGCTTCTCAAACGTATCAGCCTCTCGCCATATCTTGGGGTTACGGATGTCCGCACCCTCTCCAAATGTCAGCGCAAGGTTTTGATTAATCCTGCCAGCCAGATCATCAGACAAGTTGCCCTTTTTCATGGAGTCCAAGAACCCACGCTTTAACTTGTCAAACACAATCGGGTTGCTCTTGAGCTGGTTTGCCGCACCCAGCATCGTCGTCCACGCAGTGTCAGGACTTGTCAAGTTCTTGAGCCTTGCCGCCGTCCCCTCGTCCATCACGCCCCACACCTTGCCTGCATAAGCAGGGTCAGCTTGGCTGATCGCAGGGAACGCAGCACCGCCAATGTTCCCGCCACCCACACGGGTGCGGTCCGATTGCGTGGTTGTGGTACGCTTCGTGCCCCGCTCCATCAACTGGCCCAAAGCCTCAGACGCCTTGACCTGCTCCTGCGCCTTGATAAGCTCAGCCGCCTTGCGGCCAGCCTCAGCACGTTGAGCCGCAGTAAGCGCTTCCTCACCGTCGTCAAACAAACTTATAATTTTTTTGATTCCCGCCTTAACTGCACCACCCTTGTCATAGCGTGCAGCAAGTTCGTTTAGGCTGACTGGGCCACCGTGGGCCATGCCTTGTGCTGGTGGTTGTAAATTTTTCAGCAGAAGGTCGTCGTACTCTTGCTCGGTCAAGTACTTTTGGTCAAGGCCAATATTGTCCCAACCAGCTCCACGAATGGCATCGGCACGTATCAAGCCAGCGTTCTTTAAGTCTTTAACTTCAGACCAATTGCCACTCTTGACAAAGTCTTGAATCTGTGGCATGTACTCTGCCTCGGGCTTTTTGTTTTCCACGCCTTTGATCTGAAGAATTTTTTGAGGAAGTTCGCCAACTTGCTCGTTGTAAATGTCGTCTACGTGTTTATAAAGTTCGTTCTGAAATTTTTCTCTTTGAACGCCATCCCAGTTTCTGGTAAGTTGGGCTTCAGTTTCTGGGGTCAAGCCCATTCTGCGTTTGGCTTCATCCATAACGCTTTTGTAATCAATGCCAGCGGCTTTAAAATCATTCACACTTGCATTTTTCTGTGACTCAACCTCAATCGTCACATGCGGCTTACCCTTTGCATCACGCAAAGAATAGATTTTTGTCTGGCCCGACGCAACGCTTTCGCAGTAACCACCGACGCAATGCTTCATGATGTCGCCTTCGTACTTGAGGGCGTCTTTGAGTTCGGTCTCCCGCTCGATGCGAAACTTCTTGACCGCTTCATCCCATGCTTTAGGCTCCAAACCGCTAATAGACTGCTCGAACTCATCGGGGTTACGACCCTTAATCTGCTTCCACGCCAAGCCCTGCTCGGGGTATTCCTTAACGGTCACCACGGCTGCGTTGTTGGCCTTAGCCAAATCAGCTTCAGCTTTCTGTGTGGCACGCCATGCGTCAATGTCGGCCACTTGATTGACAATGTCGGGCACAGTCTTCTTGGGCAAGTCAGAATACTTGAGCAGCAAGTCAGCCGGTAAACCGCTATTAGGATTGAGCGCGTTGCGTAGCTCGTCGCCCAAGTGCTCAAACCCCAATTCATTCAGGCCATATCCGGTGTACGTCGGCGTTTCGGGCGGCACCTTAGCAAGCCACGGGTTGTCTTCTAATACTTGACCACCATAGCCAGAACCAAAGCGTTTACCCGCAGAGCCAACGCCTATGGCCTCGTCAGAAATCTGCTCCCAATTTTTAGCTTCTTCACTGACACCCATACCCTTTGCAGGAAAGCCAGCACCGCTACGCTTTCCTGCAAGCTCTTCTGGCTCCCAACGACCACCTTGAGGCATTCTTGCGTGCAACGCCTGCCGAGCCTCAATCAAGTCCCTAGCCTTTTCCGCAGCAATGACATCTTGCCTGTGGCGGGTTAAAAACTCCTCGGGCACGCCCCGCTCTGCCATGAGCTTCTGAGTCTTTGCGTTCAGAGCCTTTAGCTTAGCGTCAGCCTGTGCTAACAGCTCAGGCTTCTTAGCAGCCCACTGCTCGGCCATGGCACGCAAAGGATCATCCGGCGTTGCCATCTCGTTGCGCACGTAGGACTTGAGTGTCTTGTCAATCCATGAGTTGACTGGGTCAATGGGTATTAGCGGCTGTTTGGTCTCGCGCAAGAACATGTTGGCCGTGTCAATTGCAGGAATAAAAGCAAATTCGCGGTTTTGATCTACCTTGCCTTTAAGCCAATCTTGGTAACCGGTTCCAAGGTCCGCTTGGTCGCGGACAAATTGGTTGTAGTCAGCCTCTTCAATCCTAGAGTTCCGCAGCGGTCCGGTTATCCGCTCGGGCTGTGCGGCCAACCAGTTGCCACCCTTGGGCTTGACAACGTACATAGGCTTGGCCGCTTCAGGCACCAACCGTGCAAGCGGTCCGCTGCTGTCAAGTATGGCGCGGTTGAGTTGCTCACCGGCATACCGTGCCCCCGCCTTGCCACCCTTGCCAACAACCTTGCCAGCAGTAATCAAACCTGCACCACCAGCCAAGCCACCAGCCTCAGTGAACGCGCTGCCTATTGGCGTCTGCTCTAGCTCGCGCATCGGCAGCACCTTGCGGAAGTACTCAGAGCCGGGAAGGTACGACTGCTCGCTGACGCCGGGTATCAGCATGCGGCCCAGCCCCTCGATGTCGCCCGGCAACCCGAGTGTGCCAGCAACATAACCCCGCAACGCGCTCAGTGGTGCATTGGCCGAGGCCGTGCGATCTTGTTGTGACTCAGGCCTGCGCCCCGCTGAGCGGTAGCCAACATAGGGGCGGGAGAGGTCTTGTTCAGCCATACGTCACCATTTAACTTTGTCAGCCCAGTATGCCGCAGACTCCTTGCCCTTGGCAATATTCTTTGCGTGCCGCGCCTTAAATGAATCACGCTTGGCCGTCATACGCTCTGACTCGCCCTCCTTGGGCTTACCGGCTGTGCTCGCGCCCTGCTCACCAAACCGGATGACTTTTTCCTTGCCATCGACCTTGGTCTTCACAACGTGAGACTTGGTCGGGTGGCTCGGGGTGCGCCGTGGTTGGTTCAGCGGCAAGCTGGCCTTGTCAACGCGCTGCGTCATTTCTTTTTCGCGGCTCGCATGTTGTCAACAAGGTTTGGGTAAGGACGGCCTGCGCTCTTTGCCATAGCTTTGGCCGATGACTTGAGCTTAGACGATAGGGGCTTGCTCTCGCCCAGATCCTTGGGCCGTGCTTTATCCCAGACTGGTTTTTTAGGCTGCATATGGATTTATCCTCGGTTTGTTAGAGATGCGAACTTCGTCGATATCTTTTGCTTGAGGTAACTCAAACCATCCATCATTTTTGAGAAAAATGATAGCTTGCGTAAACGTGTCAACATAATCATCGTGCTCCGCTACTGGGAACTTGCCCAGTTGTTTGAGGAAAGATGCCGCCCAGCTCACGGGTTGGCCGGGGTTCTTGCCGGACTCCGGCACCCACAGCATACCCAGCTCCAAGGTCGGCGCAGCTTGGTGCGCCCGTGATACCTTGTCCGCTTGTCCCGGATTATATCCCACGGCAGGCACCTTCGCCAAGCGCAAGTCCTGAAGTAATGACTGACCACTTGCCTTGGCCTCGACCAATATCCGGTCAGGGCGTCTGGCTCGTGAGTACGGCGAGTCCTTGGTCATGCCCCCGTACTCAGTCGTCCAGTCCTTGATTGCCTTGGCTCTCAGGTCAGGGTAGCTCAGGTGCTCGTCCCATGCGTCAATCAGCATGGCGTTGCGCTCGCCCTTGTGCGTAAACATCGCCCAGACCGAGCAGGCAGTCGGGTCACCCGTGGTCTTCTCGGTGAACGCGCAGTCATACGATTGCAGGATGTACTCAAACGGCGGCAACCCTGACTTGGACGGCCAGAGCTTGAAGTGCTGGGTCTTGAGTATCCCGCCCTCGCTCGGGGTCGGGTCCTGCTGCAACTGACCGGCGGTCCCGTACGTGCCGAGCAGTTGCTTGAGCGTTGTGATCTCGGCTGGGCCAAACCGTTCAGGGCAGATCAGCTCGCCCTTCTTCTTGCGGGGGTCGTACGCCCCGAGCTTGGTCTTGCGCACCTTGCCGTCGTACTCGGCGGGTATGCAAATGTGCTCCCAACCCTTGATGTCGTCAATGATGTGGCCGCTGATGTCCCGCTCATGCAATCTTTGCATAACGGTAACCATGGCGTCCGTCTTAGGATTGTTGAGCCGAGTCGACCACACCATGTCGAACCACTCAAGGTCAGACTCCCGCATGACCTCGGACTGCGCTGCCTGAGCACCATGGGGATCGTCAAGGATAAGGCGGGAGCCGCCCTCACCCGTTGCCGTGCCACCAACTGAGGTAGCCAGCCTGTAGCCTGTCTTGTCGTTCTCAAAGCGCTGCTTGGCGTTCTGGTCACCGGCAAAGGCGAACATGTAACCCCAGCGCTGCTGGTACCAGTTCGATTGCAGCAGCCGCCGTGTCTTTAGGTTGTCGCGGGTACTAAGGTTGCCAGAGTACGAAGCACACAGAAACTTCTGAGCAGGATCAGTGAGCCATTCCCACGCAGGCCACATGACCGAGACGATGGTTGACTTGCTATGCCGTGGAGGAATGTTGATGAGTAACCTGTGGATATCTCCAGAGCTGACGGCCTCAAGGTGCTCACATATCGCCTTGATATGCCAGCTCTCAATGAACGGGATGCCCGGCTCTACCACGTGCCAGCTCTGCTTGACGAACTCGTACAGCGAACCCGACGCCGAGCGGCGCTCCTGCTCACGCTTGATGAAGTCAAGCATGACCGCTGGACTCAGCGGTGCATTCACGTTGTGCGACCCGCCTTGGTCAGCAGGCGGTTCATGTTCTCTAGCTCCTCGTCGCTCAGGTTCTTGAGGTCAACTGCGGCCATAGCAATCGGGCCACCGTTGGCTCCAGTGTGCTCTTGGGTCAGCTTGTCGCCATAGATCTTCGGCAGCATCTTGCTGAGCATCCACTTGCGGGTATCGATCTGGACCCGCTTGTGGGCGATGACGTCGTTGTTCAGGGGCATCAGCACCGTCTTGAGCAGCGGCTCACCAGCCTCGTCAAACACCGGCTTACCGTCAGGGTCCAGCTCTTGGATGGTCACCCACTCGTAAGTCTTGTCCGACAGCGCGATGATCTCGTCGGCCAGCTTGAGGTAACCGATTTCCCTTGCGCGTGCGTAGTGTTTACTAACTTCCGGCTCAGTCTCCACCCACTTGAGGAAACCAGCGGGAGTTGGCATGTCTTCGTCTTTGGAGCAGATATCAGCAAGCGAGCGTCCTTTTTGGAGTTCGGTGCAAATATGGGCGGTAACCTTGTCGTGGTCGTACTGCCGGATGGATGGGCGCGGAACACCCTTGCCACCTTGGTTATTGATTTTGATTTTGGTCATGAGTCATTGTCCTTCAAATTAATTGTTCGCGCCAGTTTCATGGCGTCCTTGAAATCCAGCCT
>JBIKII010000083.1:0-12482 GCA_044361705.1 Caulobacter sp.
GCGGGACCAGGCGGAGGTGACGTAAGCCTCCGTTCCAGGCGTGCGCTGGTGTGCGCGCCTGCCCGTTCGTGGGCAGCAGTTCGAGCCGTCCGGAGAGGCCGGGCGGGGAGAGTCCGGGATGAAAGGGTGAACAGCCCTGCGCGTCCCGGGCCTGCGGGAGAACGGCCACGCGGAGCGCTGACCTTCGTCGAAACGGTACAACACTACCCCTATGCCGGGCGGAGGCCCGGCGCTCCGCCCCCTCCCCAACTTCCCGGGTCAAGCCGCAGGAGGATGCGGAGCCGTGCCCGCTGCTCGCGACCCATCGGCCGCAACGCTGGCTTTTCCACAGGTTTGCCTGTATAGGCGCGCCTCCACTACCTCAGAAGCGCTGATACACGCCCTCGCCAACGCGAGCAGACCGGGCGCCGAACGCGTTTTCGCCCCTGTCAGGAACTATCCAAAAATGGCGTTTCCGCCTCTCAATCCCGCCATCGAGCGGGCCCTTGCCGCGCAAGGCTATGCCGACCCGACCCCCGTGCAACTCGCCGTGCTCCAGGAGGACGCGGTCGACCGCGACCTGCTGGTCTCGGCCCAGACCGGCTCGGGCAAGACCGTCGCCTTCGGCGTGGCCATGGCCACGACCCTGCTGGGCGAGGAAGAATACCTGGGCGGCGTCAGCGGCGCCCCCATGGCGCTGATCATCGCCCCGACCCGCGAGCTGGCCCTGCAGGTCAGCCGCGAGCTGGAATGGCTCTACAAGGACGCCGGCGGCCGCATCGTCACCTGCGTCGGCGGCATGGACGCCCGGCGCGAGCAGCGCCTGCTGGCCAACGGCTGCCACATCGTGGTCGGCACCCCCGGCCGCCTGCGCGACCACCTGGAGCGCGGCTATCTCGACGTCTCGGCCCTGAAGGTCGCGGTGCTCGACGAGGCCGACGAGATGCTGGACCTGGGCTTCCGCGAGGACCTGGAGTTCATCCTCGAGACCACCCCGGCCGAGCGCCGCACCCTGCTGTTCTCGGCGACCATCGCCAAGGACATCGCGCGCCTGGCCCAGACCTATCAGCGCGACGCGGTGCGCATCGACACCACCACCCGCAACGAGCCGCACGGCGACATCGAGTACAAGGCCATCCGCGTGGCCCCCAACGAGATCGAGCACGCCGTCGTCAACGTTCTGCGCCACTATCACGCCGGCGGCGCGCTGGTGTTCTGCTCGACCCGCGACGCGGTGCGCCACCTGTACGCCAGCCTGCGCGAGCGTGGTTTCGAGGTCGTCGGCCTGTCGGGCGAGATGGGCCAGCGCGAGCGCAACGACGCGCTGCAGTCCCTGCGCGACCGCCGGGCCCGCGTCTGCGTCGCCACCGACGTCGCCGCCCGCGGCCTCGACCTGCCGGACCTGGCGCTGGTCATCCACGCCGACCTGCCGGTCAACAAGGCCACCCTGCTGCACCGCTCGGGCCGCACCGGCCGCGCGGGCAAGAAGGGCACCTCGGTGCTGCTCGTCCCCTACACCCGCCGCCGCAAGGCCGAGTCGCTGCTGGCCTCGGCCAGCATCGAGGCCGAATGGGTCGGCCCGCCCAGCGCCGACGAGATCCGCGCCGGCGACCAGCGCCGCATGCTGGAAGACCCGACGCTGACGGAAGCCGCGACCGAAGAGGACCTCGGCCTCGCCCGCATCCTGATGGACCAGAGCCCGGCCGAGGCCATCGCCGTGGCCCTGCTGCGCATGTACCGCGCCCGTCTGCCGGAGCCGGAAGACCTCTACGACGGCGGTCCGTTCAAGGAGCACGGCGCAAAGCCGCGCATCGCGCGCGACAGCGACAGCGACCGCGGCGGTCTGGCCAACTCGTTCGAGGATCGCGGCCCGCGCGACCACACCGAGTTCGCCGACGCCACCTGGTTCAAGCTGTCGATCGGCCGCGCCAAGAACGCCGACCCCAAGTGGCTGCTGCCGCTGATCTGCCGTCTGGGCGTGGTGACCAAGAAGGACATCGGCCAGATCCGCATCTTCGACAACGAGACCAAGTTCCAGATCTCCGAGGAGATGGCCGGCAAGTTCATGGAGCAGGTCCTCGCCCATCCGGACAAGGACGTGCGGGTCGAGCCGAGCACGGCGCCGACCTCCAAGGACTTCGCGCCGCGCAAGCCGCGCGCCGCCGGCTATGGCGACCGCGCCGAGCGGACCGAGCGTCCTGATCGCGGTGACCGTCCGCAGCGCACCGAGCGTCCGGCCTGGAAGGACAAGGCGCCGCGCGCCGATTTCGGCGCCGACCGTCCCGCCCGTCCCGACTGGAAGGACAAGCCGGCCCGCACCGAGCGTCCGTCCGCTCCGCGCGCCGAGGGCGCCGCGCGTCCGGCCTGGAAGGACAAGCCCGAGCGGTCCGCGCCGCGCACCGAGCGTCCGGCCCCCGCCGCCCGCGCCGACAAGCCCGCCTATGCTGAAAAGCCCGAGTGGAAGCCGCGTCCGCCCCGTGACGATCCCCGTCCCGCCGGCGCCCCGGCCCGCGCCCCGCGCGACTCCGGCGCCCGCGAGTCGGTGCCCTACAACCCCGCCGCTCCGGCCCCCGAGAAGCCCTTCCGCAAGCCCCGCGCGACCGGCGGCGCCTTCAAGCCCGGCGGTGAGTTCAAGGGCGGCGGTGAGTTCAAGGGCGGCGGCTTCAAGGGCCCCAAGGCGGCCGACGGCCGCGGCGGCTCAAAGCCCTTCAAGCCCGCCGGCCCCGGCGGTCCGAAGAAGCCCTTCAAGGGCAAGCCGCGCCCCTAGAGCACGATGCGGTCAGACGGAACCGTCCGACCGTTGAATCGTGCTCTAGAATCAAAAGTCTAGAGCCTGATGGGTTCAGATGAATCCATCTGAACCCATCAGGCTCTAGGGCGACTGCTGCAGGGTGACGTAGAGCTCGCTCTCGATCACCCACTGGCCGGAGACCTTCCGCCAGACGGCGAGATAGGTCCCGGCCATCGTGGTCTCGCCGCCGGCCCCGCGCCACAGCGCGGTCCAGCGGCCGGACTCGGCGGCCCGCGCGCTGGCCTGGTCCAGCGCCACCTCGCCCGGGGCCCGGACGTAGTGGACGAAGTCCGGGTCGGCGAACTGGCCGGCGAAGGCCTGGACGATGGCCTGGGCGCCGACGATCAGGCTGCCGTCGCCGGTGACCATGGTCGCGTCGGCGTACAGGAACGGCCGCAGGCGCGCCGCGTCATGGGCGGCGATCAGCCTGTTGGTCAGCTTGCGGCGGGCGCGGATGGCGTCGGCGGGCGCGGTCATGGGCGAGGCCTACCCCGACTCCGCCGCTCCGGCCATCTCGAGCGCCGTCTCGATGGCCCGGAACAGCATCGCCGCGTCGATGGGGTCAGCGGCGCTTGGCTTCCCGCTTGGCGCGGGCCTCGGCCTTCGCTTCAGCCTTGCGGGCCTTGCGCTCTTCACGCTTGAGGGCGAGCTGGGCTTCCTCGTTGTTGAGCAGGGCGAGGCGCGCCTCCTCGGCGGCCTTGGCGGCCGCGATACGGTCAGCCTCGGCCTTGGCCTCGGCCGCCAGCCGCGCCTCTTCCCTGGCCTGCTCGCGCGCGAGACGCACCGCTTCGCGCTCGGCGGCAAGCCGCTCTTCGCGGGAAACGAAGGTCGAGGCGGTGATGGTGGGCTTGGGTTTGAACTTGGCCAGCAGGGCCTTCTTGGCTTCGGCCGCCGCCTTCTGGCGTTCAGCAAAGCCCGTGCGCAACGGGTCTTTCATAGAGTCTTTCAGCAAGTCGGAGAAGGCCGCTTAAAACCGAAGATTCCGCCGCAATGCAACCCCCGGACCGGTGGTCCGGCGACGATTTGGTCGCGCCCGGGGGACGGCGGCAACGGTCGGACGCCCCCCTACTCCGGCGTCAGGGCCAGCTCCATCCAGAGGTCGCAGCGGCTGTAGAGCGAATCGCGTGGCGGAATGTCCGTGAACCCCGCGGCCCGGTAGAGACCCAGCGCTGGTCCCAGGGCGGCGTTGGTCTCGAGATACAGGCGCGGACTGCCCAGCGACCTGGCCCGGTCGATACAGGCCTGCATCAGACTTCGTCCAAGGCCCGTTCCGCGGGCCGCCTCGGCGACGGTCATCTTCACCACCTCGAACCCGCCGTCGTCCATGGCCTTCAGGCCCACGCAGCCGATCGGCTCGCCTGCGTCGTTCTCGGCGATGAAGATGTGGCCGCCGGTCGCCAGCACCTTGCCGACCGGATCGCCCAGCACCTCCTCGTCGGCCGGCTCAAGGCTGAAGTGCCGGCTGATCCAGGCTTCGTTCAAGGCCTTCCAGGCGGTGGCGTGGCGGGGTTCGAAATCGACGATGCGCATGGCATGAGTGTGCGAAGCGCGTCCGTTTCGCGCAAGGAGGCCAGCGCCTTGGTTCACCCCGTCTATGCCGACATGCCGATGACGATCTTCGAGGTCATGAGCGGTCTCGCCCGCGAGACCGGGGCGATCAATCTGGGCCAGGGTTTTCCCGAGGAGCCCGGCCCCGAGGCCCTGCGCCGGCGCGCCGCGCTGGAGTCGGTCGAGGGCTACAACCAGTACCCGCCGATGAAGGGCCTGCCCGAGCTGCGCCAGGCCGTGGTCGACCACTACGCGAAATGGCAGGACCTGGACCTGACGGCGGACGAGATCACCATCACGTCGGGCGCGACGGAGGCGCTGGCGGCGGCGTTCCTGAGTCTGATCTCGCCGGGCGATGAGGTGGTGCTGTTCCAGCCGTTGTACGACTCCTACCTGCCGATGGTGCGCCGCGCCGGCGGCACGCCCAGGCTGGCGCGGCTGGATCCGCCGCACTTCCGGATCACGCGCGAGATGCTCGACGGCGTGTTCACCGCCAGGACCCGCGTCGTGGTGCTGAACAACCCGGCCAACCCCGCCGCCGTCGTCTTCAGCGACGAGGATCTGGCGCTGCTGGCGGAGTACTGCGTGCGCCATGACGCCATCGCCGTCTGTGATGAGGTCTGGGAGCAGATCGTGTTCGACGGTCGCCGTTTCCGGTCGATGATGAGCTTCCCCGGCATGCGGGAGCGGACCGTGAAGATCGGTTCCGCGGGCAAGATGTTCGCCCTGACCGGCTGGAAGGTCGGCTTCCTCTGCGCGGCGCCCGTCCTGACGAAGGCGTTGGCCGGGGCGCACCAGTTCCTGACCTTCACCACCGCGCCGAACCTCCAGGCGGCCTACGCCTGGGGGCTGCGCAACTGCGATGACTGGTTCGAGGCGATGCCCGCCGATCTGCAGCGTTCGCGTGACCGGATGGCCCGCGGGCTGGAGGCCGCCGGCTTCAAGGTCCTGCCCGCGAGCGGCAGCTACTTCCTGCTGGTCGACCTTGCCGCGTCCGGCATCGACGAGGACGACCGCGCCTTCTGCCTGCGGGCCGTGAAGGACCATGGCGTCGCAGCTATCCCGGTCTCGGCCTTCTACGAGCAGGACGCGCCGACCAACCTCATCCGCCTGTGTTTCGCCAAGCGGGACGAGACGCTGGATGTCGGAATCGAGCGCCTCGCCGCGGCGCGAGCCGCTAGATCGTAGCGCCGCCGTCGACGACCACGGCCTGGCCGGTCATGAAGGTGCCGGCCGCCGAGGCGAGGAACACCGCCGCGCCGGCGATCTCGTCCGGCTCGCCGATGCGACGCAGCGGCACGGTCTCGGTCGAGCGCTTCAGGGTCTCGGGATTGTCCCACAGGGCCTTGGCGAAGTCGGTCTTGATCAGGCCCGGCGCGATGCAGTTCACGCGGATGCCGTGGCGGCCGTACTCGTGGGCCAGGTTCCGGGCCAGCTGGAAGTCGGCGGCCTTGGAGATGTTGTAGGCGCCGATGACGGGCGAGCCGCGCAGGCCGCCGATCGAGCTGACGATGATCACCGCCCCGTCCTGCCGCTCGATCATCTCCGGGATCACCATGTTGATGAGCCAGTGGTTGGAGACGATGTTGTTGTCGAGGATCTTGCGGAACTGGTCGTCGGCGATGCCGGCCATCGGGCCGTAGTAGGGGTTCGAGGCGGCGTTGCAGACGACGATGTCGACCTTGCCGAACGCCTTGCGGGTCTCGTCGACGACGCGCTGCAGGTCTTCCTTGGAGGAGATGTTGGCCGGGACGGCGATGGCCGTGCCCTCGCCCTCGGCGGCGTTGATCGCGGCGGCGACTTCCTCGCAGGGGCCGGCCTTGCGGGAGGAGATCACCACCTTGGCGCCGTGCTGGGCCATACGTTCGGCGATGGCCTTGCCGATGCCGCGCGAGCTGCCGGTGATGATCGCGACCTTGCCGGTCAGATCGAAGAGGGTTCCTTGAGCAGCCGACATTCGCGCGCCTCCCTTTAAACGCTTGTTTGATTGGCGCGCACCGTGACCGCAGGGCGACGTGGCGTCAAGCCAGCGCCCGCCCGATCTCGAGCAACGGGCGCTGCTGAACCTCCGGAATCGACGCGTCCGCCCTGGGGCCGACGTTGATCAGCAGGTTGCCGCCGCCGGCTGTCACCTCGCGATAGAGGTCCAGCAGCTGGTCGCCGGTCATGTAGTCGTCAGTCGCCTCGGCGGCGTTGTAGCCGAAGGCCAGGCCAAGGCCCCGTGTCGACTCCCACTTGCCCTTGCCCACCATATGCTCGCCGGTGGTGTATTCGACCGTGCGGAAGTCACAGTGAGGCGGCGTCGAGGTGCTGCCGCCATGGACCCCGACCTTGGCGATGCGCGCCTTCACCATGGCGTTGAAGCGATCGCGCGCGGTCGGATCGCGCAGGCTTTCGAACAGCGGGGCGGACGCCATCCAGCGGTCGTTGATCACCCCGTCGGGGACAACGCTGTAGTAGTGCTCGAACAGGCCGGGCAGGTCCTCGACGTTGGGCCAGGCGATGTCGTTCCAAAGCACCGAGGGCTTGTAGCGGTCGATCAGTTCCCGGGCCTGGGCGAGGGCATAGGCCCGGTAGGCGTCGTCGGTCGGCACGCAGGCGAACATCTCGCCCATGTTGCGGATCAGGCTCGGCCGGAAGGTCCAGTCCAGGCCGCCCGAGTAGTAGAGACCGTAGCGCATCCCCCGGGCGCGGACCGCCTCGCCCAGTTCGCCGACGAAGTCCCGCTTCGAATTCCAGCCGGGCCGGTGCGGGTTCGGCACATCCGTCGGCCACAGGCAGAAGCCGTCGTGGTGCTTGGTGACGAACACCACGTACTTCGCGCCGGCCTTCTGGAACAGGTCGGCCCAGGCGTCGGCGTCGAAGGCCTCGGCCGCCTTTTCGAACGGCTCGCGGAAGTCGGCGTAGGGCGCGTCGCCCCAGTGCTGGCGGTGATAGGCGGCGGTCGGGCTGGTCGGGTCGCGCAGGGCGTTGTCGTACCACTCCGCATACGGACCCAGCACGAAGGCGTTGTCGTAGTCACTGACGAACAGGTCGCTGATCGACACGCCGGCCGGGGCGAACGCCGGGACCGAGGCCATCCCCCAGTGGATGAAAATCCCGAGCTGCGGTTCTGCGTACCAGTCCGGAACCGGTCGTCCCGCGAAGGCGCTGAAGTCGGCCATGGATCGTTCCCCCCCTGTTGTTGGTGCAAGGGTCTCGCGGCGTCCCTAGGGGAAGGCAAACCTTACGCGCATTTCGCCCAGCCGCCCATGTCGAGGTGGAAGTGATCGTGGTGCTGGGCGTTGTAGTCCGGGCTCAGCGTGGTCAGGAACACCTTGCAGGCGCCGTCGCGCACCGTACGCAGGAACCGGCCCTTCGGCCCCGTGTCGCTCCAGTCCTGCTGGACGGAAATGACTGTCCCGTCGGCCAGCCGGAAGCCGGCCACGTCGAGCGCGTTGGCGGTGGCGTGCTGGCTCACCGCGCCCTCGTCCTGACCGTAGATCCGCCGACAGGCGTAGGTGCCGTAGTGGTCGATGCGCACGACCGCCTGGCCGAACGCGTCGAACGCGGCCTGCTGGACGACCTGACGCTCCCAGATGCTGACCGCCAGCGCCTGCTTGCAGGTCATCGGCGCCCCGCGCGGGGAGAGGGGCGCCAGGCCGGCTTCCATGTTCACCGCGTCGTGGATGTCGCAGAAGCCGCTGGTCCGGGGCGCGACCTCCGCGAACTCGACACCGCCCTGCTGCAGCACCTCACGGCAGGCGGCGGGATCCTCGCCGGTGCGGGCGGCCTTCACCTTGGTCGCGGCCCCGAGCGGATCGATGAGCGCCAACGGCTTCCAGGGAACGTGCTCGCTCGGAAGGGCGCGCTCGGCGGCCAGGACGACGAGGCCGATGATGCTCCACATCAGCACGAACCCGACCACCCGGGCGGTCAGGGTCTGTTTGTGGGCGCGCCGCTGGATGTGCGGCTTTGCGGGATCGGGTGCGTGGTAGCCGGCCATGATCGTCGTTGAAGATCCTGACGCGAGGCTGCGTCAGGATGATGGCCGCCGTTAACCACCTGGGGGCGGCGTTGTCAGCCCTGCTTGTTGAGCGCCTCGACGATCCGCCCGCCGGCCGGCGGGTCGATATCGGTGCGGGTGGTTTCGGTCAGCCGGGCCATGGTCATGTAGAAGCCGCAGGTCAGGATGATCTCGACGATCTCCTTGGGGCTGAAGTGCTTCTGGGCCTCGGCCAGGGACGCCTCGCTGGCCTTCACGTCCTCGATCACTTCCTTCGCGAAGGCGACCAGCGCCTTCTCCTTCGCGTTGAAGGCAGGATCGTCGAAGCGGCGGGCGGCCAGGGCGTCGATCTGGGCCTGGGTGTTGCCGCAGCGCAGCCCGATCGGCACGTGCTGGTTCCACTCGTACTCGCCGCCCTCGAGCTCGGCCACCAGCAGGATGACCAGCTCCCGCAGGTCGGCGCCCAGCTGCTGCTTGCTCAGGATCGCCCCGCCGAACCGCAGCGCCGGCTCCATCATCGTGTCGGCGTTGGCCAGCATGCGGAAGATGTTCAGCTTGGCGGTCAGCTTGTCCCAGTAGTCCTTCGCCTTGGGCGGCAGGGCGTCGATGTCGGCGAAGGGGACGAGGGCCATGGCGGGTTTCCTTGTTCTGATTGGCCATAGCTTGGACCAAAGGCGCCGAGCCCGTCCACCACACCGGGAAACCCCAAGAAAACAAGGGAAAAGCGCCATCTTGGCGCCGCGCGTCAAAGTGTTCATCTAGCGCAGATGGCCTCCGACGCAGACACCGCCACCGGCTGGCGGGAACTGATGAAGCCCGCGCTGATCTCGCGGTTCGCCTTCCTGTGCCTGGGCATGTGGCTGAACGCCGCCGACGCGCTGGTCACCATCACCCTGACCCCGACTATCGCCGGCGAGATCGGCGGCTTCCAGTTCTTCGGCTGGTCGGTGGCCGCCTTCCTGCTCGGGGCCATCGTGGCCGGGGTCTGCTCGGGACGGCTGTCGATGGAGCTGGGCCTGCGTCCGTCTATCGCCGTGGGCGGCGTCGCCTATGCGGCCGGCTGCGTCGTCAGCGCCCTGGCGCCGGACTTTCTCATCTTCGTGGCGGGCCGGCTGCTGCAGGGCCTGGGCGCCGGCGCCATCGCCGCGCTCTGCTACGTGGCCATGAACGGCATGTTCCCCCAGCGGCTGTGGGTGCGGGTGCTGGCCGGACTGGCGGGAGTCTGGGGCGTGGCGACGCTGCTGGGCCCGCTGATCGGCGGCGTCTTCGCCGAGCTGGACTGGTGGCGCGGCGCCTTCTGGTTCTTCGCCATCCAGAGCCTGCTGTTCATCGCCGCCACCTTCGCCCTGGTGCCTGCCAGCGTACAGCGGGACGAGCCCCGCCCGCGCATCCCGCTGCCGCAGCTGGGGGCGCTGATCGTCGGCGTGACCCTGATCGCGGCGGCCGGCACGACGGGGACGGCCCTGGTCGACGCCGCGCTCGGCGTCGGCGGTCTGGGCGGGATGGCGCTGCTGCTGTGGCTGGACCGCCGGGCGGGCGGCGTGCTGCTGCCGCGCTCGGCGGGCGACCTGACCTCGCTGGTCGGGGCCGGCTACTTCACCATCTTCGCGCTGGAGGCGGCGACCATCGGCTTCTCCGTCTATGGCCCTGCCTTCCTGCAGGGGCTGCAGGGCGCCTCGCCGCTGGTGGCCGGCTATGTGATCTCGGCCATCGCCGCCGGCTGGACGGTGACAGCGATGCTGGTGGCGGGGGTGCAGAACCGCGACGGCTTCATGATCCGGCTCGGCGCGGTCTGCGTGGTCGCGGGCCTGGCCCTGGGCGCCTGGTCACTGCCCTATGGCGGGGTCTGGGTGACGGTCGCGGCCCTGACGCTCGCCGGCCTGGGCTTCGGCTTCGCCTGGGCCTTCCTGTCCAAGGCGATCATAGGCGGCCTGTCGGAGGCCGAGCGACCGCTGGGCTCTTCGGCCGTGCCCACGGCCCAGATGATCGGCGGCGCGGTCGGCGCGGCGGGGGCCAGCGCGCTGGCGGGGCTGCTGGGCCTCGCCGAGGGTGTCGACCCGGTCACCGGCCCGGCCGCGGGGCTCAAGCTGTTCGGCGCGGTGATCCCGTTGGCGCTGCTGGGCCTGGTCGCGGCCTGGCGGGTGGGGCGGAAGGGCTAGCCCCTCAGGCGGCGGCGATCAGGACGATGGTCATGCCGAGCAGGAATGAGCCGAGGAACAGGGCGCCGGCCGCGCGGGCCAGGCCGTCGATGCCCGAGAACAGGCCGCTGGCGGAAGGCCCTTCGGCGGGGTCGATCCTGTAGGTCTGACTGTCGGACATCGGAGAGTTCCTTAACGCGGGGCGCCTCCCTAAGGCGCCGCGTCGCGGCTGGCCACCCCTTTCTGCGCCGGGATTGGGGGCGCCGCTACGACACATTTATGCGTCCGCCGTCGCCGATTCCTCCACCACCTTGACCACGTCGGCCATGATCTGGGTGAGCTTGAAGTCCTTGGGGGTGTAGATGCGGCGCACGCCCATCTGCTTCAGCACCAGGGCGTCGTCGGGCGGGATGATGCCGCCGACCACGACCGGGATGTCGCCCAGGCCCTCGGCGCGCATGACGCGGACGACCTCCTGCACCAGGTCCAGGTGCGAGCCGCTGAGGATCGACAGGCCCACGATGTGCGCCTTCGTCTGCCTGGCCCGGCGGACGATCTCGTCCGGGGTCGAGCGGATGCCGTCGTAGTAGACCTCCATCCCGACGGCGCGGGCGCGGGTGGCGATCTGCTCGGCGCCGTTGGAGTGGCCGTCCAGCCCGGGCTTGCCGATCAGGTAGGTCAGGGTGCGGCCCAGAACCTCCGAGACCCGCTCGACGTCGCGCTTCACGGCCTCGATGTCCTCGGCGTCCTCACCGGTGGCGACCACGACGGCGACGCCGGTCGGGCCGCGGTATTCGCCGAACACCTCGCGGAGGGCGAAGGCCCATTCGCCGGTGGTCACCCCTGCCTTGGCCGCGACGATGGAGGGCTCCATGATGTTGCGGCCCTCGCGGGCGGCGGCCTTCAGGTCGGCGATAGCGGCGTCGGCGGCGCCCTGGTCACGGGCTGCGCGCCAGGCCTTCAGCCGCTCGACGACGCCGGCCTCCAGCTTCGGATCGACGGTCTCGATCGAGCCTTCGCCGGCCGACAGGGGCGAGACCTCGGTGTCGGTCCAGCGGTTGACGCCGACCACGGTCAGATCACCGGTCTCGACGGCCCGCACCCGGGCGGCGTTGGAGCCGACCAGCGCGCCCTTCATGTAGTCGATCGAGGCGGCGGCCCCGCCGTTGGCGTCGATCTTCGCCAGCTCGGCCAGCGCCCCGGCCTTCAGCTCGGCGACCTTGGCCTCGACCACATGGCTGCCGGCGAACAGGTCCTCGTATTCCAGCAGGTCGGTCTCATAGGCGAGCACCTGCTGCATGCGCAGGCTCCACTGCTGGTCCCAGGGACGCGGCAGGCCCAGCGCCTCGTTCCAGGCCGGCAGCTGCAACGCCCGGCAGCGAGCGTCCTTGGAGAGCGTCACCGCCAGCGCCTCCAGCAGGATGCGATAGGGGTTGTTCTCCGGCTGCTGCTCGGTCAGACCCAGGCTGTTGACCTGCACCCCGTAGCGGAAGCGGCGGGCCTTGGCGTCCTGCACGCCGTAGCGTTCGGCGAGGATCTCGTCCCACAGCACCGTGAACGTGCGCATCTTGCAGAGCTCGGTCACGAAGCGCACGCCCGCGTTCACGAAGAAGCTGATCCGCGAGCAGACGATCTCGAAGTCCTCGTCCGGGACCTGGCCGCCGGCCTTGACCGTGTCGAGCACCGAGATGGCCGTGGCCAGCGCGAAGGCCAACTCCTGCTCCGGCGTCGCCCCGGCTTCCTGCAGGTGGTAGCTGCAGACGTTCATCGGGTTCCACTTGGGAACCTCGCGATAGCACCAGGCGATCATGTCGCCGATGAGGGTCAGGCTGGGCCCGGGCGGGAAGATGTAGGTCCCGCGGCTCAGGTACTCCTTGATCAGATCGTTCTGGGTCGTGCCCTGCAGCGCCGAGCGCGGCGCCCCCTGCTCGTCGGCCAGGGCGACGTACATCGCCAGCAGCCAGGCGGCCGGGGCGTTGATCGTCATCGAGGTGTTCATCTTGTCGAGCGGGATGCCGTCGAACAGCGTCCGCATGTCGCC
>JBIKII010000235.1:0-3621 GCA_044361705.1 Caulobacter sp.
TCAGCCGGACCACATCCTCGAACGCATGCCCGCCCTCCCGCGCCGGCGGTAGCGACGGCCGGTCCCACAGGTGGTGGTGCGGATCGATGATCGGCAGTTCGGGCTCGAGGATGGCTTCGGGCGTCGTCGGTTCCAGGCTCATGTGTTCCCCCGCATTCTGTCGCCTGATGGTCGGGCGATGACGACCGGGCCGCAAGCGGTATCGGCGAGCGGCGCGGTGACTTGCCTCGACCCCGGCCTTCGCCTACTTCGCCCGTGAACCTGCGGATGTGGCGGAACTGGTAGACGCACTGGATTTAGGTTCCAGCGCCGCGAGGCGTGGAGGTTCGAGTCCTCTCATCCGCACCATCCTGCTTCGCCCGGAGGGCTTCGCAGGACAAGTCCGGTCCCTCATTCGATGGCGGACGATGAGCCCTACGGCTCGAACTTCGCCTTCAGGCGCAGGTACTCCCGCTTCTGGGTCGCGCGCCATTCCTCGGGCGTGAACTCCATCTGCGGCAGGGGGGCGTCGACATTGAACCGATGGGCCGGCGGGTCGACAGCCTCGGCCTCGACCACCTCGATGGTCACGATGTCGCCCGGGGCCAGGTCCGGCAGCGCCCAGCGCAGATGCTCGGCCTGAAGCCCGGGCGCCTCAGACAGTCCGCCGAGGTGCATGTGCAGGTCGTCGTGATCGTCCCGGCCCGCGATGCGGCGGCTGATCACGACGTTGGCGTGGACCAGCCGCCAGTGCTCCGCTCCGGCCGTGACCGGCGGCAGATCGTTGATCCTGATCCGAAGGGCGAGCATGGAAACTCCCGTCTGGCGCGCAGTGTGGCCCCATTATGCCATAAGGTGGTCTCCCGGCCCGCTCCAAAACTCGCACTTGGCCCTCAAAGCGGCGCGTGACATAAGGGCAACCGCTTTGCGCGGCCCTGATCAGGGCGCGTTACCCGTTTCCACTCCAAGGCGGATGAAGCGGCCCCCGGGCCGGTCGTCCGGGACTCAAAGAATGTCGATGCAGATCGTTGAAAAGTCTGGCGAAGGCCTCAGCCGCGTTTACGGCGTCACTGTTCCCGCCGACGAGCTTGCCAAGCGTCTGGACGCCCGGATCGCCGAGATCGCGCCGCAGATGAACATCAAGGGCTTCCGCAAGGGCAAGGTCCCGGCGGCCCACGTCAAGCGCGTCCACGGCAAGGCCCTGATGCAGGAGGTCGTCGAGCAGGCGCTCAACGAGACCACCCAGAAGGTGCTGGACGACAACAAGCTGCGTCCGGCCTCGCAGCCCGACCTGAAGCCCGAGTCCGACATGGAGAAGGTGATCGCCGGCGGCGTCGACCTCTCCTACGAGCTTTCGCTCGAGCTGATGCCCGACTTCGAGCCGATCGATCTGGCCGCCATCAAGCTGACCCGCCCGGTCTACAGCCCGAGCGACAAGGAAGTCGATGAGGCCCTGGCCGACCTGGCCAAGCAGGCCAAGACCTTCGCGCCGCGCACCGGCAAGTCGCTGAAGGCCAAGGACGGCGACCAGGTGCTGATCGACTTCGTCGGCAGCGTCGACGGCGTCGAGTTCCCGGGCGGCAAGGGCGAGGGCTTCGAGCTGACGCTCGGCTCGGGCCAGTTCATCCCGGGCTTCGAAGGCCAGCTGGTCGGCGCCAAGCCGGGCGACGACGTGGTGGTCAAGGTGACCTTCCCGACCCCGTACCAATCCGAGGAGCTGGCCGGCAAGGACGCCGAGTTCGCCGTGAAGGTTCATGAAGTCCGCGCGCCGGTCGACGCCGAGCCGGACGACGAGCTGGCCAAGCGCCTGGGCCTGTCGGACCTGGCGACCCTGAAGGAAACGCTCAGCAAGAACCTGCAGCAGGGCTACGACAACCAGTCCCGCTTCAAGCTCAAGCGCGCCCTGCTCGACGAGCTGGACAAGGGCCACACCTTCGACCTGCCGCCCAAGATGGTCGAGGCCGAGTTCGCCGGCATCTGGCAACAGGTCGAGCAGGACAAGGCCGCCGGCAACCTGCCGCCGGAAGACGCCGACAAGACCGACGACCAGCTGCAGGAAGAATACCGCCGCATCGCCGGTCGCCGCGTGCGCCTGGGCCTGGTGCTGGCCGAGATCGGCCGTCGCGAGAATGTCCAGGTCACCGACCAGGAGCTGATGCAGGCCATGCAGCGCGAAGCCATGCAGTACGGCCAGCAGGCGCAGCAGGTGTTCGAGTTCTTCCGCTCCAACCCCAACGCCCAGGCCCAGCTGCGCGCGCCGCTCTACGAGGACAAGGTCGTCGAGCTGATCTTCGCCAAGGCGACCGTCAAGGACAAGAAGGTCTCCAAGAAGGAGATCGAGGCCGAGGACGACCTGCCCGACGGCTATTGATCGATCGGCGCCGCGCGCCTTCTGAAACATCAAAGGGTCGGCTTCGCGCCGGCCCTTTTTTTTGCCGGCCGCATGGTCACCACATTGCGCCGACTTAACTTGTAGACGACCGCGGCGGCGGCTAACGCGACAAAGGCGGCGCGCCTGCGCCCAGCATGGTCTCCGGGGGAGTTATTCGATGTCGATCTGGCTTGCGGCGGCGATGAGCGCCGTCCTGCTGACGCAGCCGGCCGCCGCGTCCACGGCGCCGCCCGCCGAGGAGGGCACCACGGTCGACAGCCTGGTGGTGACCGCCCGGCCGATCCCCGAAAAGGAAGCCATCAAGGCCTTCGTCGGGACGATCGCCGACGAGACCGGCAACAACCGGCTTGGCCGCTGGGATCGCAAGATCTGCCCGGGCGTGGTCGGCCTGCGCGCTGACTACGCGCAGCTTCTGGTCGACAGGATCGCCGAGACCGCCGTCGAGGTCGGGCTGGAGGTCGGCGAGCCTGGCTGCAAGGCCAACATGATCGTCCTGGCCACCGCCGAGTCCGACAAGCTGGCGAAGGGGATGGTCAAGGACTACCCCGAGGCCTTCGCCAAGTTCGACAGCGGCATCCGCGCCTCCCGTCGCGCCCTGGACCGCTTCACGGTCTCGAAGGCGCCGGTGCGCTGGTGGCACGTCATCGCGCGCACGACGGCGGACGGGCAACGCTACCAGAAGGGTGATCAGATCCGAGTCCGCGACATCGGACGACTGCGCGGCGGTACGCGCGACGATTTCGACCGCGTGATCATCATCATGGACGTGACCCGGATCGGTAAACTGCGCTTCGCCAGCCTGGCCGATTACATCGCGATGGTCGGTCTGGCGCAGATCGAGCCGGAAGCCGAGATCACCGGCGTCTCCACGGTCCTGAACCTGTTCGCCGACCGCGCCGTCGGCGCCGAGCCGGTCGCCCGGATGACCGAATGGGACAAGGCCTACCTCAAGGGCCTCTACGCGGCCCGTCGCGACGTGCGCAAGGGTGAGGCCCAGGAGGACGATATCGCCCGCTCGATGGCCGATGACCTGGCCAAGCCTGCCCAGCCTGCCCAGCCGGCCACGCCCGCGGACGACTGAGGGGCCACAACGTCAAGAGACCCCGGACGGGGTGTCCGGGGTCTCCAGAAGATCGACGCAGCCGCGGCCTAGTGGTTGATGATCACGTCGAGGATCAGCCCCGTGGCGAGGGCGGCCAGCAGGTAGTCGTTGCCGTCCCGGTACCAGTAGTAGCCGCGCGGCGGCTGGC
>JBIKII010000087.1:0-12261 GCA_044361705.1 Caulobacter sp.
CTGATCGTCCACGGCCGCGACCGCGACGAGTGCATCGCCCGCACCCAACGCTGCCTGAACGAGATGGTGGTCAGCGGCGTGGAGACGACCATCCCGCTGTTCCAGGACCTGCTGCAGCAGGAAGACCTCCGCAAGGGCGACTACAACATCCACTGGCTGGAGAAGTGGATCAAGGCGCAGGGGTGACCGTCATCCTCGGGCTCGTCCCGAGGCCCCCGCTTTCAGCCGCACTGTGAGAGCGTGATCGTCCCTTCACCTGCGAACCGGCACAGGGGTCCTCGCCACAAGGGCGAGGATGACGATGACGGTTTCGCGTGATGACGCCGCAATGATCATCGCTCCCTCTGCTAGAACCCCCCAATGGCCCATGACGTCTTCGACCTGGAGGAGCTGCTCGCCTGCTACAGGCGCGGCGTCTTCCCGATGGCCGACGCGCGGGAGGATGACCGCGTCTTCCTGATCGACCCCCAGCGGCGCGGGGTCGTGCCGCTGGACGGCTTCCATGTCTCGAAGCGGCTGGCGCGGACGGTGCGGAGCGACCGCTTCTCGGTATCCGTGGACACCGACTTCCATGCGGTGCTGGAGGCCTGCGCCGAGGCCGTGCCCGGGCGGACCGAGACCTGGATCAACCACCCCATCCAGCGCATGTACGAGGCGCTGCATCGCCAGGGCCGGGCCCACAGCGTCGAGGTGCGGCTGGACGGCGCGCTGGTCGGCGGCCTCTACGGCGTGTCGCTGGGCGGGGCCTTTTTCGGCGAGAGCATGTTCAGCCGGGCTCGGGACGCTAGCAAGGTGGCGCTGGTGCACCTGGTCGCGCGGCTGATCGCCGGCGGCTACCGGCTGCTGGACACCCAGTTCCTGACCGAGCACCTGACGCAGTTCGGCACGGTGGAGATCAGCCGTCAGGTCTATCGCCGCCGTCTCGACGAGGCGCTGCTCATTGACGCGGACTTCTACCGCTTCGCCGGGGCCGGCGCGGCCGCCCTGCAGGAGATCAGCCACGCGTCATAGACCGGGTGCTGCAGCGGGTTGAGGCCGGGCGAGGAGGCGAACATCCAGCCGCGGAAAACCTGGCGCGGAGCCGGCGCGGCGCGGCCGGGCGCGGCGCGGGGCTGGGAGTCGACCGTCATGTAGACCGCCGAGTCGGGCTGCTCCTCGTCATCTGCCGTGGTCTCGCAGGCGCGCACCGTGATGATCAGGGTCTTGTAGCGGATCGGCTGGCCGATCGGCGCTTCGAACTTCAGGGTCTCGGCGGTCACCTTGTCGATGGCCTGGATGATCGCCGCGCCGCCGCGAGCGCGCGGCTTGGGCGCGGCGAGCTTCTCGACGACCTTGGGCTTCGCGGCCGACTGGGCCGGCTTCTCGGCGGTGATCGGCGCGGGTGTCGGCGCCGGTGCAGCCACAGCCGGTTGCACCGGCGGCGGCTCCTCCGCGGCCGGGGGAACCGGCTCAGCCGGCGGCAGGACGACGGGCGCGGTCACCTGGCGCGCCTGGGCCAGGCCCGCGGCGGCCACGAGCGCCAGTCCGGCCAGAAGGGTGAGCCTCAGCCGCATGGACAGGTCCTATTCCGGGGTCCAGGCCTGGTAGTCGCCGGTGGCCTTGTCACGCTGGCCCTCGCCGCTGATCGAGCCCTTGGGCCGCCAGGCGTGGACGGTGCCGGTCAGGTTGGGACGGTGGTCCTTCTCCCAGGCGCGGCGCGGCAGCGGGTGCGTCGTGGGCGGCTCGTCGAAGGTGTAGCGCAGCCAGCCGTGCCAGTCGGGCGTCACCTTCGAGGCCTCGGCATAGCCGTTGTAGATCACCCAGCGACGCTTGCGCCCGACGTCGTAGCTGTCGCTGTCGTCGCGCGCCTCGTAGTACTTGTTGCCCAGTTCGTCCTGGCCGACGAAGACGCCGCGGCGTCCGATGTGGAACTTCTGGCCGATCGTGGCGCCGTTCCACCAGGTGAAGATCGCTTTGAGCACGCGCTGATCCGGTAATTTCAAGGCTGTTAGGGCGGGCGGACCATAGCCGCTGGCCCGCGCGGCGTCCAGCGCGCCGCCCCGCAACATCTTGTGGATGCGACACCACAGACACGCCATATCTATTGCCCGGGCCGGGCCCGCTCTCTAGCCTTGCCAGAACCTGTGCAGGAGAGTCGGGTCCATGCGTTTTGCGAGGCGGCTGGCGAAGAGAACGCCCCCCGAGCTCGAGTTGCGGACGGTCGAGACCGCCGACGCGCTGCACGGGGTGCTCGCGCCCCGCGGCTGGACCTCGGCGCGGGTCGAGGCCTGGCTGGACTGGGCCGAGACGGCGACCACGGATGCCGGCCCGCCGACGCGCGACGGCCTGCTGGCCGGCGGCCCCGAACGCTTCGCCGCCGCGATCGCGCAGCGGGCGGCCGCCCTGGGCGCTTTTGACCGCAAGCCGGACGGCTCGGCCTTCCAGGCGGAGCTGCAGACCCTCCTCGCCCTTGGCCTCGCGGCCTTTGGACCCGGGCGACCGCTGGACGGCGGCGGAGGCATTCCGGTCGTCGGCACGCCGGCCTTCACCCTCGCCGTGCGCCGGCTGATCGCTGAGACGGAGGCGCAGTCCCTGGCCATGCGGGCCGCCGGCTTCGTGGGCGAGCGCCTGCACGCCGTGGCCGACGCCGTCCGCCGCTGCGAGGGCGACGCCGCCGCCTGCGCCGACCCGTCCGGCAACCCCGCCCTGGCCCGCGCCGCCCTCGCCGCCCGCGCCGCCGGGGCCGGCGACGCCGCCATCGCCGACGCCATCGCGCTGGGCCTGTCCGGCGACGCGCCCGATCCCGTCTGGCTGCAGCTGCCGCCGGTCCCCGGTCTTGTCGCCGCCGCCGATCCGGCCGTGCTGGGCGCCGAGCAGGCGACCGCCGGCTGGCGCACCGGCGCCCTCACCCTGGCGCGCGACCTCGACACCGCAAGACGGCTGCGCGACGCCATGGCCGGCCCGCGCGCCGCGCTCGACGTCCGCGCCCTGGCCGACGATGCCGAGGACCTGGCCCAGGCGGTCCGGATCGTCGGCCTGGCTCTGAAGATCCAGGGCGCCGACGCCGGCGCCGTTCCAGTCCTGACCCTGGCTGGCGTCGCCGAGCGGCTGATGAGCCAGGGGCTGGCCTTCGGCTCACCGCAGGCCCGCGACGCTGTGCGCGCCCTTTGGGCGGCCGCCGTCGAGACGGCCCGAGAACTGGACGCCGCCGCCCCAGCGCTTCCGGCGCTGTCGATCATGCCGGTCGAGGACGCCGAACTGGCGCTGCGGCTCGGCGGCCCGAGCCTGGGGACCGCGCCCCTCCCCGCCCTGACCACCGTGGCCGAGACGGCCGACGGCGCTGTGATCCGCGTGCTGCCCGCCGCCGTGCTGGACGGCCTGACCGCGCTGGGCGCGGACCTCGACGCCGCCCGCGTCCATGCGCTCGGCCACGGCACGCTCGAGGACGCCCCGGGCGTAGGCCACGCCGAACTGCAGCACTGCGGCTTCACCCAGTACGAGATCGAGGCCGCCGAGGGGCAGCTGCCGTTCGCCGCCAGGCTGTCGGAAGCCTTCGCCCCCGCCGTCATCGGCGTCGGCTTCGTCGCCGATGTGCTCGGGGCCTCGGCGGAAGCGGCCACGGGCGGGGCGTTCGACACCCTGGCCTTCGCCGGGTTCACCCGCGCCGACGTCCGCGCCGCCGAGCAGTACGCGCTGGGCAGCGGCGACCTGACCGGCTGCCCGGGCCTGGACGAGGCCGGCCGCGCGGTGTTCGCCGTTCCGGACCTGGACGCGCGGCTGGCGATGACGGCGGCGGTCGAGGCCGTCTGCGATCTGCCCGCCCTCACCGACCTGACCCTGCCCTTCATAGCGACGCCGGCTAACGCCCTGGCCGTGCAGGACGCGGCCGTCCGCGCCGGGATCGGCGCCTTCCGCATCGTGCGCGACGCTGCGCCCGTCGCCTTCACCCTGGCCCTGCCCGAACCGGAGGCGCCCAGGGCGCCGCGCGTCGAACCGACCATCACCGAGCGGGTGGTCGAGAAGATCGTCGAGGTCGAGCGCAGCCGCCGAAAGCTGCCTGATCGCCGCAAGGGCTACATCCAGAAGGCGGCCGTCGGCGGCCACAAGGTCTATCTGCACACCGGCGAGTACGACGACGGCGAGCTGGGCGAGATCTTCATCGACATGCACAAGGAAGGCGCCGCCTTCCGCAGCCTGATGAACAACTTCGCGGTCTCGATCTCGATCGGGCTGCAGTACGGCGTGCCACTCGAGGAGTTCGTCGACGCCTTCGTGTTCACGCGTTTCGAGCCGGCCGGGCCGGTGACGGGCAACGACTCGGTCAAGTCGGCGACCTCGATCCTCGACTATGTGTTCCGCGAGCTTGGGGTCAGCTACCTGGGTCGTGGCGACCTGGCCAACGCCGACCCGGGCGAGCTGAACGCCGATGGCCTCGGCCGTGGCAAGGCCGACGACGACGGCGCGCCGATGATCGTGCACGAGGTTGAGCCGCAGCCCGCCTCGCGGTTTATCTCCAAGGGCTTCGCCCGCGGCGCGGCGCCCGACAACCTGGTCTTCCTGCCGTTCGGGGGCCGCAAGGCGGAAGCTGACGGCGAACTGATCCAGCGCGCCGCCGGCGTCTGCCCCGCCTGCGGCGACCTCGCGGTGATCGGCGGGGTGTGCGGCGCCTGCGGATCACAGGGGGAGGGTTAGAGGGCGGTGACGCTTGGGCTGATTTTGCGGACCCCAGCCATCGTGATCAGCCTTGTCGGACTGGCGTCATTGCCGGCCAGCATCCTCGCCAGTGGCTTCGGATTTTACGCCGTCATCTGGGGTTGGCTTCTCTTTCTCATCGCCTGGACGTTCGCGCTTCACGAGGCGGCGGCCCGGAAGTTGGGAGAGCCTTCCGGTCAAGCGTCACGCTGGCTCTTCGGGGTGGTCGGCGCCGTTCTCCTGATCCAGATTTTCGCCCTGCCTTTTGCCTGGAAGCCTCCCGAGCCGCTTGAGGCGCTCATCGCCATTTCAGGCGCCATCTCGTACTTTGCACTCACCTACCTGACCGGCCGAAAGCTGGCGCGAGCCGCCAACGGGAAGGCTGGCGACTTCGCCTTCGGTCTGTTCCTCGCCATCGTCTACCTGCCGATCGGCATCTGGTTTCTGGAGAAGCGCGTCGCGATGGTGGCGCCGGAGATCTGAGCCGCGCTGCGTGCTTCGACACGCACCCTGCGGGTGCTGCTCAGCATGACTATGGTGGATAGCCTTCTTACGCAGTCATCCTGAGCAGCCGCGAAGCGGCGTGTCGAAGGACGCACGGCGCGGGGCGCCGCGCTTCCATGCTCAACGCGCCTTTAAGCTTGCGGCGTTAAGGATGGGCGCAGCCACCGTCCGGAAAGCCGCGCCGCCATGACCCGTTTCGCCCTCCTCGCGCTCGCCGCCCTGCTCGCTGCCTCGCCGGCGGCGGCCCAGAACGCCGGACAGATCGCGCGGGTGAAGGCCGGCGCAAGCTGCCCGGGTTGCAACCTGTTCCAGGCCGATCTGTCGGGGCTGGAGAAGACCGGCCAGAACCTGTCGGGCGCGCGGCTGCGCCAGGCCGATCTCAGCCTCGTGGTGATGAACCGCGCCAGCTTCGCCCGCGGCGACCTGCGCGACGTCAACGCCTATGGCGGCGTGTTCGGCGGGGCCAGCTTCGCCGGCGCCAACCTGACCAACGCCAGCTTCGTCGGCGCCTACCTCGTCGGGGCCCGCTTCGCCGGCGCCAACCTGTCGGGCGTCAACTTCAGCGGCGCCGAACTGGACCGCGCCGGCGGCCTCACCCAGCGCCAGCTCGACCGCGCCTGCGGCGACCAGGCCACCCGCCTGCCGCGCGGCCTTCGCATACCGGCGTGCCGCTGAAATCCAAAGGGTTACCGCGATTTAAGTGGAGTTCCGCAGACGCGCGGGTCAAACAAACAGTGAGCCTTCGCCGCCTGGAGCCACCAGCCTGCCCATGACCCGTCTTGGCCTCGCCCTGTCCCTGTTCATCCTCTCCGGCGCCCTCACGGCGACTCCGGCCAGGGCGATGATCGGGGAGAAGGACATCGCCCGGCTGGTCTCTTTCGGCGGCGCCTGCGCCCGGTGCGACCTGTCTGGCCGCCGCCTGACCAACGCCCGGTTCTCGGGCGCCAGTTTCGTCGGCGCCTCCCTTGCCAACGCCGATCTGCGCGGCGCGACCTTCCTGCACTCCAGCTTTCAGGCCGCGCGGCTGACCAACGCCGATCTTCGCGGCGCAGAGATCATCGGCAGCGACTTCACGGCGGCGGACTTCACCAACGCCTCGCTCGATGGAGTCGAGGCGCCCGGCGTCAGCTTCATTCGCGCGAACTTCACCAATGTCAGCGCCCGCGGCGCGGAGATGCCCGGCGTCAACCTGACCTCCGCAAAGCTCTCGAACGCCCGGTTCACCGGCGCCGAGCTTGTCGGCGCAAAGCTGATGAGGGTCGATGGCCGCGACGCCGACTTCGCCGACGCGGAGCTGACCGGCGCCATGCTGATCGCCGGACGTTTCGACCGCGCCTCTTTCCGGGGCGCCGATCTGGACCGCGCCATGCTGACCGGCGCGACCTTCGACCGGGCCGATTTCCGGGGCGCGAGCCTGGACGGCGCGATCCTGGCCGGCGCCAACCTGGCGGGCGCCCGCAACCTGCGCCAGAGCCAGCTGGACGAGGCCTGCGGCGACGACGCGACGCGCCTTCCCGCCGGCCTGAAGGTCAAGGCCTGCGGCAATCGCCGGATGATCGTGGTGCGGGACGCCATGACGGCGCCCGCGCCCCCGGCGCCCCCGGCGCCGCCAGCCGCGCCGCCCAAGCCGCCCAAGGCCGCGCCGCCGGCCCCGAAGATGATCATCGCCGCCCACTAGGGCGCCAGACCATGGATCCCGGCCTTCGCCGGGAACACGGGGACGTGCGGGAGACCGCCCTACTTGATCGGCGGGGCGAGCCGGATGTGAAGTTCCTTCAGCTGACGCTCCTCGACCTCGGAGGGGGCGTTCATCAGCAGGTCCTGGCCCTGCTGGTTCAGCGGGAAGGCGATGACCTCGCGGATAGCCGTCTGGCCGGCCAGCAGCATGACGATGCGGTCAATGCCGGGCGCGAGACCGCCGTGCGGCGGCGCGCCGAAGCGGAAGGCGTTCAGCATGCCACCGAACTGCTCCTCGACCACGTCGGCGCCGTAGCCGGCGACCTCGAAGGCCTTGAGCATGATCTCCGGCCGATGGTTCCGGATCGCGCCGGAGCACAGCTCGTAGCCGTTGCAGACGATGTCGTACTGGTAGGCCAGGATCGACAGCGGATCCTGGGTCTCCAGCGCCTCCATCCCGCCCTGCGGCATCGAGAAGGGGTTGTGGCTGAAGTCGACCTTCTTCTCTTCCTCGCTCCACTCGAACATCGGGAAGTCGACGATCCAGCAGAAGTCGAAGCGATCCTCGTCGATCAGTTTCAGCTCCGTGCCAACCCGCGTGCGGGCCGAGCCGGCGAACTTGTAGAAGACCTTGGGATCGCCGGCGACGAAGAAGGCGGCGTCGCCGTGGCCCAGGCCCAGCTCGGCCATCAGCGCCTGCGTCGGCTCCTGGCCCAGGTTCTTGGCGATCGGGCCGCCCCAGGCGCCCTGGTCCTCGGACCAGAAGATGTAGCCAAGGCCCGGCTGGCCCTCGCCCTGCGCCCAGCTGTTCATGCGGTCGCAGAAGGCGCGGCTGCCGCCGGTCGGGGCGGGAATCGCCCAGACGGCGTTCTTCTCATCCGCGCCCAGGATCTTGGCGAACAGGCCAAAGCCGCCGTCGCGGAAGTGGCCGGAGACTTCGGCCATCTTGATGGGGTTGCGGGTGTCGGGCTTGTCGCTGCCGTACCAGGCGATGGCGTCACGATAGGCGATGCGCGGGAACGGGTACGGCGTCACCGGCTTGCCGTTCGCAAACTCCTCGAACACGCCGTGCATGACCGGCTCGATCGCAGCAAAAACATCCTCTTGCGTGACAAAGCTCATCTCGACGTCGAGCTGGTAGAATTCCAGCGAGCGGTCGGCGCGCAGGTCCTCGTCGCGGAAGCAGGGGGCGATCTGGAAGTAGCGGTCAAAGCCGCTGACCATCAGCAGCTGCTTGAACTGCTGCGGGGCCTGCGGCAGGGCGTAGAACTTGCTGGGGTGCAGGCGCGAGGGCACCAGGAAGTCGCGCGCGCCTTCCGGCGAGGACGCCGTCAGGATCGGCGTCTGGTACTCAAGGAATCCCTGCCCGACCATCCGGTGGCGGATCGAGTGGATGACCTTGCTGCGCAGCACGATGTTCCGGTGCAACGTCTCGCGGCGCAGGTCGAGGTAGCGGTGCTTGAGGCGGATTTCCTCAGGGTAGTCCGGCTCGCCGAACACCGGCAGCGGCAGCTCTGCCGCCTCCGACAGGATCTCGATGGAGGAGACGCGGATCTCGACCTCGCCCGTGGGCAGGTTGGCGTTGATGGTCTCGGCCGAGCGGGCCACCACCTCGCCGTCGACGCGGATCACGCTTTCGGTGCGGACGCGCTCGATCAGGTCAAAGCCCGGTGTCGTCGGCGAGATGACCAGCTGGGTCAGGCCGTAGTGGTCGCGCAGGTCGACGAAGACCAGGCCGCCATGGTCGCGCTTGCGATGGATCCAGCCCGACAGCCGCACATTGGCGCCGGTGTCGCCGCCACGGAGCTGACCACAGGTATGAGTGCGATAGGCGTGCATGATCTCAAGTCATCTTCTGGCGGCTCGAAAGCCGGATTCCGGGAGGCGCGGAAGGGCGCATGAGGAGGCTGGAAAGTCAAGGATTCGAGGCGGGCTTGTCCCCCCAGAGGAGCGTGGGCCGCTGATTGTCCCCAGAGCAGCGCCAGCTATCCCCCACATGCTACCCCGTCCCGCTCGCCGCGGCCGAAGTGCGTGGTAAACCCCGACGGTGACCACCCGCCCGCGCCAGCTGACCATCCCGCTCGCCGCACCGCCGCTCCACACGCGAGCGGCGTTCGTCGAGTCGGCGGCCAATGCGCAGGCGCTGACGCTTTTGGACCGCTGGCCGGGCTGGCCGGGCGGGGTGCTGGCGCTGGTCGGGCCGGAGGGCGCCGGCAAGACGCATCTGGCGACGATCTGGGCGGCGGAGGCCGGTGCAGCCACCTGGGCGCCTGGGGACGACCTGTCCGCCATCGCGGGCAAGCCTGTGCTGGTCGAGGACGCCGATCAGGCGGAAGACGAGGCGCTGTTCCACCTGATCAACCGCGCGCCGACCGATGGCGGGCTGCTGCTGACCGCGCAGACGCGGCCCTCGAGCTGGACGGCCGCCCTGCCCGACCTGCGCTCTCGCCTGAACGCCCTGACCGTGGCCGAGATCGGCGAGCCCGACGACGCCCTGCTGATCGCGGTGCTGGAGGCGCTGTTTCGCGAGAAGCTGCACCGCCCGGCGCCGGATCTCTATGCGTACCTGCTCAGGCGCATGCCCCGGTCGGTCGTCGCCGCCCGCGAGATGGTCCGCCTGCTGGACCAGGCCGCCGGCGAACAGGGTCGCCCGCTCAACCGGGTGCTTGCCCGCGAGGTGCTGGACCAGACGGCGGACCTGTTCGAGGACTGAGCGCCTTCAGAGGAGGGCCACCACGGCAAATCCGACGTAGGTGCCGATGGCCGTGCCGATCGTGCCGGCGATCAGGCCTGGCAGGACAAGGTCCTCCCGCCCGAACGCCTCGGCCAGGGACACCGCGCTGGTTGCCCCGCCGATATTGGCGTTGGAGGCGATGGCGACGATCTCCGGCTCGATCTTCAGCAGCTGGGCGGCCGTGACCAGGACGATGCCATGGACGACCATCAGGATGGACACGAAAGCCATCAGCATCAGACCCAGCGGGCCGGAGGCGATCAGGGCGGCGATGTCGACGCTGGCGCCGACCACTATGAGGAACACATAGACTCCGTAGAGCCCCAGCGGCCGGGCCATCGTCATGCGGGCCACGACCGGGATCTGCGCGGCGGCGAGCGCCAGGGTGGTCAGGATCAGGATGGAGGGGACCGGAAACCCGAGGTTCTTCAGCCAACCGGCGAGCAGATTCGAGACGACCACGCCGGCCAGCGCCAGCGTCAGCGGCAGCGCGATGGCCAGGCTGCCGGTCAGGGGCTGCACAACGACCGCGTCCGGATCGGCCTCGGCCGCCACGGCGGTCCGCTCGCCCGCTTTGCCGAACAGGCCGGTGC
This sequence comes from Caulobacter sp., assembly GCA_044361705.1. Taxonomy (GTDB): domain Bacteria; phylum Pseudomonadota; class Alphaproteobacteria; order Caulobacterales; family Caulobacteraceae; genus Caulobacter. The sequence goes on from JBIKII010000087.1 coordinate 10,180, forward strand.
GGTAGAGCAGGAGCGGCATGGCCACCGTGATGAGGATCCACACGCCGGTGGCGATGTTATCGACGACGACCGCGGTGGCGTAGACATCGCCCTCGCGCAGCACGCCGTAATGGAGCGCGATGGCGTTGAAGTTTGCGCTGCCGCCGATGTAGGTGCCGGCGAACATCCCCGACAGCGGCGCGAAGGTCTCGCCCAGCATCGCCCGCGCCGGGGTCAGCAGACCCGCGACCAGCACCCCGGCGACGGTGCCGACCGCGCCGAGCCCGAAGGCGATCAGCATCGGACCGCCGGCCTTGCGCAGCGCCTTCAGGTTGGCTTCGAGCAGGATCAGGAAGATGGCGGCGGGGGTCACCACCGCGAAGATCGGGTCATAGACCGGCCCGCCGGCCCCGGCCGGCGGCACAATCCGGAAATTGGCCAGAAGGGCGCCTACGACGATGACGATCAGGGCCGTCCCGACCTTGCGCCCCCACGAAAGCCGGCCGATCAGCTCGGCGATCGCCACGCCCGCGGCGAGGACGGCCAGGATGGCCAGGGGCGACTGGATCAACGCCATGCGGACCTCACCGTCGCCGCGGTCGCAAACCTGATCATCACATGACTCCCCCCAAGACCTGAGAAGACGACAGCCGGCGCGCGACCGCAAGGCCGTCCGCCAGGCGCCGTGAGCCTTGCGGGCCGGGCGCGCCCGCTGCGAAGATAGGGAAAACCAGAGGACGCCCCATGCCCAACGCCATCGGCTATGCCGCCACCGCCGCCGACAGCGGCATGAGCGCCTTCCACTTCGAGCGGCGGGCGCTGCGGCCAGATGACGTGCGCATCGACATCCTGTTCTGCGGCGTCTGTCACAGCGACCTGCACACGGCCCGCAACGACTGGGGCGGCACGATCTACCCCTGCTGCCCGGGGCACGAGATCGTCGGCCGGGTCAGCGCCGTCGGCCCGCAGGTGCGGAAGTTTCGCGAGGGCGACATGGCGGCGGTCGGCTGCCTGGTCGACAGCTGCATGGACTGCGACCAGTGTCGCAAGGGCGAGGAGCAGCTGTGCCGCAACCGCTCGACCGGCACCTACAACGGCAAGGACCGGATCACAGGCGAGCTGACCTTCGGCGGCTACAGCGACCACATCGTGGTGCGCGAGGCCTTCGTGCTGAAGGTGCCAGACGGCATGGACATCGCCCGGGCCGCGCCGCTGCTGTGCGCTGGAATCACGACCTGGTCACCGCTGAAGAAGTGGAACGCCGGTCCGGGCACGCGGCTGGGAGTCGCGGGCCTCGGCGGCCTTGGCCACATGGCGGTCAAGCTGGGCGCGGCGATGGGCTGCGAGGTCACCGTCATCACCGGGTCGGAGTCCAAGCGGGCCGACGCCCATGCGCTGGGCGCGAGGCATGTGCTGCTGTCATCCGACCGCGAGGCGATGAAGGCGGCGCGCAACGGCTTTGACCTGATCATCGACACCATCCCGGTGGCGCATAAACTGCAGGCCTATCTGCCGCTGCTCGACATCGACGGCTCGCTGGTCATCGTCGGGGCCATCGACGAGATCCCGCCCTTCCACAGCGGCCTGCTGCTGGGCGGTCGGCGCCGGGTCAGCGGCTCGCCGATCGGCGGCATCGCCGAGACCCAGGAGATGCTCGACTTCTGCGCCGCCAAGGGCGTGCTGCCCGACTGCGAGCAGATCACCATCGAGGACATCAACCACGCCTGGGAGCGCATGGAACGGTCGGACGTGAAGTACCGCTTCGTGATCGACATGGCGTCGCTGGGAGCGGAGCGGAAGGCGGCGTGACCTCCGGCCGCCTTCCCTGGCCCGTCGATCAGGCCGCCGTCTTCCACGCCGGTTCGAGCGTCACGTGCGGCGGGCATGGCGCCACGTCGCCCATCGGCAGGCCGCCCAGTTCGTTGGCGTAGCCGTGGTTGACGTCGCGGTGGTGAGCCTCATCGGCGCGAACCACCAGCACCACGTCGCGCAGCGTCGCGTCGTCGGCCAGGCCCCAGTAGGTCTTGGCGATCTGCGGGGCCGGCACGTTGGGCGAGCGGCCCTCGTCGATCTCGGCCAGATAGTTGGTGTAGCTGATCACCG
>JBIKII010000341.1:0-3549 GCA_044361705.1 Caulobacter sp.
TTTTTGCTTTTTACTGAATTTTGTTTAAAAAGTGGCATTAAAATTCTTAAAATTGAGTCTAAAATTACTTGTATTAAATGTATTTTTTTGAATTGATTTTAAATATTTTTTGCTGGATTTGAGTAATTTGCAAGGAAATTCTAAAGTAGGGTTTGAAATAAAAAAAATAAATCTACATTTGCACCGCTGTTACGCTTCCAACGTCTTTAACAGAATTATTTTAACTTCCTTGTTGCAAATGTCCTGTAAATCGCTACATTTGCAGTCCTTTTAAAAAGAAAGGACTGAAAATTTAGGTGTTCTTTACAGGTTTTATAAGCACTTCCACCCGTTACAAGGTGTGATTGTATGGCGAAAGAAATTACAAACTAATGTTTGTATCAAGCCACTTTAGCTCAGCTGGTAGAGCAACTGATTTGTAATCAGTAGGTCGCTGGTTCGATTCCGGCAAGTGGCTCTTTTTGCAATTCACCGCGGGTGGAGCTTAAAACCTTAAAGGCGTTGTTCTTTAATATTCGGGGAGATACCAAAGCGGCCAACTGGGACGGACTGTAAATCCGTTGTCTTACGACTTCGAAGGTTCGAATCCTTCTCTCCCCACCAGTACCAAGAATTAAAGAATATTATGCGGGAGTAGCTCAGTTGGTAGAGCGACAGCCTTCCAAGCTGTAGGTCGCGGGTTCGAGCCTCGTCTCCCGCTCGTTGAAAGAGCGTAAGGAAGTAAAGACTAATCAGGATTACCTGAATAATCAGAACAACTTTATTCTCAGAGAGAGCAAAAGCTCTAATTGCTAGGTTTTCAATAAAGATTTGCCTCTTTGTTGAAAACCTAAGCCGTTGTAGCTCAGTGGTAGAGCACTTCCTTGGTAAGGAAGAGGTCGGCAGTTCAATCCTGCTCAACGGCTCTAGGTGTGAAGTTGGAAATGGGAATTGTTCAAGATGGACAAACTAAAATTTAAACTATAAATAACTAAAACAATGGCTAAAGAAAAATTTGACCGCAGTAAACCGCACGTAAATATCGGAACTATTGGTCACGTTGACCACGGTAAAACAACTTTAACTGCTGCTATTACTAAAGTATTAGCTGACGCAGGTTTATCAGAAGCTCGTTCTTTCGATTCTATCGACTCTGCTCCGGAAGAAAAAGAAAGAGGTATCACTATCAACACTGCTCACGTTGAGTATCAAACTGCTAACCGTCACTACGCTCACGTTGACTGTCCAGGTCACGCGGATTACGTAAAAAACATGGTTACTGGTGCTGCTCAAATGGATGGTGCTATCCTTGTAGTTGCATCTACAGATGGTCCTATGCCTCAAACCCGTGAGCATATCCTTTTAGCTCGTCAGGTTGGTGTTCCTCGTATCGTTGTTTTCATGAACAAAGTTGATATGGTTGACGATCCTGAATTATTAGAAATCGTTGAAATGGAAATCCGTGATTTGTTAAACAAATACGAATTCCCTGGTGACGAAATTCCAATCATCCAAGGTTCTGCATTAGGTGGATTGAACGGTGATGCGGGTTGGGTTGCTAAAATCATGGAATTAATGGATGCAGTTGATAGCTATATCCCTGTTCCTCCTCGTGCAGTTGAACTTCCTTTCTTGATGCCAATTGAAGACGTATTCTCGATCACTGGTCGTGGTACTGTTGCTACTGGTCGTATCGAGCGTGGTATCATTAACTCTTCGGAAGAGGTTGATATCATCGGTTTAGGTGCTGAAAAATTAAAATCAGTTGTTACTGGTGTTGAAATGTTCCGTAAAATACTTGATAGAGGTGAAGCTGGTGATAACGTAGGTTTATTGTTGCGTGGTGTTGATAAAAACCAAATCCGTCGTGGTATGGTTATTTGCAAACCAGGTTCAGTATTACCTCACACTAAATTCAAAGCTGAAATCTACGTTTTATCAAAAGACGAAGGTGGACGTCATACTCCTTTCTTCAACAAATACCGTCCTCAGTTCTATTTCAGAACTACTGACGTAACTGGAGAAACTGTACTACCTGAAGGTGTTGAAATGGTTATGCCTGGTGATAATATCACTATCACAGTTCAATTGATCGCTCCTATCGCTATGGAGAAAAACTTACGTTTCGCTATCCGTGAAGGTGGTAGAACAGTAGGTGCCGGTCAGGTAACTGAAATTTTAGAGTAATCTAATTCAGACATCCGAGTGTTGGTTAGACATCTAACCAACACTCTCGGTGTCTTATAGAATTAATAAAATCAACTACTTAGTAGTTAAAAAAGGTTGTTTTAGTCTATTTTAGACAAGATTGAATTTCCAAAATCAATCGCCTTATTAAACGGAATAATATACGGGCATAGTTCAATGGTAGAATAGAAGTCTCCAAAACTTTTGATCTGGGTTCGAATCCTGGTGCCCGTGCGAGATAAAAAAGCAAATGAGCAAGTTATCTGAATACTTAAAATCATCTTACGATGAACTGATGAACAAGGTTTCTTGGCCTAGCTGGGAAGACTTACAAGAAAGTACCATTATTGTAATGATCGCTTCGCTGATTATTGCGTTTATTATTGGTATTATCGATTTGGCAAGTGGTAGCGCCTTGGGATTCTTTTACCAAATTTTTCAAAACCAATAAGAGGAACTAATTCGGTAGATTAAAATGTCTGAACAACAAACAGAACAATTCAAATGGTACGTGGTGAGAGCCATTACCGGTCAGGAAAAGAAGGTTAAAGCCCAACTCGAGGTCGAACTCGAAAGGGCAGGGCTTCTTGCGAACGTTCCGCAAATTCTGATTCCTACCGAAAAAATCTATCAGGTTAAAAACGGTAAGAAGACATCCAAAGAAAAAGCCTATTTGCCAGGATACATCCTTATTCAAGCAAATGTTGAAGGTGAAGTAGGTCATATCATTGAATCTGTGAATGGTGTTGTCGGTTTCCTTGGTGGAAAAGCAACTCCAACACCTCTTAGAATTTCTGAAGTAAATAGAATTCTGGGTAATGTAGATGATATTTCTGAACAGGGTGAAACTTTAATCGAACCATATATTGTTGGTGAAAATGTTAAAGTAATTGATGGTCCTTTCAGCGGTTTCAGCGGTGTGATTGAAGAAGTGATGGAAGAGAAAAAGAAATTGAAAGTGATGGTTAAAATCTTCGGAAGAAGAACCCCATTAGAACTCAATTTTGTTCAAGTAGAAAAAGAAAGTTAAATGTAGTATAGTCCTGTGAAGGACAAAAAAAGAATGATGTTATGGCTAAAGAACTAACAGGTTTTATTAAACTTCAGGTAAAAGGTGGCGCTGCAAATCCGGCACCTCCAATTGGTCCAGCTTTGGGATCGAAAGGTGTAAATATCATGGAGTTCTGCAAACAATTCAATGCAAGAACCCAAGATAAAGCAGGAAAAATTTTACCTGTTGTGATTTCAGTGTACAGTGATAAGTCTTTTGATTTTGTAATCAAAACTCCTCCTGTAGCAAACCAATTACTAGAAGCAGCTAAAATCCAAAAAGGTTCTGCTGAACCTAACAGAAAGAAAAACGGTTCTGTAACCTGGGATCAA
>JBIKII010000236.1:0-3544 GCA_044361705.1 Caulobacter sp.
GAGCTGCTCGAGCTATTGACCCGCGAGAAGGACATCGACGGGCGCGGCGTCGAGATCAGCCCCCAGGGCGTCTCCGCCTGCCTGGCGCGGGGTCTGGCGGTCATGCAGGGCGACGCCGACCGGGATCTCGAGCAGTTTCCCACCGGCGCCTTCGACTACGCCATTCTGTCCCAGACCCTGCAGGCGACCCGTAATCCTCGGCAGGTGCTGTCTGAACTGATGCGCATCGCCGACCGCGCCGTGGTCAGCTTCCCGAACTTCGGGCACTGGCGCGTGCGCTGGTCGCTGCTGCGGCGCGGCCGGATGCCCGAGACCCGGTCGCTGCCGGAGCCCTGGTGGTCGACGCCGAACATTCACCTCTGCACGCTGGCCGACTTCAACGCGCTGGTCGACGACCTCGACCTGCGGATCGAGGCCAGCGTCGCGCTGGCCGAGGGACGGCCGGCCCGCAGCATCGATCCCAGCCGTGCGATCGAGAACTGGCGGGCCGAGGCGGCGCTGTTCCTGCTCGGCCGTCGCGACGGCCCTGTGGAACCGGACGCGCCGCCGGGCGATCTCTTCGGGGCATGAAGGTCAGACTCGCCACCTACAACGTCCACCGCTGCGTCGGCACCGACCGCAGGCTCGACGTCGAACGGGTGGCCGAGGTGATCGCCGCCTGCAACGCCGACATCGTGGCGCTGCAGGAACTGGACGTCGGCCGCCGGCGCACGGGCCATGTCGACCAGGCCCACCGGCTGGCCGAGCTGCTGCGCATGAAATCGCACTTCCATCCGGCGATGTACGTCGAGGAAGAACGCTACGGCGACGCCATCCTCACCGCCATGCCTGAGCGGCTGGTCCGGGCCGGCGCGTTGCCGGGGCTGCAGCGCTTTCGAGGGCTGGAGCCGCGCGGCGCGCTGTGGGTCGCCGTCGACATCGGCGGCGGGGTCGAGCTGCAGGTCATCAACACCCACCTGGGCCTGGTCCCCAGGGAGCAGCAGGTGCAGGCCGCGGCCCTGATCGGCGACGACTGGATGGCGGCGGAGGCCTTCACCGCCCCGGCCGTTCTGCTGGGCGACTTCAACGCCAGCCCCCTCTCGCGGACCTACCGCATGCTGACGTCGGTGATCCGCGACGCCCAGGCGGGTCTGGGCCGGTCGCCGACGGCGACCTTCCCGTCGGGCTTTCCGTTCATGCGCATCGATCATGTGTTCGTGGCGGGCGACATCACGGTCACAAAGGTGGAATCACCTTTCGGCGCGCGCGCGCGGGTAGCGTCGGACCATCTGCCTCTGGTGGTGGACCTGGAGATTGAGCCTCCGCCGTCGGCGTGAATTCGTCGATCAGCCCGACCTGCTCGCGCAGGCAGCGCCGCCGGATCCAGGGCCGCCAGGCGTCGCCGGGCGTGGTCGGATCGCCCAGGCTCCAGTCGCTGATGAACCGCTCGACCGGATCCAGCGGACGGGGGCGGACCCTGCGCAGACGGCTGTTCGACGGATCCAGCAGCGCGATGGCCCCGGCCAGCGATCCCGCCCGCGCCATCGCCGCCTCAACCTCGGGCAGGCTGCGGTCGACATAGTGCCCGATCATCAGGTTTCGGAAGGTGGCGATGGTCTCGCGCGTCTCCGCCCCGGCCTCGCCACGCTCGGCCTCGATGGCCATGTCGCACTCGGTGTCCAGGCCCAGCGACCGGTTGTTCAGGTTGGCCGAGCCGACGCGCAGGAAGACGTCGTCGGCGATGGTCACTTTCGAGTGGACGATGATCGGCTGGTCCGCCGGCGTGCGCGGCGTCCAGGCGCTGAAGCGGCCGTCGGTGTCGGCGGCGCTCAGGGCCTGGATGGCCGCGACCCGGGCGCTGTCCATGGTCATGCGGTCGAAGAAGCTGGGGCTGGACTCCGGCCCGATGCTGAGGATCTCCGGCCCGTCCGGTTCCGCCAGCCGCCGGCACAGGGCCTGAACGATGGTCGGGGCGGTTAGGTACTGGTTCTCGATGTAGAGCGTCTTCCGCGCCGCCCCGATGGTGGCCAGGTGCAGGCGCAGGTTCTCGCGCACCAGGCTGTGGCTCTTCCAGTTCGGCTCGGTGCGGGCCAGGCCGACGGTCTGGCCGATCAGGTCCGGCGTCACGCCGCGCGGCCAGGGCGAGTCCTCCGAATAGTCCGCCGCCGGCACCTCCAGCCGGCCGCCGCCCGACCGCTCCCACCGCTCGGCGAACAGCTGGCCGCAGTCCTGGGCGATGGGTCCCTCCATCACCGTGGCCACGTCGTGCCGGGCCGGATAGCGGCGCAGGTTCGGCAGGCGGCGGCGCGGATCGACGTCGTCGTGGTCGCAGGTGTCCCAGCGGTCGGTCGACAGGTCGCCGCCGCTGATGAAGGCCAGCCGGCCGTCGATGATCAGCACCTTCTGGTGATGGCAGGCGCTGTTGGGCAGGCTCTTGTCCAGCCGGTACTGCACCTTCGAACCCTTGAAGAAGGCCGCCGCCCGCTGCACAGCGAAGCCCTGGGAGGCGGAGATGGCCGCCGGGATGTCCCAGCACAGAATGCGCACGTCCAGCCCCGGGTTCAGGGCCGAGATCCGCCGCAACAGCAGGCCCAGCCGATCGGCCGTCTCCGGCGAGCCGCTGCGCTCGATCTTGTCCGGCCGCATGCGGGTCAGGGCGTCGAACGTCCAGGCCAGCAGCCAGATCGACCGCTTCGCGCCCAGCATCGAGGCCTTCACGGCGGCGAAATAGTCCGCCCCGTCGACCAGAAACGCCAGAGCGTCCGCCCGGCTCGTCCGCCAGCAGGTGTCGCCGTCCCGCAGTATCGTGTCGCCGCCCATGCCGCCCCTTGTAGCTGCGATGGGTTCAATGCGCGAAGGGGGCGTCGGGTTCAGTGGCGGGGGGCGTGTTCCGGCGGGGCGGGTGGGTGTCCCCGTCGAGGGGCAGCGGTGAGATGCAGACGCCCAAAGCTCGTCATCCTGGGCCTTGTGCCCAGGACCCCTCGTCAAGCCTCACCGTGAGAGCGTGATCACACTCTCACCTGCGAACCGAAACAGGGGTCCTCGCCACAAGGGCGAGGATGACGAGCGGGGAGGGTGCAGAGATCATGCGCCCCCCTCTTCGCGTCATGGCCCGACTCGTTCGGGCCACCCATGCGTGGTGGCGAGGGCGATGGGCCGCCGAGCGAGCGGCTTCACATTGCGGTCGATGTTCATGGGTGGCCCGAACAAGTCGGGCCATGACGGGGCAGGGGAGGGCAGGGGCGGTCGCCCTGCGTCCTTCGACACGCCGCTGCGCGGCTGCTCAGGATGACTGTGTTGGAAGGCCACCCACACAGGTCATGCTGAGCAGCGCTCGAGGAGCGCGTGTCGAAGCACGCAACACCTACCCCGCGATCGCCGCCGCGCCCGCTTCGCCGGTGCGGATGCGCAGCGCCTGTTCGAGGTCCATGACGAAGACCTTGCCGTCGCCGATCTTGCCGGTGTTGGCGGTCTGGATGATGGCGTCGATGATCGGTTGGACCAGATCGTCGGAGGCGGCGATCTCCAGCTTGACCTTGGGTAGCAGCTTCACCTCGTACTCGGC
>JBIKII010000088.1:0-12180 GCA_044361705.1 Caulobacter sp.
GAAGTGATCGGGGTTGTCCATCTGGACCAGCGATCGGACCAGGTGGGGCGAGCCGCCGGTCATCTCACGCACCTTGCGGTCGGCTTCGATGGTGGTGACCACGGTCGACCGGTCGCCGTTGTGGAACAGCTCATTCTGCTTCTCGACCGCCTGGATGTCGTCGAAGCGCGTCACCACCCAGAAGGGGTCGAAGCCGTCGGGCTGGGCCTGCTCCAGCGGCGCGTTGGCGCGCAGCCAGCGGAAGGCGTCGTCGACGCGGTTCCAGTCGGCGTAGGCCTTGGGATCGATGATGGTGTTGGCGACGTCCTGCGGGATCATGCTGGCGCTCCTTGCGTCTTCCCATGGCGGCTCTCGACGGGCAGCCTCCGCGGGACGCTAGCATTCAGTTGCTATACAGCCAACAAATAAGTTAGGAGTCGGTCATGTCCGACCACGACCAGACCGTGACGACCCGGCGCTCGCAGGCCCAGCGCCGCGACGAGTCCGAACGCCGGCTGCTGCGGGCGGCGACGGACGTGATCGTCGAGCAGGGCGTGCGGGCGGCGACCTTCGAGGCCATCGGCGCCCGGGCCGGCTACAGCCGGGGCCTCGCCACCCAGAAGTTCGGCTCCAAGCAGGGGCTGACCGAAGCCTTGATCGCCCACCTGCACGAGCGGCAGGCCGAGGCGCTCGACGCCGCCGGCATCGACAAGGCCCCGGGCCTGGAGGCCCTGCTCGGCTACGTCGACCACTACCTGCGCCAGTTGCGGCACGCGGCGGAGGGCCGGGCCTACTTCATGCTGCTGGCCGACGCGGTGTCGGACCTGTCGGCGCTGCGCGCGGCCTTCGCCGCCTCGCACGAGACGGTCGAACGCCTGCTGGAAGGCATCGTCATCCGCGGCCAGGACGAGGGCGCGATTCGCGCCGACCTCGACCCCGACGCCGCCGCCCTGATGGTCGGCAGCCTGCTGCTGGGCCTGTCGGTGCAGTGTCTGGTCGACCCGGACATGGACCTCGACCCCATTCGCGAAACCAGTCTGGCGACGCTGCGCCTCAGCTTCGCCGCCCAACCCCAGCCGGACAGACGCGCATGACGACGCAAGAGGCTTTCAAGACCTGGCAGTGCCGGACCTGCGGCTATCTCTACGACGAGGCGGAAGGGGATCCTGGCGAGGGCCTGGCCCCCGGCACCCGCTGGGCCGACATCCCGGCCGACTGGGTCTGCCCGCTGTGCGGCACGCCCAAGTCCGACTTCGACATGATCGAGCTCTAGGCTCAGTCCTTCGTCGGGCTGACGAAGCCGGGGGCTTCATAGGTCAGGGCGAGGAAGACGTCTTCCAGGTCCGGATCCTCGGTGGCGATATCCTTGATGCTCAGGCCGCTGGCCTTCACCGCCGCCAGCACCTGCTCGACGCTCGACTGGCCGGTCTTGTAGGTGACCGCGAAGGAGCCGCCGCCGCGCAGGCGGGTCTCGAACCCAGCCAGATCGGGCGCCGTGGCCACCGGCTGCTCGGGCGTCACCACCACGTTGCGGGTATCCAGCCGCTTGAGCAGGGTCTCCGTCGGCTCGCAAGCCGCCACCTCGCCCCGGTTGATGATGGCGATCTGGTCGCAGAGCTCCTGGGCCTCTTCCAGATAGTGGGTGGTCAGGACGATGGTCACGCCCATCTGGTTGAGGCCGACGACGTAGTTCCAGAGCTGGCGACGGAGTTCGACATCCACCCCGGCGGTCGGCTCGTCGAGAATCAGCACCGGTGGCTGGTGGACCATGGCCTTGGCCACCATCAGGCGGCGTTTCATCCCGCCCGACAGCATGCGGACGTAGGCGCCAGCCTTGTCGCTGAGGCCGAGGGCGGCGAGCAGTTCGTCGGTGCGCCGCTCGGATTTCGGCACCCCGTACATACCAGCCTGAACCTCCAGCGATTCGCGCGGGGTGAAGAAGACGTCGGCGGCCAGTTCCTGCGGCACCACCCCGATGGCGGCGCGGGCGTCGCGGGAGCGCTCGTCGATGTCGCGCCCCCAGATGCGCACCGTGCCGGAGGTCTTCTTCGTCAGCCCGGCCAGAATGTTGATGAAGGTCGATTTCCCGGCCCCGTTGGGCCCCAGCAGGCCGAAGATCGAACCGCGCGGGATCCTCAGGTCGATGCCGTTGAGCGCCTGTTTCGGCGGCGTCGTCTTGGTGCCGGCGTAGGTCTTGAAGAGGCCTTCGGCCTCGATCGCGTAGTCGGGGAGCTGCATGGGGACCCGGGGTCGTTGACGCCAAAGCGGCGCGTCGCATAGGTATGCCTCGCGCGCCGTCCAGCCAAGGGCGGCCTGACGCTTTGCACGGAAGACCCTCGATGGCCCGCAAGCCCAAGGCGACGACGCCCACCGCCACTCCGCTGCCGCAGGCGGCGCAGTTTCCCGCGCCGGAGACGGTGACGGTCCGCTCGCACCGCATCGCCTGCGAAGGCGTCGGCGGCGCACTCGGCCATCCGCGCGTCTGGCTGGAGATGGGCGAGGCCGGCTGGGTCGACTGCCCCTATTGCGACCGCCGCTTCGTGGCCGCGACCGGTCCGGGGGATGAGGACGAGCAGCTGGCGCCGGGCGTGTTCCAGGGCTCGGCCGGACATTGACGCCGGGCGTCGCCTAGACTCCCCCGAACGGCACGACCTTGTTCTCCGCGTCGTGGCCGACATCGGCGGATCCCAGGAAGGCGATCCCTGACCGCGCGCACCAGAAGCGGACGATCTCCTCCGCCGTCATCGCGAAGTCGGCGGTCGGGTTGTCGTCGACGTAGCAGCGGCCCAGCCGGATGCCCTTCACGCGGCGGATCGCCGGGTTGCTGGTCAGGTGGAACATCATCCGGTCGATGCGGTAGGCGTACTCGCCGACCTCCTCGAGCATCAGAACATGGCCGGTCAGGTCCGGCTCCAGCGGCGTGCCGAGGATCTGGCCGAGGATGGTCAGGTTGAAGGCCGCGACCTTCTCGCCGGGCGCCAGGCCGGACTCCAGCGCGGCCGGGTCGCGGTCGACCAGCCAGGCCAGCGCCCGCGCCACGGCGGCCTCGCCGCCCGGGCGGCGGATGTCGTGCGGGAGCGGGCCGTGGGCGAGGTGCGGAAAGCCCATCCGGTAGAGCCCGGCCAGCAGTGCGCCGCCGTCGCTGTAGCCCATCCAGGTCTTGCGCCGCGCCGCCTCGCCCAGACCCGCCAGAATCGCTTCGGCCGGACGGCAGGAGCCGTAGCCGCCCCGCGCGAACCACACCGCGTCGATGGCGGGGTCATTGGCTATGCGCAGGACGCCCTGCGCCCGCTCGGCGTCGGTTCCGGCGAAGTGGCCGTGGCGGGCAAGGCACTGCGGATCGAACACCAGCTCGACCCGGTCGCCGTATCGCGCCCGGGCAAAGGCCGTCACTTCGCCGGGCACGGCGGGGTCGATGAAGGACGAGGGCGCGACCACGCCGATCCTGACCCGCTCGCCCATCCCCGTCCGCGTCCTTCCGGCCGTTTGCCGCCCTGCCCCCGACCGTATATTGGCCAAGGATGCTTCGCGACAGACCGTACTTCTTTTCCGGCATCGGCGGCAGCGGCATGCTGCCGCTCGCCCTCATCGTCCAGGCCATGGGCGTGCGCGTCGAGGGCTCCGACCGGGCGCTCGACAAGGGCATGACCGGCGCGAAGTTCCAGTTCCTGGCGGACCGCGGCATCGGCCTTCATCCGCAGGACGGCAGCGGCGTGGTCAGCGCAGACCAGGTCATCGTCGCCAGCGCCGCCGTCGAGGACACCGTGCCCGACATGGTCCAGGCCCGCGCGCTCGGCGCCACCATCCTGCGGCGCCCCGAACTGCTCGCCGACCTGTTCAACGGCGCCCCGCGCTCGGTCGGCGTGGCCGGCACCAGCGGCAAATCGACGACCACGGCGATGATCGCCTGGATCCTGCACCGCCTGGGTCAGGACCCGACGGTGATGAACGGCGCGGTGATGAAGAACTTCGTCACCGACGACATCCCGTTCGCCAGCGCCCTGGTCGGCGGCGGCGACCTGTTCGTCAGCGAGGTCGACGAGAGCGACGGCTCGATCGCCCGCTATGACGCGACGGTGGCGGTGATCAACAATATCTCCGAGGACCACAAGTCGATGGCCGAGCTGCGGACCCTGTTCGCCGGCTTCGCCGACCGTGCGCACCGGGTCGTGCTGAACCTCGACAACGAAGAGACGGCGCTGCTGGCCAGCAAGGCGCGGCCGGAGCGTCTGGTGACCTGGAGCCTGTCGGACCTCGGCGCCGATCTTGAGGCTTCGGACATTGTCCCCTCGCCCGAGTCGATCGCCTTCCGCCTGATCGGCCGAGACGGGCTCGATATCTCCGTGACCCTGGGCGTGCCCGGGCGCCACAACGTCGCCAACGCCATGGCGGCCCTCGCCGCCACGAAGGCCCTCGGCCTCGATGTGTCCAAGGCGGCTGCGGCGCTGGAAGGCTACAGCGGTGTGAAGCGCCGCATGGAGATCGTCGGCCGCCGGGGCGGCGTCACCGTCCTCGACGACTTCGCCCACAACCCCGACAAGATCGCCGCCACGCTTGAGGCGCTGCACGCCTTCCCGGGCCGGCTGCTGGTGATGTTCCAGCCGCACGGCTTCGGACCGCTGCGCATGATGCGCCGGGAGTTCGTCGAAGGCTTCACGTCGGGCCTGGCGGCCGAGGACGTGCTGCTGATGCCGCCGCCGGTCTATCACGGCGGCACCACGACCATGGACGTCACCAGCGTCGACATCGCCAGCGATGTGGTGGGCGCCGGTCGAAGGGCCGAGGCGCTGGACAGCCGGGACGCCGTGGGAGACCGGCTGGTCGAACTGGTCCGCCCGGGCGACCGCATCGTGGTCATGGGCGCGCGCGACGACACGCTGTCGACCTTCGCGGCGGACGTGTTGGCGCGGCTGCCGGGCTAGTCTGCCGCCGGCGGCGCCGCCTCAGCCGCCAGACTGAAGTTGATCGGCAGCTTGACGCGGACGCCGTGCGACGGACGGCCATCCGGGCTCCAGGGATTCATCTGGGTGATCCCGGCCACCGCGACGGCGGCCTCGCCGAAGCCGAGGCCCTCGGGACTTTCGCGGGCGACCTTGCAGTCGGTCAGGGCTCCGTCGGGCGCAACCAGGCAGTCGGCGACGCCGACGCCGCTCGCGACGCCCTTGTCCGCCGCCGCCGCTGGAAAGAGCGCGACGATCTTCGCCGGATCGATCTGCCGGATCCACTGCGGCCCCACGATCCTGCGCGCCTTTCCCTGAGGCGTAGCCGGATTGAAGAAGCGCACACTGATGGCGACGTCGGCGACCGTGTACTCGCGAGCCTGCTCGGGTGTGAGCTTCACCCGGAACTTGTCGGCCAACGTCCGCGCGGCGCCGCCGAAAGGACTGCCTTTCGGCGTCTGGCCGGCCACGCCGCAATTGCTGAGTCGTCCGTCCGACGACACACGGCATCGGATGACGCCGCGCCCCTCCGGCAGATCTCCCGCAGACTCGGGCCATGCCGCCTCGACGTCGGCGAAGGTCGGCGCCTCGGCCCAGATGGCCTTGAAAATCACGCCGCGAGAGCCGGGCATACCGGTGATCCAGCGGACCGGAATGCGCGCCGTCCCACCGGCTTCGGGCTTGCCGTTGACCGTGGCGGGCCGGATGCGGAACTCGGCTTCGGCCATCCGAACGGTCGCACCGCCGAAGCCCATGCCGATCGGGAATTCCTCATCGACCGTACAGCCGGTCAAACGGGTATCGGGGTTGGTCGTGCACACCACCACGGCGGTCCCGCTGACACTCTTGTCGACGGCTTCGTCCGGGTAGTAGTCGGCCATCATCTCGGCCGTCGGCTTGGCGACCCAGTCGGCGGGTCGGTCGCCCTCGGCGAATCCCGCCGCGCCGAACGCGGCGAGCAGGCTCAAACCCAGCAACCCTGGACGCATGGTGGCACCCCGCTTTACTCGCGCCAAAGTGGCGCCTGATCGCGAGCCTGACAAGCGCCGATCGCCTGCTGACCCGGCGCGGCGGAGCCTCTACATTCCCCCCATGACCGATACCGCCGCGCCGCCCGCCGAAGATCGCCCGCTGACCCAGGACGCGCCGGCGCTACGGCTCTACCTGATCGACGCCTCGGCCTACATCTTCCGGGCCTACCACGCGCTGCCGCCGCTGACGCGCAAGTCCGACGGCCTGCCGGTCGGCGCGGTGCAGGGCTACTGCAACATGCTGTGGAAGATGCTGCGGGACATGAAGGGCGCCGACGGTCCGACCCACCTGGCGGCGATCTTCGACCACTCGGAGAAGACGTTCCGCAACGCGCTTTACGATCAGTACAAGGCCCACCGCCCGCCGCCGCCGGAAGACCTGATCCCGCAGTTCCAGCTGGTCCGCGATGCGACCGCCGCCTTCGGCGTGCATTGCGTCGAACTGCCGGGCTACGAGGCCGACGACCTGATCGCCACCTACGCCTGCAAGGCGCGCGACGCCGGCGGCGAGGCGGTGATCGTCTCCTCCGACAAGGATCTGATGCAGCTGATCGGCGGCGGCGTCGTCATGTACGACCCGATGAAGGACCGGCGCCTGGAAGAAGACGCCGTCATGGAGAAGTTCGGGGTCACTCCGGACAAGATGGTCGACCTGCAGGCCCTGATCGGCGACAGCGTCGACAACGTGCCCGGCGCGCCCGGGATCGGCCCCAAGACGGCGGCGGCGCTGCTGGACGAGTACGGCGATCTCGACACGCTGCTGGCGCGGGCCGGCGAGATCAAGCAGCCCAAGCGGCGCGAGACCCTGATCGAGTACCGCGAGCAGATCCTGCTCAGCCGCGAACTGGTGCGTCTGACCTGCGACGCGCCTGCGCCCGAGCCGATCGACGACTTCGTGGTGCGCGATCCCGACCCGGCCACGCTGTCGGCCTTTCTCGAACTGATGGAGTTCCGCAGTCTCCAGCGCCGGGTGGGCGATGGTCGGCACGAGGCGCACGACGGCAAGGTCTTCGCCGGCGGCACGCGCGCCGCCGCCCCGACCGCGCCGGTCGCCTCGCCGCGCTACGCGCCCCAGGCGGTCAACGCCGACGTCGCGGCCCAGCCGTTCGACCACGACGCCTATCAGTGCATCCAGACCCTGGAGGCGCTGGACGCTTTCATCGCCCGGGCCACCTAGGCGGGCATGGTCGGTTTCGACACCGAGACCGATGCGCTCTCTGCCACCCACGCCGGTCTCTGCGGCGTGTCGCTGGCCATCGGGCCGAACGACGCCTGCTACATCCCGCTGACTCACGAGCATACGCCGATGGCGGGGGCCGGCGGCCTCGACTTCGGCGATACGCCCGACACCCGAGAGCCGATCGTCCAGCTCGACAAGCCCACGGCGCTGGCCCGGCTGAAGGTGCTGCTGGAAGACCCGACCGTCCTGAAGGTCACACAGAACGGCAAGTACGACATGGCCGTGATGGCGCGGCGCGGCATTCGCGTGGCGTCGATCGACGACACCATGCTGATCTCCTACGTGCTCGAAGGCGGGCTGCACGGCCACGGCATGGACGAGCTTGCCCGGCTGCACCTGGGCCACGACCCCATCCCGTTCAAGCAGGTGGCCGGGGTCGGCAAGGCGCAGAAGTCGTTCAAGCACGTCGAGCTGAAGCCGGCGACCTGCTACGCGGCCGAGGACGCCGACGTGACGCTGCGGCTGTGGCGGATCCTGAAGCCCCGGCTGGCGCGCGAGGGCCTTCTCACGGTCTATGAGACGCTGGAGCGCGGCATGCCGGCGGTGCTGGCGGACATGGAGCTGGAGGGCATCCGCGTCGATCCCGACCGCCTGCGCCGGCTCAGCCACGAGTTCGGCATGAAGATGGTCGAGCTGGAGGCGCAGGCCCACGACCTGGCCGGCCGGCCGTTCAACCTCGGCAGCCCCAAGCAGATCGGCGACATCCTGTTCGGCGAGATGGCCCTGCCCGGCGGCAAGAAGACCGCCACCGGCCAGTTCGCCACCGACGCCAGCATCCTGGAAGAGCTGGCCCTGACGCACGACCTGCCCCGCACCCTGCTGGACTGGCGGCAGCTGTCGAAGCTGAAGGGCACCTACACCGACGCCCTGTCAGCGGCGGCAGACCCGGCGACCAACCGCGTCCACACCTCCTATCAGCTGGCCGCCGCCACCACGGGGCGGCTGGCCTCGTCGGACCCGAACCTGCAGAACATCCCGGTCCGCAACGAGATCGGCCGCCAGATCCGCCAGGCCTTCGTCGCCGCGCCGGGCAACGTGCTGATCAGCGCCGACTACAGCCAGATCGAGCTGCGCCTGCTGGCCCACATCGGCGACATCCCCGAGCTCAAGCGCGCCTTCAAGGCCGGGCTCGACATCCACGCGGCCACCGCCTCGGAGATGTTCGGCGTGCCGGTCGAGGGCATGCCCGCCGAGACCCGCCGTCGCGCCAAGGCGATCAACTTCGGCATCGTCTACGGCATCAGCGCCTTCGGCCTGGCCAACCAGCTGGGCATCGAGCAGGGCGAGGCCGGGGCCTACATCAAGACCTACTTCGAGCGCTTCCCGGGCATCCGCGCCTATATGGACAAGACCCGGGCCGAGGTCCGCGAGGCCGGCTTCGTCTCGACCATCTTCGGCCGGCGCATCCACATCCCGGCGATCCAGTCCAAGTCGGCGGCCGAGCGGCAGTTCGGCGAGCGCGCCGCCATCAACGCCCCCATCCAGGGCGCGGCGGCCGATATCATCCGTCGGGCCATGATGCGCATGCACGCCGCCCTGGCCGACGCCGGCCTGTCGGACGTGAAGATGCTGCTGCAGGTGCACGACGAACTGGTCTTCGAGGCGCCGCGCGAGCTGGCCGAGGAAGCGATGGCCGTGATCCGTCCGGTGATGGAGCGGGCTGCGATGCCGGCCGTCGATCTGTCGGTGCCGCTGGTCGTCGACGCCCGGGCCGCCGACAACTGGGACGAGGCGCACTGAGTCTTGCCTGGGACAGAATAGCGCACCCGGACGGGGCTTTGATCCGCATCAAACCGCACGCGGTCCAGTACTGTGACTATATCAGTGCGCTCTCGACCTGGGCGCCGCCCTGAGGAACTCGCGTTGATCAAGTTCGAGCCTGCCGTCACACGGACCGGTAGAGATGTGCGGCTGGCCGCAGTGCGACACGGTTGGAGCCATGTTCTGCTGTCCCTTAGCATCGCGGCCAGCCTGACGGACGGCGATTTCGTCCGGGGGGTCATCCTGCTGGCGATTCTTAACGCCAACACCACCGAGATAAGGTCGTCGAAGGGCGACCAGGACTACGACACGGGGAAGCGTGTTCCCGACGACAGCCTGAGGACGCCCGTCAGTGTCTATGCCATCGCCAAGCAGTTGGCCCTGCCCTACGAAACGGTGCGCCGGCACGTCGCCCGACTTGTAGAGGACGGGCGCTGCGCGAAGGATGGCGCCCGCGGTGGGATCATTGTTCCGGCCAGCGCCATTCTCCAGATGCGGCCAGAGGCCTTACTGAGAGAGTCCCTGGAGTCGCTGCAAGTCCTGATTGGTGACCTTGACCGCATCGGAGCGCTTCATCATCAGGCGTTCCATGATTCGGAATCGTCTTCGATGATCGGCTGAAGTCGAGCAAAGTCATCGCTGCGTTCATCGCAAGTCGTGCAACCCGTGAAGCGACGCGACTCGGACGCGACTGGACGCGATTATAAGCCGAAATGTCGCGCCTACCCATTTTGGGCGCATTTTCATCACTGGCGTTAAAATTCCCTAATACGAGATTTACCGTCGCGGAACGATGGTTGGCGAGAGGGGCGCGGTTCAGACGCCCCGCTCGCTCGAGGCCACGGATGTACCCGATGCCGAAGTCTGCGCCGCACTGGCCGCCTGAGGAGGGCGCCTCGCCCTCACTGCGGGCGCTGAGCATAGACCTCGACGTCCATGACGATGTTCTCGCCGTCCTGGTCGGCGCGATTGACCGGCTGCCCGGCGGCGCCGAGGTCATCGCAGAGGCCATGGCGGAGCTGGATGAGCGCAAGGCCGTCGCCGCCATTGTCGCCGAAGCGGAGGATCCCTCGGGACCGCTGGCCAGACACTTTATCGCCTTCCACGGGGCGGACCGGCCCGACCGGGCGCCGCGCGCCGCCCAGGATCGACCGACTACAAACAGCAGCCGCGAGGAGGACGCCCATGTCGAATGATCATGCCCTGAGCCAGCGCCTGGACTTCATGCAGCTGGACGAGTCGGCCCGCGCCGACATCCGAGCCCTTCAGCCGGTCATCGCCAGGGCCATCCGCCCGGCGCTCGACGCCTTCTACGCCCAGGTGCGCGCCTTTCCGGAGACGCGCGCGTTCTTCTCCAGCGATTCCCACATCGACACCGCTGCTGGCCGCCAGCAGCAGCACTGGGGCATCATCGCCTCCGCCAACTACGGCGACGACTACGTTCGCGGCGTGCGCACCATCGGCCAGGTCCACGCCCGCATCGGTCTGGAGCCGCGCTGGTACATCGGCGGTTACGCCCTGCTGACCGAGCAGCTGGTCAAGGCGGTCGTCCGCGAGGATTGGCCCAAGGGCTTCACAGCCAAGAAGGGCGGCGGCGACGCGCTGGGTCGCAAGATCGCCAGTCTGATCAAGGCCGTCCTGCTGGACATGGACTTCGCCATCTCGATCTACATCGAGACCCTCGAGGAGCAGCGCAAGGCAGCCGAGGACATCCGTCTCGCCGCCGAGGCCCGACAGGCCCAGGCCGTAGAGGCCCTGGGCCGGGCGCTGTCCCGCCTCGCCGCCGGAGACCTGGCTACGCCGTTCAGCGAGGCGGTGTCGCCCGAGTTCCAGAAGCTGAAGGACGACTACAACGCGGCGGTAGACTCCCTCGCCGAAACCCTGCGCGCCGTCTCCCGGTCTTCGGACGGCATTCGCAGTGGGTCGGACGAGATTTCCCTGGCCTCCGACGACCTGTCCCGACGCACCGAGCAGCAGGCCGCCAGCCTGGAGGAAACCGCCGCGGCGCTCGACGAACTGACCGCGGCGGTCCGCAAGGCGGCCGAGGGGGCCAGCCAGGCCGCCAATCTCGTCGGCACGGCGCGCGAGGAAGCCGAACATTCCGGCCTGATCATGACCGATGCGGTCACCGCCATGGGCCAGATCGAAGCCTCGTCCGGCCAGATCGCCCAGATCATCGGCGTGATCGACGAGATCGCCTTCCAGACCAACCTTCTGGCCCTGAACGCAGGGGTCGAGGCGGCGCGGGCCGGCGACGCGGGGCGCGGCTTCGCGGTCGTAGCCTCCGAGGTCCGGGCGCTGGCCCAGCGCTCCGCCCAGGCCGCCAAGGAAATCAAGACCCTCATCTCGGCGAGCACCCAGCATGTCGGCCAGGGCGCCAAGCTGGTCGGGGAGACAGGCAGCGCCCTCAAGCGCATCGTCGAGCGCGTGGCGGAGATCAACGCGCTCGTCGCCGAGATCGCGGCCTCGTCCAAGGAACAGGCCAACGGCCTTCACGAGGTCAACAACGCCGTCAACCACATGGACCAGGTGACCCAGCAGAACGCGGCCATGGTCGAGCAGTCGACCGCGGCGACCCATTCCCTGAAATCGGAGACCGCCGAACTGGGCCGACTGGTCGGGCGCTTCAGGCTGGCCGGTGCGGACAGCGCGCCCGAACTCCGGCCGGCGGCGCGCCAGCCCTCGGCGGCCCCGGCGGTGCTGGAAGCGCGTCGCCGACTGTCCGCCGTCGCAGCCCCCATGACCAGCGGCGCCAACGCCCTGAAGGGCGAAGCCTCCAGCTGGGAGGAGTTCTGAGCATGGACAGTCTTACCCGTCGCGGGCCGGGTGACGGCGAGTACATCGCCTTCCGGGTCGCCGATCAGTCCTTCTGCGTCGACATCATGACGGTCCGTGAGATTCGCGGCTGGTCAGCGGAGACCAGGGTGCCGCAGTCTCCGGCCTATGTCCGGGGCGTCACCAACCTGCGCGGCGCCATCCTGCCGATCATCGATGCGGCGACGCGGCTGGGCCTGGCATCGGCCGGCCCTTCGGCGCGCAGCGTGACCATCGTTCTGCAGCATGGGGATCGCCTCGCCGGTCTTCTGGTCGACGAGGTGTCCGATATCGTCACCGTGGCGGCCGGGGACATCCAGCCGACGCCGGACCTCGCCAGTACGGCCGAGGACGGGTTCGTCTGCGGTCTGATCTCGATGAATGGCGAACTCATCAGCAAGGTCTCGGTCGAGCG
>JBIKII010000237.1:0-3535 GCA_044361705.1 Caulobacter sp.
CCCTCTCCCAACAGGGAGAGGATGGAGTCAGAGCGGAATGTTGTCGTGCTTCTTCCAGGGGTTCGCCAGCTGCTTGCCGCGCAGGCTCTTCAGGGCCCGGGCGATGCGGCGACGCGTGCCGTGGGGCTTGATGACGTCGTCGATGTAGCCGCGGCTGGCGGCGACGAACGGGTTGGCGAAGCGGTCCTTGTACTCGGCTTCCCGTTCGGCAAGCTTTTCGGGGTCGTTCATCTCGGCGCGGAAGATGATCTCCACCGCCCCCTTGGCGCCCATGACCGCGATCTCGGCGGTCGGCCAGGCGTAGTTGATGTCGCCGCGCAGGTGCTTGGAGCTCATGACGTCATAGGCGCCGCCGTAGGCCTTGCGGGTGATGACGGTGACCTTGGGCACCGTCGCCTCGGCGTAGGCGAACAGCAGCTTGGCGCCGTGCTTGATCAGGCCGCCGTACTCCTGCTTGGTTCCGGGCATGAAGCCCGGGACGTCGACCAGGGTTACGATCGGGATGTTGAAGGCGTCGCAGAAGCGCACGAAGCGAGCGGCCTTGCGGCTGGAGTCGATGTCCAGCACGCCGGCCAGCACCTGCGGCTGGTTGGCGACGATGCCGACGCTCTCACCGTCCATCCGGGCAAAGCCGCAGATGATGTTCTTGGCCCATTCGCTTGAAATTTCGAAGAAATCCGCCTCGTCGACGATCTTGAGGATCAACTCCTTCATATCGTAGGGCTTGTTCGGATTGGCCGGGATCAGCGTGTCCAGGCTCATCTCGTCACGGGTCGCGTCGTCGAAGCTCTGGCGGATCGGGGCCTTGTCGCGATTGGAGGACGGCAGGAAGTCGACCAGTCGGCGGACCTGGGTCAGGGCTTCAAGGTCGTTCTCGAACGCGCCCTCGGCGACGCCCGACTTGGCCGCGTGGACCCGGGCGCCGCCCAGTTCCTCGGCGGTGACGATCTCGTTGGTCACCGTCTTCACGACGTCCGGACCGGTGACGAACATGTAGCTCGTGTCCTTCACCATGAAGATGAAGTCGGTCATGGCCGGCGAATAGACGTCGCCGCCGGCGCAGGGGCCCATGATCACGCTGATCTGCGGCACCACGCCGGAGGACAGGACGTTTTCCATGAAGATGTCGGCATAGCCGGCGAGGCTGTCGACCCCTTCCTGGATGCGGGCCCCGCCGGCGTCGAACAGGCCGATGATCGGCGCGCCGACCCGGGCGGCCGCGCGCTGCACCTTGACGATCTTCTGGGCGTGCGCGCCGCTCAGCGAGCCGCCGAAGACGGTGAAATCCTTGGAGAAGACGTAGACGACCTTGCCGTTAATCGTGCCCCAGCCGGTGACGACGCCGTCGCCGGGGATACGCTGGTCCTGCATGCCGAAGTCGTGGCTGCGGTGTTCGACGAACATGTCGAACTCCTCAAAGGAGCCCTCGTCGAGGAGGAGGTCGATGCGCTCGCGCGCCGTCAGCTTGCCCTTGGCGTGCTGGCTGGCGACCCGCTTCTCGCCGCCGCCGGCCCGCGCCTGATCGCGCCGCTTCTCAAGCTCTTCCAGGATGTGCTTCACGCCGTCGTCCCCCTCACAAGGTCAGGCACGGGTTAAAGCCGTGACGGGGGCATGACAAGGGAAAGAACGTCATCGCCAGCGCCCGTCACGCCTCACCTAGCGGCAGGTTTTCGCAAGGGAACCGGCGTTCTACAGGCCGGCAAGGCGCGCAAGCCGGGTCAGTTCGGCCATATGGGCCGCGAAGGCCTTGCGACCGGCGGCGGTCAGGGCGAGCCAGGTCCGCTGGCGCCCGCCGACAGCGGCCTTGCGCAGCATTACGTAGCCGGCCTCCTCCAGCACCTTCAAATGCTTGGACAGCACCGAGTCCGACACGCCGACGGCGTCGCGCACAAAGGCGAACTCGGCCTCCTCGGCCGCCGACAGCAGGGCGCAGATCTGCAACCGCCCCGGCGGGTGGATGACGGCGTCCAGTCCGCTCACGACCACCTCCGCGTCTCGGCGATGAACACCCTGAGCCACAGGCGCGAGGCGGCGATCGCGATCAGGCCGGCGGCGAGGGCGAGCAGCACGCTATGCAGCACCGGCCCGTCGCTGCGCTTCACGGCGACCGCGGCCAGCATCAAGACCGCCATCACCACGCCGAGGCCGATGGCGACCCAGCGGGCCCGGGGCGGGCTGAGACCCGTGACAAAAACCCCCGTCTTGTTGGCCCAGACGCGCATCAGGCCGACCAGCGCCAGCGTACACAGAGAGGTCAGCACAAGACCGAGCGGCGGCTCGAGGGCCTGCGCAGCGACAATCCCGGCGGTGAGTGAGCCATAGGCCAGGTCGTAGAGCCAGGAGCCCTGCGTCAGCCGCTGGGCCACCGCCCCGCGGGATTGACGGGCGGCTTCCAGCGCCTCGGCCGGCGACTGGCCTTCAACCGGATCGGTCATGTTTCGAACCCTCACTTTCCAAGTTGGAAAATGACCGTCACTTTCCACATCGTCAAGTGATGACTTTCCAGTTCGGAAAGTCAGCTGCGCAGCGCCCTGAACCAGGCGTCGACCAGCAGGGTCTCGGCCAGGCGTCCGGCGGTGCGGTCGGCGGCCTCGTAGTCGATGCCCCAGCGCTCCTCCTGCCAGGCCTCGTCGATCCGGGCGAGGTCGTGGGCGGTCCCGCCGTCGATCCGGCCGCGCTGCAGCGCCAGGGCCAGGACCGCCGAGCCCAGCAGGCTGGCGGCATGGGCCAGGCCGGTGAGGCCGAAGTCATCGAGCTCCAGCGCCAGCGCCCGGGCCCGCGCCAGCGACGCGTCGGGCTGGGCCCGGTGGATGATCCCGCCGACCGCCGTCAGCTTCAGGCCCAGGTCCTCGGCGGCCCACCCCAGCAGGGGGTCCCAAGCCTGACGCTGGACCTCGACGAGCCCGGCCGGCGATTCGGCGCGATAGCAGAGCAGATCGGAGCCCGCGTACCGGGCGATCTCGTCGGCCACGTCCTCGCGCACGCTGGCGACACGGTCGGCGGCCGTGGCGGCCAGCCTCTGTGCCGGCATGCGAAGGCTGTCGACCTCCTCGATCTGGGCGTCCCAGTCCGCCGCCACCAGCGCGGCCAGGGCCGGCGTCGGCAGGATCAGCTTGCGGCCGGACGGCGTCTTCGGGGCGCGGCCGTCGAGCAGCACGACCCAGCCGCCCTCGGTCTCGTCGACGGTCACCGCCTTGTAGAAACGCCTCGGCTTCTGAACGCCGTCGCCCTTGCCGGTCACTGGAGTATCCTTCGATGGTCGTGGCGCGACGGACAGGCCGACGCACGGCGTTGAAGTGACCGAACGGCCCCGCAGTTTCAAGGACGCGCCGACAGTGCCCCAGACCTCGAACGACCTTTCGGCCGCCATCGCCCTCACCCGCTTCGGCCTAGGGGCGCGTCCCGGCGAACTGGCGAGGGTGGCCGTCGACCCGCGCGGATGGCTGCTGGGCCAGATCCGGCCGGGCGGCGCCGACCAGCCCCAGAGCGATGCCGAATCGTCCGCCGTCCGCATCCAGGCCTTCCGCGCCTACCA
>JBIKII010000089.1:0-12136 GCA_044361705.1 Caulobacter sp.
C
Organism: Caulobacter sp.; assembly: GCA_044361705.1. Lineage (GTDB taxonomy): Bacteria > Pseudomonadota > Alphaproteobacteria > Caulobacterales > Caulobacteraceae > Caulobacter. The sequence continues at coordinate 2 of JBIKII010000089.1, forward strand.
GTGCGCTGGGCCATCAGCTCCTCCATCGCCGCCTGGACGTGGACCTCGGTCTCGACGTCCAGCGAGCTGGTCGCCTCGTCGAAGACCAGGATCGGGGCGTCGGCCAGGAAGGCGCGGGCGATGGCCACCCGCTGGCGCTCGCCGCCCGACAGCTTGACGCCGCGCTCTCCGACCAGGGTGTCGTAGCCCTTGGGCAGGCTTTCGATGAAGTCGTGAGCCCGCGCCCGCTTCGCCGCCAGCTTTACCTCGTCCAGCGTCGCGTCAGGGCGGGCGTAGCCGATGTTCTCGGCGATGGTGCGGTGGAACAGGGCCGGGTCCTGCGGCACCACGGCGATGGCGCGGCGCAGGCTGCCCTGCTCGACCAGGGCGATGTCCTGACCGTCGATGGCGATGGAGCCGCCCTGCAGGTCGTAGAGCCGCTGGATCAGCTTGACGAAGGTCGACTTGCCGGCCCCGGTCGGCCCGACCAGCGCCACCCGCTCGCCCGGCGCGATGCGGAGGGAGAAGTTGTCGTACAGCGGCTCGCCCGCACTCTTGTAGCGGAACGAGACGTGGTCGAAGACGATCTCGCCCTCGCCGCCGACGAAGGGTTTCGCGGCCGGCGCGTCGGCGACCTGCGGGACCATGCGGGCGTAGTTGGCCACGTCCTCGACGTCGTCCAGGCCCTTCTGCATCATCCGCACGTTCTCGCCGATGTTCCGCAGGTAGCCGCTCATCAGCATGAAGGTGGTGATGGCGAAGGCGATGTCGCCGGGCGAGGCCGCGCCCTGGACCCACAGGTTCAGCAGCATGCCGGTCATCCCGGCCTGCAGGACGACCATCAGGACGTTCTGCATCACCCAGACGTCCATGAACCGGCCCCAGGTGATCTGGACCGCACGGCTCCAGCCGCCGGTCACCTGGGCGAAGCGGCTCTCCTCGCGGGCCTCGGCGCCGAAGCTCTTGACCGTGGGGTTGGAGGTGATGGCGTCGGCCAGCGCCCCGCCGATGCGGCTGTCGAGCGCGTTCGACTTCAGGTTGGCGGGCCGGACATAGACCTTCACGACCCACAGGTTCAGCACCAGGAAGCCGATCACCACCGAGAAGGACAGCAGGCCGATCATCGGCCATTTCAGCGCCATCTGCAGCGACAGGCCGAACAGCACCAGCAGCGCCGGGCCCAGCCACAGCACCACCGCGTCCGAGACCGAGTCGTAGCCCCACATCGCCCGCGACAGCCGCCGCACGGTGGCGCCGGCGAAGGTGTCGGCGTGCCAGTCGGACGAGAAGGTCTGCACCCGGCGGAACGACTCGTTGGTCATCTCCTCCATGTTGCGGGCGGCCAACGGGTTCCAGAACCGGAAGGCGATGTTCCGCGTGATGACGAAGGCGACATAGACGCCGACGAACAGGCCCCAGGCCTTCCAGGCGTTGTCGGCGTTGCGGGCCGGATCGGACACCGCGTCGATCAGCGCCTTGGCCGCCGTCGGCATCAGGATGTCGAAGCCCACCGCCAGCAGCATCAGGCCCGTGGAAGCGAGCAGCAGCCAGCGTCGCCGCAGCCAGAAGCCGGCGATGAAGGCCAGAACCTGGCCGTTGGAGAGCACCCGTCCCCGGGTGACCTCCTCGTCTTCGTACTGCTCGCTCATGGAAAGACCTCACCCCGCAGATACGCCCGAACGCGGTTCGGCGGGAGTGGGACGGCGATGAATTCGGCGGGGTGGGGCGGTTGGGTGACAGGCGGTGCGCCTACAGACTTCGTCATCCTGAGGAGCGATCCCTCAGGATCGCGTCGCGAAGGACGCAAGGCCTAGCCGCGCTTCCTCCGCCCGCCCGCCAGCGGCCGCCAGCGCAGGAAGCCGATGATCGCCGGCCCCACGATCGGGGTCTTCAGCAGGGGCCGGACCGCCCAGGGCCTGGTCTTCAGGAAGCAGGCGACCGCGCCGATCCAGAACACCGTCGTCGGCAGACCGGGCAGCACGACGCCAACGCCGCCGATCGCCACCAGGGTGACGCCCATGCCGTCGATCACCCAGTGGGTGACGCGCGAACGCTTCGGCCGGGAGCGGAGGGAGCCTTCCATCGTTGCACACTGCCTCGCGCCGTCGCCGGCGTCGCCGCCAAAGATCGGGCCGCCAAAAACTTTGGAACAGCGGCCCGCTGGCGCTATCAGACCTCATGTCCACGATCCTGCCCGACGCCGCGCCGACCAACTGGGTGGACCGCCATGCGCCGCCGGCGCTGCGGCCGTGGCTGAAGCTGGGGCGGTTCGACCGCCCGGTGGGCATCTGGCTGCTGCTGCTGCCGGGCTGGATGGGCATCGCGCTGGCCTGCGCAATGCAGGGCCGCGCGCCCGATCCGCTGCTGCTGGTGCTGTTCCTCATCGGCGCGGCGCTGATGCGGGCGGCGGGCTGCGCCTACAACGACATCGTCGACCGCGACATCGACGCCAAGGTCGCCCGCACCGCGCTGCGGCCGATCCCGGCCGGCCAGATCAGCGTGAAACAGGCCTGGGCCTTCGTGGTCGGCTGCTGCCTGGTCAGCCTTGTCATCCTGCTGACCATGAACCCGTGGACCATCGGCCTCGGCGTCGGTTCACTGGCGCTGGTGGCCGCCTATCCGTTCATGAAGCGGATCACCTGGTGGCCCCAGGCCTGGCTCGGCCTGACCTTCAACTGGGGCGCCCTCATGGGCTTTGCCGCCGTCGCCGGGGCGCCGACGCCGCCGGCCCTGCTGCTGTACGCCGGCCTCATCTTCTGGACCCTCGGCTACGACACCATCTACGCGGTGCAGGATATCGAGGACGACGCCCTCGCCGGGGTGAAGTCCTCGGCCCGGCGGCTGGGCGACAAGGCCCGGCTGGGCGTGCTGGCCTTCTACACGGCCGCGTTCGGACTCGTCGTCGCCTCGGCCACCGTCGCCGACCTCGGCCCGCTGTTCCTGCCGCCCGTGGCGCTGTTCGCCGTCCACCTGTCGCGCCAGGCGGCGCGGCTGGACGTGGCGGACGGGGCAGGCGCCCTGGCGCTCTTCAAGTCCAACGCCATCGCCGGCCTGATCCTGGCCTGCGCCTTCGCGGTGGGCGTGTGGAAGCCGGCGGCGGGGTTCTAGGGCCCGCCACCGTCATCGTCGCGCGCGTTGCGAGGACCCATGCGTGATGAGATGGAAGGTCTTTGCGTGCTTCGACACGCGCCTGCGGCGCTGCTCAGCATGACTATGATGGGTAGCCTTCCAGTCCAGTCATCCTGAGCAGCCGCGCAGCGGCGTGTCGAAGGACGCACGGCGCTGGCTGGGTCCCGGGTCGCCTTCGGCGCCCGGGATGACAGCGGGTGCGAAACTGACGCCCCCGTCATTCTGGTCAGGCCGTGACCAAGGTGAGATACTCCGCCCATGGCCGCTGCAGCACGCGTGAAACCGAAGGACTTCTTCACCGACGAGGAGTGGGCGCCGCTGGCCGCGCGCTCGACCTGGTTCGGTCTTTGGCTGGTGGCCCACGCCTGGCTGACGATCGCCGCGGCCGCCGCTCTGTTCATCGTCTTCCCCAACCCGCTGACCTTCGTCCTGGCGGTCATGGTCATCGGCGCGCGGCAGCTGGGGCTGGCCATCCTGATGCACGAGGCGGCGCACGGCTGCGTGCACCCCAACATCAAGGTCAACGACTTCGTCGGCCAGTGGCTGTGCGGCGCGCCGACCAACAGCGACCTGCTGCGCTACCGCGACTACCACCTGCAGCATCACAAGTTCGCCCAGCAGGCCGAGGATCCGGACCTGTCGCTGTCGGCGCCGTTCCCGACCACCCGCGCCTCGCTGTGGCGCAAGGTGGTCCGCGACCTGACCGGCCAGACCTTCTACAAGCAGCGCATCCAGCCCAGCCTCGACGCCTTCAAGGCCGGCAAGGCGAAGGGCGTGCCGTTCGGCAAGACGGCGGCCGGCGTGCTGAACTTCTGGAAGCCGTTCCTGATCGTCCACGTCCCGCTCATCGTGGTCACCTCAGCCTTCGGCCTGTGGTGGGCCTGGCCGGTGCTGTGGCTGATCCCGATGGCGACCTGGTATCCGCTGGTCACCCGCCTGCGAAACATCGCCGAGCACGCCCTGGTCGGCGAGAACCAGCCCGACCCGCTGCGCCATGCCCGCACCACGATCGCCAACCCGATCGAGCGGCTGCTGATCGCGCCCTACTACGTCAACTATCACTGCGAGCATCACATGTTCATGCATGTGCCCTGCTGGAACCTGCCCAGGGCCCACAGGAAGCTGCGCGAAAAGGGCGTCACCGAGCGGATGCTGGTGGCGAAGGGCTATCTGGGCGTGCTGAAGGCGGCGTCGAGCAAGGGGCTGGCGGCGGCCTGACGGCCACTCATCTGGTCCGGCATTGGCCCTGGACCCGCCCTTTCTCGACCACTGGCCAGAGTTGTCGCATCGTCTCTGCTGCTGACCAGACACCTGAAGCCTGGATACGGGTCTGGACCGAGCGGGCTGGCGCAGTGGCGTCCTGCGCCATGCTGTAGATCAGGCCGGACTTGTCCGCGGCCTGTAGCAACCCCGTCATGTCGTCGTTGGCCATCCCGAGCGACAAAAGCGTGTCTGGCTCGCCCTCGAAGTTGAATGTCGCCATGGACGGGGAATTCTCACGCCGGAAATCGCCGGCCCCGAATGACTGGCGCCACTCTACGATCGGCTTGCCTGTATTGGCCTCATAGGCGACAGCGTTGGTGGTGAGGCCTCCGGAGCCGGATCGCTCCCAGGCTCCGTTATTCAACTTCAAGACCAGTTTCAGCTCCGGCTGGGCGGGCGGCCGCAGGTCAACCCCCTTGGTCGATATCTGTATGGCCTTGAAAGTCAGAAAGACACTGGCCGACGTGCTGCCGGTGGAGCCCGTCAGCCGGATTTCTCCGGTTATGCCGTTCTCGAAAGTCCGCACCATGCGGCAAAGCGGAATCTGTGTTGTCTGGGCGAAGGCTGCAGCGGGCAGGGAGGCGGGGATCAGCAGCGAGGCGGCCAGGATCAGGATCGTGCGCATGTAACCCTCCAAGGTGACTTGAGGAGGATGCGGGAGGTCGCCCGGCGCTTCCAGCCCGAAAAGGGGGGCAGGCGTGCGGCGCTCACTGGTCTAAGACCGCCCCATGATCACCGACCGCCGGGCCTTCATCGTCGAGAACACGCGCCTGCAGGCGCCGCCGCATGCGCCGGAGCTGGTCCTGCACCTGGCCGACGAGATCACGCCGATCTGGCGACTGACCGAGGAGGAGCTGGACAGGATCGGCCTGCCGCCGCCGTTCTGGGCCTTCGCCTGGGCGGGCGGGCAGGCGCTGGCGCGGTACGTGCTCGACAACCCGGAGATCGTCGCCGGCAAGCGGGTGGTCGACTTCGCATCGGGCTCGGGGATCGTCGCCATCGCGGCGATGCGGGCCGGCGCGGCCTCGGCGCTGGCGGCCGATATCGACGTCTTCTGCGAGGCGGCGATCAGCCTGAACGCCGCCGCCAACGGCGTGGCGCTGGACTTCACCGACGTGAACCTGCTGGACGCCCCGCCACCGACCGACGCGCAGGTCATCCTGGCCGGCGACATCTGTTACGAGAACCCGCTGGCCACCCGGGTCCTGGCCTGGCTGGCCGCCGCCCGCGACGCCGGCGCGACGGTGCTGATCGGCGACCCCGGCCGCACCTATTTTCCAAAGGACGGCCTGACGAAACTGGCCGAGTACCAGGTGCAGACGACGCGCGAGCTGGAGGACTTCGAGGTCAAGAAAACCAGCGTCTGGGCGTTCCCTTAGGCGCGGTTGACTCGTTCGGCCCGAAGTAAACAAAATAGGAACAAATGGAGCGACGCCATGCGTGAAGACGGCAGGATCGACTATGTGGAAATGCCCGGCGGCGCGCTGCCGGCGACCAAGGCCTTCTACGCCGGCGCCTTCGGCTGGAGTTTCGTCGACTACGGCCCCGGCTACGCGGCCTTCAACGAGGGCCTGGACGGCGGCTTCGACGCCGAGGGCGCGCCGGCCCCGCTGGTAATCCTCTACGCCCATGACCTGGAGGCCATGCTGGCCAGGGTCGAGGCGGCCGGCGGCTTGGTGGTCAAGCAGATCTTCAGCTTCCCCGGCGGGCGGCGTTTCCACTTCCGCGACCCGGCCGGGACCGAGCTGGCGGTGTGGAGCGAAACCTGAATCTTCCTCCCTCCCCTTTATGGGGAGGGACAGGCCGCGAAGCGGCCAGGGTGGGGCAAGTGTCGATCATTCGTGCGCGCCAGATGCGATCAAACATGCCGCCCATGGAGGTGAAGCTGTGGTCGCGCTTGAAGCTGCTCCGCGCCGAGGGGTTCCACTTTCGGCGGCAGGCGCCATTTCGTGGATACTACCTGGACTTTGTCTGTTTCAGCCGGAGGCTTGTCGTCGAGCTTGATGGGGCGACGCACGCCGAGGACTCGCAGATTTCTCACGACGCGGTACGTGACGCCGTCGTTCGGAGGGAAGGCTTCACAGTTCTGCGGTTCTTCAATCATCAGGTCCGCGAGAACATCGATGGCGTTATGCACAACATCAGACTGGCGCTGGGCGTCCGGGTCTGACTCGCCGTGCCCCACCCTGACGGCTTCGCCGTCAGTCCCTCCCCATAAAGGGGAGGGAGGGTCTATAGTCGCCGCCTCAGAGTTCGGGAGCCCTCAGCCATGCGTCGCCGCACCTTCCTCGCCGCCCTGCCGGCCGCCGCGCTGGCGACCTCGGCCCTGGCCCAGAGCCGGCGGGGCAATCCCAACCTGAACCGGCCCGATGTGACGAGCGGCGACCGGATCGACGGGGCGACCTTCGCCAGCCGGTCGGCGGCCTGGGGCGTGCATGGTGCAGCGGCGACGGCTCATCCGCTGGCCACCCTGACGGCCATCGAGATCCTCAAGAAGGGCGGCAGCGCGATCGACGCGGCCATCGCCGCCAACGCCTGCCTGGGCCTTCTGGAGCCCATTGCCTGCGGCATCGGCGGCGACTGCTTCGTGATGCTGTGGGACCCGAAGACGAAGAAGGTCGTGGGCCTGAACGGCTCGGGCCGTTCGCCGAAGGGTCTGTCGCTGGAGACCGTGCGGTCGCGGGCGAAGAACGGCCTGATCCCCAGCTTCGGCGCCATCAGCGTCAGCGTCCCCGGCGCCGTCCAGGCCTGGTGGGACCTGCACCAGCGCTACGGCAAGCTGCCCTGGAAGGATCTGTTCGCGCCGGCCATCGCCCAGGCCGAGGAGGGCGCGCCGGTCACCCAGAACGTCGCCTACTACCTGGCCAGCTCAAGCCGCCGCTACAACAACCCGGCCTCCAACATCGAGGAAGTCGCCAACTTCAACGCCGTCTGGATGACCGACGGCCGCCCGCCGCGCGAGGGCGAGGTGTTCCGCAATCCGCTGCTGGCCAGGACCTATCGCCAGATCGCCGAGGGAGGCCGCGACGCCTACTACGACGGGCCCATCGCCGACGCGATCGAGGCCTATTTCAAGCGCATCGGCGGCTGGATGACCCGCGCCGACCTGAAGGCCCACCGCAGCGAATGGACCACCCCGCTGGTCAGCGGCTACCGCGGCGTAGACGTCTACGGCCTCGCCCCGAACAGCCAGGGCCTGTCGACGCTGCAGCTGCTGAACATCCTCGAGCAGTTCGACGTCAAGGCGATGGGCTTCCAGTCGGCGGCCTCGATCCACCACGCCGTCGAGGCCAAGCGCCTCGCCTATGAGGACCGCGGCCGCTACTTCGCCGACCCGGATTTCGCGAAGATCCCGCTCGAGTGGCTGAACTCCAAGGCGTACGCCGCCGAGCGGGCGAAGCTGATCAGGCCGAACGCCATCCTGAACCCGGTCCACGCTGGCCAGGCCCCGTCGCAGGGCGACACCACCTACTTCTGTACGTCCGACAGCGACGGCATGATGGTGTCGATCATCCAGTCCAACTATCGCGGCATGGGCAGCGGCCTTTCGCCGGACGGGACCGGCTTCATGCTGCAGAACCGGGGCGAGCTGTTCGCCCTGACCGACGGCCACCCGAACGTCTACGCGCCGGGCAAGCGGCCGTTCCAGACCATCATCCCGGGCTTTGCGACCCGCGGCGGCGAGCCGTGGCTGGCCTTCGGCGTAATGGGCGGCGACATGCAGCCCCAGGGCCAGGCCCAGATCATCAGCAACATGGTCGACCACGGCCTCGACCTGCAGGCGGCCGGCGACAGCCCGCGCTGGCACCACGAAGGCGGCGTGGAGCCGACCGGCCAGCAGCTGGGCCACCCCGGCGAGCTACATCTGGAAAGTGGCGTGCCGGACGCCACCCGCAAGGCGCTGGCCGCCATCGGCTGGCCGATGGGCGACAACCCCGGCGGCTACGGCGGCTACCAGGCCATCGAACGCTGGCCCGGCCGCTACGCCGCCGCCACCGAGATGCGCAAGGACGGCGTGGCGCTCGGCTACTGACGGAGGGCGCCATGACCCGGGAAGAGTTCGCCGCCATCGCCCTGTCCTTCCCGGGCGCGGAGGTGGGGACCAGCTACGGGATGCCGTCGTTCAAGGTGCGCGGCAAGTTCTTCACCCGCGTGCGTGACGAGGACGACAGCGCCGTGCTTCAGGACGTTCCGGTCGACGAGCGTGACCTGCTGATCGAGGCCGAGCCTGCGACGTTCCACGTCACGAAGCACTATGACGGCTACCCGATCGTTCTGGCCCGGCTGGCGACGCTGGACCCCGCCCAGCTGCGCGGCTTTCTGGAGCGCCGCTGGCGCAAACTCGCGACGCGAGCCATGGTCCGGGTGAGAGACGCCGCCGGCTGAGGCGGCTGGACGCCGGGGGGCGCATGACACTGTACCGACGGATATTCGCTGTGCTCGCCTGGATCACCCTGGGCGTTCAGTACGGCCTGTTTCTCAAGGCCCTGACGGTCGCGGCGATCCTGGAGCGGACGGTCGAGTACGTCAGCTACTTCACGATCGTGACCAACTTTCTGATCGCGCTCGCCTTCACCGTCCCCGTCATTGCGCCCACGTCGAGGGCGGGACGGTGGTGGGCCGCGGCCAGCCCGCGCGGTGCGGTCACGGTGTTCGCCGTGGTGGTGATGGTCATCTACCACCTCCTCCTGCGGTCGCTCTGGGAGCCGAAGGGGCTGCAGCTCGCCAACGACTACATGCTCCACTACGTCATGCCGATCGCCATGCTGGTCGACTGGCTGGCTTTCACGCCGCGCGGCGGCCTGCGCTGGCGGGATGCGGCGACCTGGCTGGTCGTGCCCACGCTGTACGGCGCCTGGACCCTGTTGCACGGCGCCGTCAGCGGCTTCTACCCCTATCCGTTCATGGACGTCGGCAAGCTGGGCTATCCCGGGGTGCTGCTCAACATGGTCGGCCTGGTGCTCGGCTTCTTCCTTCCGGGCCTCGCGCTGGTCGCCCTCGACGGCCTTCTCGCGCGAAAACAACCGCGCACGACGTGACAGGACCCGGTCCCCGCCCTAGCTTCCGCCCCGCGTAACAGGAGCATCACCTTGGCCTACCGGTCGCTGCGGGACTTCATCACCAAACTGGAAGCGGACGGCGAGCTGGTGCGGGTGACCGAGCCGGTGTCGACCGTGCTGGAGATGACCGAGATCTGCACCCGGCTGCTGGCGACCGGCGGTCCGGCGGTGCTGTTCGAAAAGCCGGTCATGCCGGACGGCACGATCTCGCCGATGCCATGCCTCGCCAACCTGTTCGGCACGGTGAAGCGGGTGGCCCTGGGCGTCACCCTCGGCGGCGAGCCGCGCACCACGGCCGGCGAACTGCGCGAGGTCGGCGAGCTGCTGGCCTTCCTGCGCCAGCCCGAGCCGCCGCGCGGCATCAAGGACGCCATGGAGCTGCTGCCGCTGGCGCAGACGGTGATGTCCATGCGGCCCAAGGTCGTGAAGAAGGCCCCGGTGCAGGAGGTCGTCCTCAAGGGCGACCAGATCGACCTGACGAAGCTGCCGGTCCAGACCTGCTGGCCGGGCGAGCCTGCGCCGCTGATCACCTGGCCGCTGATCGTCACCAAGGGGCCGTCGGACTCCAAGGAGGACGACTTCAACCTCGGCATCTACCGCATGCAGGTGCTGGGCAAGGACCGGGCGATCATGCGCTGGCTGGCCCACCGCGGCGGGGCCCAGCACTACGGCCGCCACAAGAAGGCCGGCCGCCGCGACCCGCTGCCCGCCTGCGCGGTGATCGGCGCCGATCCCGGCGTGATCCTGGCCGCCGTGACGCCGGTGCCGGACACCCTGTCGGAGTACCAGTTCGCCGGCCTGCTGCGCGGATCCAAGGTCGATCTCGTGCCCGCCAAGACCGTTCCGCTGATGGTCCCGGCCCAGGCCGAGATCGTCATCGAGGGCCATGTCCTGCTCGACGAGTTCGAGGACGAGGGCCCCTACGGCGACCACACCGGCTACTACAACAGCGTCGAGAAGTTCCCGGTGTTCAAGGTCAGCGCCATCACCATGCGCCGGGACGCCGTCTATCACACCACCTTCACCGGCCGTCCGCCCGACGAGCCGTCGGTGCTGGGCGAGGCGCTGAACGAGGTCTTCATCCCGCTGTTCCAGCAGCAGTTCCCGGAGGTCGTCGACTTCTGGTTGCCGCCCGAGGGCTGCAGCTATCGCATCGCCGTGGTGTCGATGAAGAAGGCCTACCCCGGCCACGCCAAGCGCGTGATGCTGGGCGTCTGGAGCTACCTGCGCCAGTTCATGTACACCAAGTGGGTGATCATCGTGGACGACGACATCAACGCCCGCGACTGGAAGGACGTGATGTGGGCGCTGAGCACCCGCATGGACCCGGCCCGCGACATCACCGTCATCGAGAACACCCCGATCGACTACCTCGACTTCGCCAGTCCCGAGAGCGGCCTTGGCAGCAAGATCGGACTCGACGCCACCAACAAGCTGCCGCCCGAAACCCACCGCGAGTGGGGCGAGCAGATCCGCATGGACCAGGATGTGGTGGACCGCGTCTCCGACATCTGGGGCAAGCTGGGATTGCCGGGAGACGGCAAGCCGATCTGGAAGTAGCCTGAGCGTCCGATAGCCAGCCGGGGGGCTCCGTGAGCGCGTTCGAGTTCTTCTTCAGCTTCTACGGCCTGCTGCTCGGTTTCTCCGTGGCCGAGCTGGTCGGCGGATTCGCGCGGATGCTGCATGAGCGGCGGACCGTCCGGTTCGGTCTGCTGACGCCGCTGCTGGCCGCCTTCGTGGCGCTCGACATCGCCACCTTCTGGAACCAGGCCTGGGTCATCTTCCGCAATGCGCCCTACAACTACGCCCTGCTGATCCTGGGCCTGGTGGTGGCCAGCGTCTTCTACGTCGCCGCCACCCTGGTCTTTCCCCGCGAGCTCAAGCCCGGCGAAGCGCTGGACGAACACTTCTGGAGCCATCGGCGGCTCGTGTTGCTGTGCGTTCTGGCCGCCGACCTGACGATGGCCAGCGTCTTCTTCCTGGTCGGCGGGGCCAGCGGCGAGCTGGCCAGTTTCAGCCTCGGCGGGGTGTTCTGGGCCGGACTGATTTTCTTCTCACTGGGAACGTTGCTCGCGGCGCTGGCGCGGCGGCGGCGCGTGGTGCTGGTGACCCTGGTGCTGCTGCTGGCCTACCAGGGCTTCACGGTCGGGCGGTCAGCGATGACGCTGGTGCAGGGCGACATCTGGTCGATGCGTGGCGCGGCGGCGGCCGACTGACCCGGCGCTTGCCAATCACGCCCGAACGGTCGAGGACTTCCGTCTCATGCGCCCGCTTCTTCTGTTCGCCGCGCTCGCGGCGCTGTCCTCGAGTCCCGCCATGTCGCAGTCGACCTCGATCCCCAACGCCGCGCCCTGGGACCAGCCGTTCCTGCCGCCGGCGCCGGCGTGGGACGGCGCCAGCAAGGCCCTCCTGCGGCCGGCGACCGACCCCTGGGCCAGCGCCTTCGAGCAGGACCCGGAGCACGACTTCAGTCCCGACTACGCCGACACCCGCGCCTGGTTCGACAAGCTGGACGCAGCCAGCGACCTGATCCGCATCGAGCAGTTCGGCGTCTCGCCGGAGGGGCGGCCGATCTATGCGGTGATCGCCAGCAAGGATGGCAAGGCGTTCGATCCGAAGAAGCCGGTGCTGCTGGTCCAGGCCGGCATCCATCCGGGCGAGATCGACGGCAAGGACGCGGGCATGATGCTGCTGCGCGACATCG
>JBIKII010000090.1:0-12099 GCA_044361705.1 Caulobacter sp.
CAGGGCGAAGGTCGCCGTGACCCCCGCCGTCGCCAGCCGGCCGAAGTGGCTGTGGCTGATCGAGGCGATGCGCAGGGCCATGAAGATCACCGCGCCGTACAGGAACAGGATCGAGAAGCAGCCGGCGAAGCCGAACTCCTCGGCCAGGGCGGCGAAGATGAAGTCGGTGTGCTTTTCGGGCAGGAAGTTCAGCTGACTCTGGCTGCCCAGACCGAAGCCCTTGCCCATCAGCCCGCCGGCCCCGAGCGCGATCTTGGACTGCAGGATGTGATAGCCGGCTCCGGACGGATCGGCCGCCGGATTGAACAGCACGTCGACCCGCGTGCGCTGGTACTCGTGCAGCACGAAGAAATACATGACCGGCGCGGCCACCGCGACGGAGCCGATCCCGGCCGCGATGAACTTCCACGACAGGCCGGCCAGGATCATGATCGCCACCCCGGTGAACAGGATCAGCAGCGAGGTCCCCAGGTCCGGCTGGTGCGCGACCAGCAGGGTCGGCATGGCGATCAGCGCGGCGGGAACCAGCAGCCACCAGCTGGCGCGGGCGCTGTCGGCTGACATGCCGTGGTAGAACCGCGCCAGGGCCAGCACCACGCCGACCTTCATGATCTCGGACGGCTGGAAGCGCAGCGGGCCGATCTGCAGCCAGCGCTGTGCGCCCTTGGAGATATCGCCGAAGAATTCCACCCCCAGAAGCAGCACCAACGCGACGATGTAGACGGGATAGGCGACCTGGAACCACAGCGTCAGCGGACACATGGCCAGGACGATCATCAGGACGAAGAAGATCGCGAACCTGGAAATGTGCGGCCACGCCCAGGGCGTCCAGGACAGGTCGGCGGCGGAGAACATGATCAGCGCGCCGGCCCCGGCGATCAGGCAGAGCACCAGGCAGAAGGTCCAGTCGATCTCCGTGAACTTGACGATCAGGCGATCGCGTTCACCGGGTCGGGTCAGGGCGCTGGCGGTCATTGGGCGACCTTGGGGGCTGGGGATTGCGGCGGGGGCGCGCCCTCGATGGCGGGTTCAGGCGCCGCGCCCTCGATCGGGGCGGCGGGGTCGAGCTCGGGCAAGGGCATCGGTTGCTCGACGCGAGCCCGGATCTCGGGATCCTTGAGCAGCGCCATGCGCATGACCTCGCGGGCCCGGGGCGCAGCGGCGGTGCCGCCGCCCAGTCCGCCGTGCTCGATCAGGACCGAGATGGCGTAGCGCGGCGCGTCGATCGGCGCGAAAGCGATGTACCAGTTGTGGTCGCGCAGCCCCCACCGGAAGCCGGCGCTCTTGCGCGATTCCCCATCGCGGAAGACGCGAACCTGGGCCGTGCCGGTCTTGCCGGCCATGCGGATGTCGCCGAGGCCCAGCTGGCTCTGGCGGAAGGCGGTGCCCGAGGCGTCGTTGGCCACCGCGATCATGCCGCCGCGCACATAGTCGAGGAACTCCTGCGCGTAGGGCAGGTCCGGGGCCGCATCGCCGCGCGGCCGCTCGACGCCGCCCACCGACTTGATCAGGCGCGGACTGAGCGCCTTGTTGCCGTTGGCCAGCCGCGCGGTCATGACGGCCAGCTGCAGCGGATTCACGGCGATCAGACCCTGCCCGATGCCGTAGTTGACGGTATCGCCGGGGAACCAGGTCTGATTGGCCGGATTGCGGTTGGCTGTTCGCTTCCACTCCCGCGAGCCGACGATGCCCTTCTTCTGACCCGGGATGCCGATGTCGAAGATCTGGCCGAAGCCGAACGCCTTCGCCGCCTTGGCGATGCCGTCGGGGCCGACCTTGAGCGCGGTCTGGTAGAAGTAGACGTCGCAGGAGTTCTTGATCGCCTCGTGCATGTTCTGCGAGCCGTGGCGGCCCCAGCACCGCCATGTGCGGTTGCCGAAGTACCAGCCGCCGGAGCAGTTGATACGCACCTCCGGATCGACGCCGGCCTCCAGCGCCGCCATGGCGACCATCGGCTTGAAGGTCGACCCCGGCGGATAGGTGCCGCTCATCGCCTTGTCGAGCAGCGGCTTGCGCTCATACTCGGCCAACGCCCTGTACTCGGGCACCGAAAGGCCCTTCACGAAGCGGTTGGCGTCGAAGCTCGGCGCGGAAGCCATGCAGAGCAGATCGCCGGTGCGGCAGTCCATCAGCACGATGGCGCCGCTCTCCTCGCCCATGACTTCCAGCGCGCGCTGCTGGATGTCGGAGTCCAGGGTCAGCCGGATTTCCTTGCCCGGCGTCGGCGGGATGTCGCCCTCGGGATCGTTGCGAACGACCCGGCCCCGGGCGTCGACTTCCTGCTTCTGGGCGCCGGCCTTGCCGCGCAGCTCGATGTCGAAGGCCTTCTCCACGCCCTGGCGACCGATCCGGAAGCCGGGGTTGTAGAGCAGGGGGTCGATGGTCAGGCCCTTGTCGACAACGGCCTTGATGTCGCGGTCATTGACCCGGGCCACATAGCCGATGACGTGCGCGAAGGCGCCGCCGAACGGATAGACACGCACCTCGCCCATGTCGGCCGTCACGCCCGGCAGTTCCGGGGCCCGAACGTTGATGCGGGAGAACTCCTCCCAGCTCATGTCCTCCATGACCTGGACCGGCGACTTCTTGGGCGCCCGCTTGATGTCGCGGATCAGGCGCTCGCGGCGCTCGTCGGTGATCGGGACCAGCTGCGCCAGCTTGTCGACGATCCCCTCCACGTCGGTTTCAGTCTCGCGCGAGACCAGAAGCCGGAAGTTGGGGCGGTTGGACGCCAGGGTGACGCCGTTGCGGTCGAGGATCACGCCGCGCGGCGGAGGCACGAGACGGAAGTTGAACTGGTTGGATTGCGCCAGCTTCTGGTAGCGCCGGGCCTCCACCACCTGCAGATGGACGAGCCGCCCGCCCAGCGCCGCCAGCCCAAGGCCGGTGATGCCGCCGAGCAGGAAGGCCCGACGGGTGAAGGCGCCTTGCCGCTCGTTGACCTCGGTGAAGAAGATCGTCGGCTCGCTCAACGGAACCTCACGTCGGCGTCGTCGAAGCGGTCGATCAGGCGGTGCGCGAACGGATAGAGCAGGCTCGTCGCCAGGAACTGCCAGAACAGGGCGATCAGGTTGGGCGCCGACCTCACGTCCAGCATGGTGATGAGATAGCCAGTGGCCAGGGCCGCGGCGCAGACGCCCGCGTACCAGGCCCACATCATCGGCCGGCTCTGGCCGGTCATCATGTTGCGCATGAACAGCGTGCCGGCGTAGGCGACCAGCAGCGAGACGGCCCACAGGCCCAGCGCGCCGCCCCAGAAGATGTCCAGGAAGCAGCCCAGCAGCAGCAGGGTGAACGGCGCGATGATTGACGGCCGGATCACCGCCCAGCCGAACGCGCAGACCAGCGGAAACACCGGCTCGGGAAGGTGCAGGCCAAAGATCCGGATCGGCGAGGCGAAGAGGATGGTGAACCCCGCGCAGAGCAGGGCCGGCACGCCGATCCAGCGCCACGGGTCGAGCGGCCGCGCGGCGGAGAAGCTCATCGTCCGCCCCCGGGGGGCGCGGCGACCGGGGCGGGCGGCGTGGCGGACGGGGCCGGCGGGCGGACAACGGGGGCCGGCGCCGGACGCGGCGGCGTGGCGGTCTTCGGAGCCGGAGCCGGAGCCGGGGTCGGCGTCTGGGTCGGGGTCGGGGTCGGCGTCGGCGTCGGGGTTTTGATGATCCGGTCGTCCGGGTTCTCGGTGATCACCGGCGGCAGCTGCGTCTGCTCCAGCGCCTGGCGGGCCACCAGCTGGGCATAGTCGCGGAACTTCATGATCCGGACCCAGTCGATGGCGCCGGAGTCGGCGTCCAGCGCCACGCGCCAGCGGCCGTCGAGCCCCTTGACCACCCGACCGACCGGCAGGCCGCGCGGCAGCACGCCGCCGTCGCCGCTGGTCAGCACGCGGTCGCCCTCGCGGATTGCTTCCCGGCCCCGCAGGTAATCGAGCCGCGGATTGGGGCCGCCATCACCGGTCAGGATGGCGCGGGCGTTGGTCCGGTCGATCATCACCGGCGTCCTGGAGGCGGCGTCGGTCAGCAGCAGCACCTTGCTGGCCCCGCGCGCGACCCCGACCACCCGGCCGACCAGGCCACGCTCGCTCAGCACCGGGAAGCCGACCATGACGCCGGACTCCGCGCCCGCGTTGGCCAGCCGGTAGTTGGCCAGGGGGCCGCGGGAGTCCGAGACGATCCGGGCGGTGACCATGTCGATCGGCGGATCGGTGCGGATGCCGAGCACGGCGCGCAGGCGTTCGTTCTCGTCCTTCAGGCGGACGGCCTCATCGGCCTGCCGCTGGAGCAGGATGAGCTCCGCCTTCAGGCGCCGGTTCTCGCTGGCGGTGAAAACGTAGCTGCCGAGCCAGCCCATGATGTCGCCGGTCCACTCGCCCGGCTTGGCGACCACGCCGCCGACCGGCGCCGATACGGTGTCGACCGCCTGGCGGGCGGCGCCGTAGGCCTCGGTCTGAAAGGTCTCGCGACGATCGCTGAGCAGCATGGCCGCGCCGATGATGACAGCGACGATCAGGGCCACCGCCGCCGTCCAGGTCAGCGGGACCTTGAGTTCCCCGAACGGATCCTGCCGAAGCGGCACCCCGTACCTCCGTCAGGACGCCCCCGAGCGTCCGACCTGATTGCAGATGTTTAAGCGAGGGTGCTTTCGAGGACACCCTTCATCCATTTCGGGTGTTCAAGAACCTTGCCACAGCCGAGCGCGACGCAGGACAGCGGGTCATCGGCGACCGTGACCGGCAGGCCGGTGTGGTCGCGGATCTCGGCGTCCAGGCCGCGCAGCAGCGCGCCGCCGCCGGTCAGCATGATGCCCTTGTCGGCGATGTCGGACGCCAGTTCCGGCGGCGTGGCCTCGAGCGCGACCTTCACGGCCTCGACGATCTGGCTGACCGGCTCGTGCAGGGCGTCAGCGGCCTGCTTCTCGCTGATCCGCACTTCCCGGGGCACGCCCTGCATCAGGTCGCGGCCCTTGACGTCGATCGACAGGCCCTCACCGTCGGCCGGTGCGCGGGCGGTGCCGATTTCCTTCTTGATGCGCTCGGCGGTGGTTTCGCCGATCAGCAGATTATGGTGCCGGCGCATGTAGCTGATGATGGCTTCGTCCATCTTGTCGCCGCCGACCCGGACCGAGCGGCTGTAGACGATCCCGGACAGGGACAGGACGGCCACCTCGGTGGTGCCGCCGCCGATGTCGACGACCATCGAACCGGTCGGCTCATGGATCGGCAGGCCGGCGCCGATCGCGGCGGCCATCGGCTCGTCGATCAGGCCCACGCGGCGGGCCGAGGCGTTCAGGCAGCTGTCGTTGATGGCGCGACGCTCGACGGCGGTGGCGCCGGACGGCACGCACACGATCACCTTGGGATTCACGAAGCCCTTGCGGTTGTGAACCTTGCGGATGAAGTACTTGATCATCTCCTCGGCGACTTCGAAGTCGGCGATGACCCCGTCACGCATCGGACGAATGGCTTCCATGTGGCCCGGCGTGCGGCCCAGCATCTGCTTGGCCTCTATGCCCACGGCGTGAACCACCTTGCGACCGCCGACGTTGCGCAGCGCCACGACGCTCGGCTCGTTCAGCACGATGCCCTTGCCCTTCATGTAGATGAGGGTGTTGGCGGTGCCGAGATCGATGGCGATGTCGTTCGAAATGGCGCCGAAGAGAGAACCGAACATTCAGGGCCTTGAATTCTAGGAGCGTTTTGGGACTGGCGAGGCAAGGTACCGCAAGCCCGGCGCCACGCCGCGAGCGCGCCCCCCGGGCGCAGCGTCGCCGAGACGGCTGAACATGCTGATGTCACGCCGTTTGCACCGCGAACGTGTTGAATTCAAGGTCTATTAAGACCCGCTTTCAACCTAGCGCCGCGAGGGCGACTCCCACGGCCGTCAGCCCGCCCGCGATCCACTGCCCGAGGGTCACCCGTTCGGCGAAAAGTCGACGTCCGGCGAGGGCAGCCAGGGGCATCTCCACGACCCCTACAGCGCGCACAAGCCCCGCCGGCGCAAGGGCCAGCGCGATAAACCACCCTGCCGATGCGGCCGCGCCGAAGAAGCCAGCGCCCACCGAGATTCGCCAGGACCGGACCGCCGCCGCCAGCGACGCCTTGTCGCGAATCGCCAGCCACGATGTGAGCGCCGCCGACTGCATCGCCTGCACCACGGCGACGGTGATCAGGGCGGCGGGAATCGGATGGTCCGCATCCAGACCAATCGAGGCCTGCCGGAAGGCGTTGGCGGAAATCGCGAAGCAGAATCCCGACAGCGTTCCCAGCGCCGCAGCGGTCCAGTCGCCGGCCTCCTGTCCCCGTTTGGGCCAGGACAGGGCGACCAGCCCCGCGGTGGCCAGGGCGATGCCCAGCCAGGCGTGGACCTTCAGGGGGTCGCCGAAGACCACCAGGCCCAGGATGGCCGCGAACGGCAGCCCGCTCTGCTGGAAGGCCGTGCCCAGCGCGAAGCTGGACCGCTGCATGGCGGTCAGCAGCGCCGCCGTGGCTCCCAGTTGCATCAGCCCGCCCAGAGCACACCAGGCCAGATAGGTCGGCGAGAACACCGGCTGCACCGGCAGGACCAGGAGAGCGACGGCGACGAACAGCAGGCTGAACGGCAGTCCGAACAGGAACCGCACCAGCGTCGCGCCCCACGGCCCGGCCCCGGTCATCAGGCTGCGTTGCGCGGCGTTGCGCGCCACCTGGAAGGCGGCCGCGAGGACGGTGGCGGGGATCCAGATCATGTCGCCTTCAACCTCCCCGGCCCCGCTGGGGAGGGGGACCATGCGAAGCATGGTGGTGGGGACGTGAAGGGGCGCCGTCGCGCGGCATCTCCCCTCCACCGCTCTTCGAGCGGTCCCCCTCCCCCTCGCTTCGCTCCGGGGAGGATCAACTTGGCCTAGAACCCGCTCGCGATGGCCGTTTCGGGCCGGCCCTTCTCCTTGCGGGAGAAGAGGTTGTTGAGCGCGTTGACGTAGGCCTTGGCGCTGGCGGTCAGGGTGTCGGTGTCGGCGGCGGCGCCCGTGGCGATGCGGCCGTCTTCTTCCAGCCGGACGGAGACCTGGGCCTGGGCGTCAGTGCCCTCGGTGACCGCGTGCACCTGGAACAGGCGCAGGGCGGCCTGGTGCGGCACGATCTCGTGGATGGCGTTGAACACCGCGTCGACGGGACCATCGCCGCTGGCCTGGGCGCTGGTTTCGACGCCGTCGACGTCCAGCGTCAGCTCGGCCGACTGGCCCTCGGTGCCTGCGATGACCTTCAGGTGGACGACGCGGATCTTCTCCGAGCCGCGCGCCAGGGCGTCGTCGACCAGGGCGATGATGTCATCGTCGAAGACGTGCTTCTTCTTGTCGGCCAGCTCCTTGAAGCGGACGAAGGCCTCGTTCAGCGCGTTCTGGCCCAGCTCGTAGCCCAGCGCCTTCAGCTTCTCGCGGAAGGCGTGACGGCCGGAATGCTTGCCCATGACCAGGTTGGTGGCGCCCTGCCCCACATCCTCGGGCCGCATGATCTCGTAGGTCTCGGCGTTCTTCAGCATCCCGTCCTGATGGATGCCGCTCTCGTGGGCAAAGGCGTTCTTGCCGACGATCGCCTTGTTGAACTGCACCGGGAAGCCGGTGATGGCCGAGACGTAGCGGCTGGCGCGGGTGATGTGCATCGGCTCGACGCCGGTGGAAAAGCCCAGGCTCTCGCCGCGGACCTTCAGGGCCATGACGATCTCTTCCAGCGCCGCGTTGCCGGCCCGCTCGCCGATGCCGTTGATCGCGCATTCGACCTGCCGCGCCCCGCCCTGGACTGCGGCGATGGAGTTGGCGACGGCCAGCCCCAGGTCGTTGTGGCAGTGGGCCGAGAAGATCGCCTTGTCCGAGTTCGGCACATTGGCGATCACGTCCCGGAACATCCGGGCGTACTCGTCGGGATAGCTGTAGCCGACCGTGTCCGGCAGGTTGATGGTCGTGGCCCCGGCGTTGATGGCCGCCTCGACGCAGCGGTACAGGAAGTCGAGCTCGGTGCGGGTGGCGTCCTGGGCGGACCACTCGACATCGCCGCACAGGTTGCGGGCCCGGGTCACCGACTGGACGACAGCTTCCAGCACCTCTTCCTGGGTCATTTTCAGGATGTGGTCGCGGTGCTGCGGGCTGGTGGAGAGGAAGGTGTGGATGCGGCCGCGCTTGGCCGGGCGGATGGCCTCGGCGCAGCGGTCGATGTCGACGGCGGCGGCGCGGGCCAGGCCGCAGATCGTGCTTTCGGTGACCAGCTGCGAGATCGCCTTCACGGCCTCGAAGTCGCCGTTGGAGGCGATCGGGAAGCCGGCCTCGATGACGTCGACCCCCATCTCCTCGAGGATCTTGGCCAGCTCGATCTTCTCGTCGTGGCTCATCGAGGCGCCGGGCGACTGCTCGCCGTCACGCATGGTGGTGTCGAATACGATGACGCGGCCGGCGTCGGATACGGAGGTCATTTGAAAGTTGCTTTCGTCGCGGTCCAGGGGATCAGGCGGTTAGAACAAGGCCCCTGAGCACCCGGTCGCGACGGCGCGCGACTAAGCGGTCGCCCAGGGGCTGCTAAGCCCCGGGGTAAGAAGAAGACGCAGGCTGGTTTGCACGCGTTGCATGCGATGTGGATACAGAATCCGGTGGAATCGCGCAAGGGTCTTGCGCGGGAGGGCGAGCATTCGCCCCTCCGCGCAAGTTTATGTCCGCCAACCGCCTATTTCGGTCGCGTGACAATCGGGAAGTCCGGTGTCGGACGGTCGAACCAGCCTGTCAGCCGCTGCAGCGCCAGCGGGTTGCCCTCCACCTTCGCCTCGCCGCTCATCACCTTGGCCGCCAGCGGCGCGCCGGTCAGCAGCGACTGCATCAGCAGGGGACGGGGCAACGTCAGGGTCGCGTCGGCCTTGTCGCCGTCGGCCGCGGGATCAGCGGTGAGCACGCCGTTGCGAACCTGGACCAGGAACCGCTCCTTGCGCTCGGGGAAGGCGAAGATGACCCGCAGCTTTGCGCCACCGGCCTTGTCCGGATCGAGCCTCACGGCCAGCAGGTCGAAGATCATCGGGCTGGGCAGGTTGGCGATGATGTCCGGCGAACCTGAAACCGGCGAGGGCGTCGGTCCACCGGCGCGCAGCTCCGCGGCGCCTGAGAGGTACATGTTCCGCCACAGCGAACTCTCGGCCTGCCAGGCCATCTGCTCGTAGGTCCGGGCCAGGGCCTGGCTGGCCTCGGCATCCTTCGGGTTGTCGAGCACGACATTGTTCAGCAGCGTCGCGGCCCAGCTGTACTCGCCCGCGTCATGGGCCGCCTGGGCCAGGGCCTTCACCTTGGCCGGGCCGCCCATGGCCACGACGTAGCGGCCGGCCTGGTCAGCCGGCTCGAGCACGGCCAGGTTCACCGGGTTGGCGTCATACCAGCCCATGTAGCGCTGGTAGACCGCCCGGCTGTTGAAGCTCATCGAGCCGTAGTAGCCGCGGTTGAACCACTGGCGGGCGAGGGCCGGCGGCAGGGCGATGCGGTTGGCGATCTCCGGACCGGTGTAGCCATGGTTCATCAACCGCACGGTCTGGTCGTGCAGGTACTTGTAGGCGTCGCGGTGGTCGGCGAGGTAGCCGCGCACGACCTCCCCGCCGAAGCGCGGCCAGCCGTGGCTGGTGAACATGACGTCGGTGCGGTCGCCGTAGAGGCGCAGGGACTCGCCGAGATAGCCCGACCAGGCGCGGGAATCCCGCACCAGGGCGCCGCGCGGCGTCAGGACATTGTGCATCGTCGGATTGGCGTTCTCCGCCATGCAGAGGATCCGCCAGTCGGGGAAGTAGAGGTTCATCTCCGCCGGCGCCTCGGTCCCCGGCGTCATCTGGAACTCGATCCGCACCCCGTCGATGACCAGGGCCTCGCCGGTGCGCTCGATGGTCTTCGTCGGCGGGATCAGGGTCATCGTGCCCTTGGAGACCGCCTGGCCGATGCCGGAGGTGATCTGGCCCTCGGGTCCCGGAACGAGGTTGTAGCCGAACTGGTAGGTGGCCCGGCGGCTCATGGCCGAGCCGGCGATGACGTTCTCGCTGACCGCCTCCTCGAGGAAGCCGTGCGGCGCGATGATCTGCACCTTGCCGGCGTCGACATCGGCCTGGCTGACCATGCCCTTCACGCCGCCGAAGTGGTCAGTGTGGCTGTGGGTGTAGATGACCGCCACGACCGGGCGCGCCCCGAGCTTTTCGTTGACCAGGGCCAGGGCGGCGGCGGCCGTCTCGGCCGTGGTCAGCGGATCGATGACGATCCAGCCGGTTTCGCCCTTGATGAAGGTGGCGTTGGAGATATCGAAGCCGCGCACCTGCCAGATGGTGTCGGAGACCTGGAACAGGCCATGCTTGCGCAGCAACTCGGCCTGGCGCCACAGGCTTGGATTGACCGTGCCGGGCGCATCGCCGGTGATGAAGTCCCAGGCGGTCAGATCCCAGGCGACGCCGCCGTCGGCGCGGCGGATGACCGGGTCGGCCCGCGTGCCGACAAAGCCCCGGGTGGCGAAGTC
Organism: Caulobacter sp.; assembly: GCA_044361705.1. GTDB lineage: Bacteria > Pseudomonadota > Alphaproteobacteria > Caulobacterales > Caulobacteraceae > Caulobacter. The sequence continues at coordinate 10,496 of JBIKII010000090.1, forward strand.
GTAGTCCTGGCGATCGGCGAAGGGCAGCGAGTCCCTCAGCGCCTTCTGCGCCTTGAGGGTGGTCGGGGACGGCGCGTCGGCCGCGGACACGGGGCCGGCCAGCAGCGATGCCGCCAGCAGGACGATGATCGATCGGCGCATGGTTTCCCCCGGGAGTTTTCTGTCGTTGCCGCCAGAGTGGCGGGAACGACCGCATGAAACTGTCACCTGGGGTACAGTCTGGGGTCAGGCCTGCGGACCGGCGTCCTCGCGCTCGGCCGCGTCTTCGCGGTTGCGCAGCCACTTGCGGGCCACCCAGGCGCCGCCGACCCAGATAACGGCGGCCAGGATGTTCAGCACCACATGCGGCGTGCTGTCCCCGCCGCCCTCCCCGATGGTTTGAAACAGCTGGAACGCCGAGTTCCCGGCGAAAGCCGTGAGGGCGATCTTCGGAATGATGCCGATGCCGGTGCCGGCCAGGAAGTGGCGGAACTTCATCGGCGCCACGCCGGCGGCCATGTTGACGACGATGAAGGGCGCGGCCGGCACCAGCCGCACGATCAGGCTGGCCATGAAGCCGTTGCGGCCGATCAGTTTCATGAACCGCGCGACGCCCTCGCTGGCCACGTCCCTGATCAGCCTTCCGCCGAACAGCCGGCCCAGCCAGAAGCCGATGGAGGACGAGACCATGGTGCCGATCCAGCTGTAGACCAGACCCGTCCACGGCCCGAACGCCACCACGGCGGCGGCGATCAGCACAAACTGCGGCACGCCGATGAAGGCCAGCAGGGCGAAGGCGCTCACCGCGACCGGCAGCGCCCAGATCCCGTGCGCTGCGCCCAGCCAGCCCTCGACCGCCGCCTCGCCGTTCACGCCCAGCAGCGGGGCCGCGAACAGGAAGACCACGCCCACGCCGCCGAACAGCAGGAAGGAGACTGCCACCGTGCGCCAGGCCCGGGCGTCCATGTTGGTGATGAATTCGATGACGCGCTTCATGGTCGCCAAGGCCTCGCGCATAGAGGCCAGCGGGTCAAGCTATGCGGGCGCCTTCGCCGGCTTCGTTGCACCGCAGCGGAGTCGCGCGTAAGACCCCCGGCAATCCGAACAAGACAGACAAGTCCGGGGAGCCCCATGTCGCTTGAGTCCGACGCCCTGCGTCGCATCGCACCGTCCGCCACCATCGCCATCAGCGCCAAGGCGCGGGCATTGAAAGCGGAAGGCAAGAACGTCATCGCCCTCAGCGCGGGCGAGCCGGACTTCGACACCCCCGACAACATCAAGGACGCGGCCATCGCCGCCATCCGCGCCGGCAAGACGAAGTATACCGATCCGGATGGAATGCCGGAGCTGAAGGTCGCCATCTGCGCCAAGTTCAAGCGCGAGAACGGCCTCGACTACAAGCCGAGCCAGATCCACATCGCGCCGGGCGGCAAGCCGGTGATCTACAATGCCCTGGTCGCGACGGTGAACCCGGGCGACGAGGTGGTGATCCCCGCCCCCTACTGGGTGTCCTACCCCGACATGGTCCTGCTGGCCGGCGGCACGCCCGTGGCGGTCGAGACCACGGCCGAGAACGGCTTCAAGCTGGTCGCCGCCGACCTCGAGAAGGCGATCACGCCGAAGAC
>JBIKII010000091.1:0-12062 GCA_044361705.1 Caulobacter sp.
CATGGATGCGGCCACCCGGGCCGCCGTCTGCGACGCCGCCGTCAAGGCCGCCCGGGCCGTCAACTACGAGGGCGCCGGGACGGTGGAATTCATCGCCGACGCCAGCGAGGGCCTGCGCGCCGACCGCATCTGGTTCATGGAAATGAACACTCGCCTGCAGGTCGAGCACCCGGTCACTGAGATGGTCACCGGCCAGGACCTGGTCGAGTGGCAGCTGCGCATCGCCTCCGGCGAGCCGCTGCCGCTGACCCAGGACGAGATCACGCTGGACGGCTGGGCGATGGAGGCGCGGCTCTACGCGGAGAACCCGGCGACGGGGTTTCTGCCGAGCACGGGGAAGCTGGAACATTTCCTTATGCCGGACGGCAAGAAGGTGCGCGTGGACAGCGCGGTCGAGCACGGGGGCGTCGTCTCGCCGTTCTACGACCCCATGATCGCCAAGATCATCGTGCGCGGGCGGGACCGGGTAACCGCGGCCGGCCGCCTTGCGGAAGCCTGTGGCGGTGTCGAGGTGTGGCCGGTCAAGACCAACGCCGCCTTCCTGGCCCGTTGCGCGCGTCATCCGGACTTCGTCGCGGGCGACGTTGACACCGGCTTCATCGAGGCGCGGCTCGGCGATCTGGTGGTTGAGCCCAAAGCCGGCGCGTCCGCGGTGATCGCGGCTGCCGCCTCGTTCGCTATGGAGGCGGATGACAACGCCTGGAGCGGTGGGCGTGGCGACTCGCCATTCACGAACGGCCTGTTCGGCTTCCGGCTGAACGGGCGACCCCGTTTCCCGATGCGGATCTACGAAGGCGGAGAGCCGCACGTCGTCACACTGGAAGGCCACGGCGAGCCTGCCGAAGCCTCCCATCACTCGGGTTTCGGCGCGGTCTATGCCGGGGAGACGGTCGTCGCCTACGGACTTCCCAACTGTGTCGGCTTCGCCGGCGTGGAGTGGGAGGACGCCATTCACGTCGCCACGCCTGATCCGGACACCCGCGTGATCTTCGAGCAGGGCCACGCGATCGAAATCCGAAGGCTGCCGCCGTTGGCGGCGGGTGGAGAGGGCGGTGACGGGGCCATCCTCTCCCCCATGCCGGGCAAGATCGTGTCCGTCTCGGTCAAGGCCGGCGACACGGTGACCCGGGGCCAGACCCTGCTGGTGCTGGAAGCCATGAAGATGGAGCACGCCCTGGCTGCGCCCTTTGACGGCGTCGTCGCCGAACTCTCCGCCGAGGCCGGCGGGCAGGTCAGCGAGGGCGTGGTGCTGGTGAAACTGGACGCGGCCTGACGCCGCCCTCGTGAAAGGATGCTGCAAATGAGGACTTCGTTCATCGCGCTCGGCCTTGCCGCCTGCCTCGCCCTGCCGGCGACGGCTTCCGCGCGGGACGCAACGTCGGATGACATCAAGTGCGTGGCCGTGGGCCTCAAGCTGTCGGGCATGGCTGACCCGGAGATCGCACAGGCCGGTGCGTTGACCGCCTTCTATTTCGCCGGGCGGGTCGAGGGCCGGAGTCCTTCAGTCGATGTCATGGCGGCGGCGGTCGATGCGCTCGCGGCGATGAGCCCCGCCGAGACCCAGGCCAACAGCGCGCGCTGCGGCAAGCTGCTTGAGGCCAAGGGCGCGGAATGGACCGCCAAGGGCAAGGAACTCGAAGCCCGCGGCAAGTGAGGCGTCGTTGCCCCTCCACCTGATCAAGCTCTGTGTCGGCATCGACAGCGTCGCGGACCTGCGGGCCTGGCGGGCGCATCGCGCGGCGCAGGGCCATCGCTCGGTCGCCCCGACGCGCCAGACGCCCAAGCGCGCGGCCGAGCTGCTGGACGGCGGCTCGCTCTACTGGGTGATCAAGGGCCAGGTGCTGGTCCGGCAGGCGATCGACGAGATCGTCACGGAGGAAGGCGGGCCGCAGCCCTGCCGGATCTACCTCAACCCCGAGCTCATCGAGACCGCCCCCCAGCCGCGCCGCGCCTTCCAGGGCTGGCGCTACCTCGAGGCCGCGGATGCGCCGCCGGATCTGGCGACCGGCGGCGACGAGGCGGTTCCGCAGGACCTGGCGCGACAGTTGCGGGAGCTGGGGGCGTGGTAGGCATTGCGTGCTTCGCGACGCGCTACGCGCTCCTCAGCATGACGAAGTTTGTTGAAGCGTCTCTGTGCTCGTCATCCTGAGGAGCGAGCGTCCAGCGAGCGTCGCGAAGGACGCACCGCCTCAGACCCCCCAGTTATCGATGAGCCGCGTCTTCCCCATCCAGGCCGCGACGAACACCCGCGCCCCGGCGCTGACCGGGCCAGGGCCCAGCCGCTCCAGCGTCTCGCCGTCGCGGACCTCGACGTAGTCGATCTTGCCGAAGCCGGCCTCCCCGAGGATCGCCTTGACCTGGCCCTCGACGCCTTCGGCGGCCTGGCCCTCGCGCAGCCATCCGACGGCGGCGGCCATGGCGGCGGGCAGGGCGCTGGCCATCTCGCGCTCCTCGGGGGTCAGGTAGGCGTTGCGCGAGGACATGGCCAGGTCGTCGGCCTCGCGGCTGGTCGGCCCGCCGACGATCTCGACGCCCAGGTCGAGGTCGCGGGCCATGCGCTTGATGACCAGCAGCTGCTGGTAGTCCTTCTCGCCGAAGATGGCGACGTCCGGACGGCACTGGTTGAGCAGCTTGGAGACCACCGTCGCCACCCCGCCGAAGAAGTGCGGCCGCGAGACGCCCTCCAGCGGCTCGGAGACGCCGGTCGCGACGTTCACAGTGGTGGCGAAGCCGTCGGGGTACATCTCGCCCACCGTCGGGGCGAACAGCAGCGCGCAGCCGGCGGCGGCCAGCAGGGCGCTGTCGCGGTCCTCGCCACGCGGATAGGCGTCGAAGTCCTCGTGCGGCGCGAACTGGGCCGGGTTCACGAAGATCGAGGCCACCGTCCGGTCGGCCTTCTGGTTGCCCAGCCGGACCAGCGACAGGTGTCCCTCGTGCAGCGCGCCCATGGTCGGGACCATGGCCACGCGCAGGCCCTCGCGCTTCCAGGCGGAGACCTGGGCGCGCAGCGCGGCGACGGTGCGGACGACGGGGAGGGCGGTCTGTGTCATGGCGCGCGGCTTATCGCGCGGCCTTCCCCTGTGACAAGCCGCCTGTGGACAAATCGTCCCGCCCGATTGCAGCCCACGCCTTCCGGGTGTCTCGTCCAGGGACATCCGACGCTGAGTCGGCGCAGTCGCGGGGACCACGAGATGGCCACCACCCAGCCACATGTCATCGTCATCGGCAACGAGAAGGGCGGCGCCGGCAAGTCGACCATCGCCGTTCACCTGGCCACCGGCCTGCTGCATGGCGGCGCGACGGTCGCGGTCATCGACCTGGACCTGCGCCAGTCATCGACGGGGCGATTCTTCGCCAACCGCCAACTCTGGAGCGCCTCGAACGGCGTCGTCCTGCCCCAGCCGCTGGCCCGCCACCCGGCCGAGGACGGCGTCGCCCTGGCCCGGGCGGCAACACCGCCCTGTCGCGGATGGCCCATGCCCATGCCGACATGGTCGTCACCCCGATGAACGACAGCTTCGTCGACTTCGACATGCTGGGCCACGTCGACCCGGTGACGCTGGAGCTGCAGAAGCCCGGCCTCTATTCGGAGATCGTCTGGGAAGCCCGCAAGGCCCGCGCCCTGGCCGGCCAGCGCGCGCCGCTGGACTGGGTCGTGCTGCGCAACCGCCTGGCCAGCGTCGAGGCCCGCAACCGCAAGCGCGTCGACGACCGGCTGACGGCGCTGGCCAAGCGGGTCGGGTTCCGGATCAGCTCCGGCCTTCGCGACCGGGTCATCTATCGCGAGCTGTTTCCGTTCGGCCTGACCGTCGCCGACCTGTCGCCGAAGGTGCGGCCGATCCCCGTTTCGCTGACCCATGTCTCCGCGCGGCAGGAGCTGCGAGCCCTTCTGCACGCGGTGGGCCTGTCGGCCTGGACCGGCGAACGATTGCTCGCCGCCGAGTAGCGGCCGGGCTACAAGCGCCGCCATGATTTACATCCTGATCGGCGTCGTCCTGTTCGGCCTGCTCGTCTGGGCCGGACGCCGCGCCCGGCCGCTGCTGGTCAAGCGCGAGATGAAGATCATCGCCGGCAGCATCGGCGGGGCCATCGTCGCGGCAGGCGGCCTGCTGGCCGCCAGTGGTCGTTATCTGCCGGGCGCCATCCTGTCTGCGCTGGGCGTCGCCCTGGTCTTCGTGGGGCGCGGAGCTGCGGCCCGGTCGACCGAAGCGCCGGACGCCGCCGCCGTCTCTGAGGCCCGGGAAATCCTCGGCGTCGGCCCCGGCGCCTCCCGCGAGGAGATCCAGGCCGCCTACAGCCGGCTGATCCGCGCCGTACACCCTGACGCCGGCGGCACCAGCGGCCTGGCGGCACGGCTCAACGCGGCGCGGGATACGCTGCTGCGGAAGTGACCTTTGCTACCCCACCCTGGTCATCTCACCCGGGTGGCGAGGGTCCCTGCGTGGGGTCGCAGGTGCGGATGTCATCGCACACTCACGAAGGGGCTGAGCGAGGGGTGCTCGGGACAAGCCCGAGCATGACGGCGTCAGGTTTGCGCACAGCGAAAAGGGCGCAGCTTTGGCCGCGCCCTCCAATTCTCGCCGACGATCCAGCCCCTAGGGCGCGATGACCATGCAGGCCTGCTTCTTGGCCTTGAGGGTCTTGCAGGCCGCGCGGGCCGCGTCGGCGGTCATGCCCTCGAACCGGACCCTGAAGTAGCCGCCGACCGCGCTGCCGATGTCGGCCTCGGCCTCGGCGAACGACGACGAGAAGCGCTTCTGGATCAGCTTGAGCTGCTGGCGGGCCTGGTCCCTCGACTTGAAGGCGCCGGCCTGGACCACGTACTGGCCGCGGGGCTTCTTCGGTGCGGCCTTCTTGGCGGGCGCCGGCCGGGAAACGGGATCGGCGATCGGCGCCATCGAGCGCTGGATCGTCATCGGGGTGGACGGGGCAGGGCCGTCGGTCAGCACGACCCGCAGGCCGCCGACCTCGCCGGCGTCGCCCATGGCCGTGGGCGGCCGAATAACGGGCCCCTCGATCACGGGCTCGAACATGCTCTGGGCGACGGTGATGGTCTCGCCGAGCGAGCGGCGCTTGAGCACGTCAAACCCGGTCAGCATCAGATCCTCGACGTGATCGTCACGCGTCACCGTCGAGCGACCGCCGAGCACCACGGCGATCAGGCGACGACCGTCCCGCACGGCCGAGGCGGCGAGGTTGAAGCCCGAGGCGTTGATGTAGCCGGTCTTCAGCCCGTCCATGCCCGCGAACTGGCCCATCAGCCGGTTGTGGCTCGTGATCAGCCGCCCCCGGAAGTAGAAGGACTTGATCCCGAAGTAGCCGTAGTACTGCGGGAAATCGCGCATCACGGCGCGCGACATGATGGCGATGTCGCGGGCGCTGGAGATCTGGCGGCTGTCGGGCAGGCCGGACGCATTCACGAACCGCGTGTTGCTCATGCCCAATTCCTGGCCGCGCAGGGTCATCAGGGCGGCGAAGCGTTGCTCGGTGCCGGCGATATGTTCGGCCAGGGCCACGGCCATGTCGTTGGCGGAGCGGGTCGCGAGGGCCTTGAGGGCGTCATCGACGCTGACCTGGTCGCCGGCGGCCACGCCCAGCTTGGTCGGCGGCTGGGAGGCGGCGCGGGCCGAAATGGTGACCATGTCGGTCGGCTTCACCCGGCCCTCGGCCATCGCCTCCATGACCAGGTACATGGTCATGACCTTGGTGATCGAGGCGGGATAGCGAGGGCTGTCGGCGCGCTTGGCGTAGAGGACCTCGCCGGTGTTGGCGTCAACGACGATGGCCGCGTACTTGGGCTCGCTCGCCGGAATGGACAGGTAGGGGACCTGGGCCCGGGCGAGGCTCGGCGCGACGAGGCCGGCCGCCAGGCTGGCGAACAGGGCAAGTGCGAGATACGCGCGGCGGGCGTGCTGGAACATGCTTCGTCCGTCGAAAAGGCTGAAACGGGACGCTCCCGAAGGTCCTCTCGGGTTGCCTATCTAACATGCATGCTGTCGTCTTTCGCCAAAGTAAACAACTGTTGAGCGAACCGCCCGGGCGTTGCGGCGGCTGGTCGCGGATCGCGCGCCGGGTGGGGAAACGGGCCATGAATTGGCTATTGTGCAGTGCACAAAAACTCGTTGACTGCTGCACTGCAGCATGAGACAACACGCTCCAGAAGCGGCGATGGATTCGTGGCTTCACCCCTTCATCTCCGGGTCCTCCCCGACCCTCTCAAGGAGACTACCGATGGCCACCACTGGCGCCGAAACCCTGAAGACCACCGTCGAGCAGTTCACCACCGCCGGCAACCAGGCGTTCAAGGACAACGTCGAGAAGTCGCTGGCGACCCTCAACGAAGTGAACACCTACTCCAAGAAGAACCTCGAAGCCGTTGTCGCTTCGGTGACGGCCGCCACCAAGGGCGCCGAAGCCCTCGGCGCGCAGGTCATGGCCTTCTCGAAGAAGTCCATGGAAGACCAGGTCGCCGCCGCCAAGGCGCTGGCCGGCGCCAAGAGCGTGCAGGAAGCCGTCGAGCTGCAGACCGCCTGGGTCAAGGCCGCGATGGAAGGCTACCTGGCCGAAGCCTCGAAGATGGGCGAAGTCGTCGCCGCGTCGGTGAAGGACTCGGTCAAGCCGCTGAACGAACGCGTCACCGCGACCGTCGAAAAGCTGCAAGCCGCGAAATAAGCGTTCGAGCGGGCCGGCCCCTCTCCCCCCAGACGCCGGTCAAGTTCGCGTGAGGCCCGGGTTCCCCAACCCGGGCCTTTTTCGCGTCGGCTTCCGTCCATCGCCGACGCGGGATAGAAGCGCGGCATGTCCAAGGTTGAACAACGCCTCGCCGCCGCCGGGATCACCCTGCCCAGTCCCGTCGCCCCGATCGCCAACTACGTGCCCTTCGTGCGCACGGGCAATCTCGTCCACATTTCCGGCCAGGTCTCCCTGGACGCCTCCGGTGGGATCACCGGGATCGTCGGTGAAACCGTCGATCTGGAGACGGCGCAACGCGCCGCCCGCCTTTGCGGCATCAACCTCATCGCCCAGATGCGGGCCGCCTGCGATGGCGACCTCGACCGCGTGACGCGGGTGGTCAAGCTGGGCGGCTTCGTTCAGGCCGGGCCCGACTTTTTCGACATCCCCAGCGTCGTGAACGGCTGCTCCGACGTCATGGTCGAGGCGTTTGGCGACGCCGGCCGGCACGCCCGCGCGGCGGTCGGTGTCTACCGCCTGCCGCGCAACTTCGCGGTCGAGGTCGACGCGGTGGTGGAGATCGCGTGATGAAGTCCAGGCCGCGTCCCGCGCCGAGCGAGTTCGGAGAAGCCTGGGAGCTTCTTTTCGGCCCCGCGATCGCCCACCGAGGCCTCTGGACCCCGGACGGCGCGCCGGAGAACTCGCTGGGCGCCTTCCATGCCGCCTGCGCCCACGGCTACGGCATCGAGCTGGACGTCCAGATCACCGCCGACGGCGAGGCGGTGGTGTTTCACGACTACGGCCTGGAGCGGATGACCGGCGCCGAGGGCAAGCTCTCCGACCGCGCGCTTCACGACCTGCGCGCGCTGCGCCTTAAGGGCGCTGACGAAGGCATCCCGACCCTGGCGGAGGTGCTGGTCGAGGTCGGCGACCGCGCGATGGTCCATATCGAGTTGAAGACGCCCTTCGGCGAGGTCGGCCCGCTGGAGAAGCGGGTCAGCGAGGTGCTGCTCGACCACAATGGGCCGACCTGCATCATCGGCTTCAACCCCTACAGCCACGCCTGGTTCGCCGACCACCATCCGCAGATCCTGCGCGGCCTGGACAGCTACCAGTGGGCCGACGACGGGGCCAGACACCTGTCGCCGGAGATCCGCAAGTCGATGGCCAATCTCGAACAGGTCGAGATCGCCCGCCCGGACTTCCTGGCGCTGGAGCGCGGCATGCTGCCCTGGGACCGGGCCGAGGCGTTTCGCGCCGAGGGCATGCCGATCGTCGCCTGGACTGTGCGCACCGCCAAGGAAGTCGAACGGCTCCGCACGCACGTCGACAACGTGATCTTCGAAGGCTTCGAGGCTTAACCTCTACCGTCATGGCCCGACTTGTTCGGGCCACCCATGAACGCGGCGGTCGCCGTGCGTCCTTCGACACGCCGCTTCGCGGCTGCTCAGGATGACTGATCTGAACGGCTTCCCACCATAGTCATGCTGAGCAGCGCTCGAAGAGCGCGTGTCGAAGCACGCAGGAAGCCTGCCGGCGCACCACGCATGGCTGGCCCGGACGAGCCGGGCCATGACGAATGTTGGGAAGATGGACATGAGCGCGTTTGCCACAGCCGCGACGCCGCCTATCTTGGCTCTGTCGTGAACCTCCCCCTCAAGCCCGCCGTCCGCATCCACCGCCGTATCGCCGAGCTTGATCGGGCGGACTGGGACGCCTGCGCGCCGTCGGGCGCCGGCTATAACCCGTTCGTGTCCTTCGACTTCCTCGACGCGCTGGAGCAGTCCGGCAGCGTCAGCGACCGTACCGGCTGGGCGCCGCATCACCTGAGCGTCGAGGACGAGGCCGGGCGCGTCGCGGCCGTCATGCCGCTCTATCTCAAGAGCCATAGCCAGGGGGAGTACGTCTTCGACTGGTCCTGGGCCGACGCCTATGAGCGGGCAGGGGGGCGGTACTATCCCAAGCTCCAGTGCGCCGCGCCGTTCTCGCCGGTGACCGGTCCGCGCCTGCTGGTGCGGCCGGACATCGATCCGGAGGAGGGGCGACGGAACCTGCTGGGCGGCGCCCTGACCCTGTGCGAGCGGCTGGGCGCCTCGGGCCTGCATGTGACCTTCCCGGAGCGGGAGGACTGGCGCTTCCTGACCGATGCCGGCCTGCTGCCGCGTCAGGACCAGCAGTACCACTGGTTCAACAATCGCTACGGGACGTTCGAGGACTTCCTCGCGGCCCTGTCGTCGGCCCGGCGCAAGACCATCCGCCGCGAGCGCCGCGACGCCCAGGCCGGCGTCGACGAGATCGTCGCCCTGACCGGCGCGACCCTCACCGAAGAGCACTGGGACGCCTTCTACGACTTCTACCAGGACACCGGCGGTCGCAAGTGGGGCAGTCCCTACCTGAACCGCGCCTTCTTCTCGATGCTGGGCGCGCGGATGGCCGACCAGGTGCTGCTGGTCATGGCCCGCAGGAACGGTCGCTGGGTGGCGGGGGCGCTGAACCTGATCGGCGGCGACTGCCTGTTCGGCCGCAACTGGGGCTGTGTCGAGAACATCCCCTTCCTGCATTTCGAGCTCTGCTACTATCAGGCCATCGAGCATGCGATCCGCCTTGGCCTCCCGCGCGTCGAGGCCGGGGCCCAGGGGCAGCACAAGATCGCCCGCGGCTATCTGCCGGCCGAGGTCTACAGCGCCCACTGGATCGCCGACCCGGCCCTGCGCGAGCCCGTGCGCCGCTACCTCGACCAGGAGCGGACGGCCGTGCGTCAGGAGATGGACTGGCTGGCGGAGGAGTACTCGCCGTTCAAGGCGGGGTGAGAGACCTGAGGGGCTGCACTTCAGTGCGTGTCCCCTCCGCTTTCCTGGGCGCGCAGGCTTGCACTCCCCTCTGCGTGGGTTACGAGCAGGCAGCCCCCAACGGAGACCCGCAATGAGCCTCGACGGCGCCTACGACGACGGCAACATCTTCGCGAAGATCGTGCGCGGCGAGATGCCCGCTGTGAAGGTCTACGAGGACGCGGAGATCCTGGCGTTCATGGACGTCTTCCCGCAGGCGAAGGGTCATGTGCTGGTCATCTCGAAGACCTCGAAGGCCCGCAACCTGCTCGACGCCGAGCCCAAGACGCTCGGCCGGATCATCGGCGGCGTGCAGAAGGTTGCGCGGGCGGTGAAGGCGGCGCTGAACCCCGACGGTATCGTGGTCACCCAGTTCAACGGCGCCCCGGCCGGCCAGACCGTGTTTCACCTGCACGTTCACATCATCCCGCGCTGGGAGGGCGTTCCCCTGGGCCGCCATGCCGAGGGCATGGCCGATGTCGAGGAGCTCAAGGCCCTGGCGGCGCAGATCTCGGCGGCGCTCGACGCCTGACATGACCTGGCTCGCCCGTATCGGTCTCGCGGCCGGCCTCGTCCTGATCTCGGCGACCAGCGCCCTGGCGGTGGACTACCGGGTCGCCTCCGAGAACGCGCGTGGGCTGGCGCTCGTCGACGCGGACTCCGTCGTGCAGGTCGGCGCCGACCAGCGACAGGCCACGATCACGGTCGTGCTGCCCACGCCGAGCGGCAAGACGTTTCAGGTGCTCGTCGCGCCGGTCCTGCTCGACTGCAGCCAGCCTCGCTATCGCCTCGGCGTGGTCGAGCTCTTCGATCTCGACCTGGTTCCGCTATTCCGCGACGCCGGCGACCCGGAGGCCTGGTCGACGGCCAATGCGCAGTCCCCCTTCACGCCGACGGCGGCGTTCGTCTGCCGCGGCGAGGCCTTGCCGCGGCCCCAGGTCCAGGACCTGAAGGCGATCGTAAAGGCCTACGTCGAGCAGCAAAAGGCCGGGGCTCAGGCGCCCTAGTCGTCCCTGTCGGGTCAGCGGCGCGGGACGGTGTCCGCGATCGCCTCTGCCTTGGCGAACAGCGCCGGATCGATGACGAGGTCGACGGCGGCGGCGTTGTCGTCCAGTTGCGCGGGGCGGCTGGCGCCGACGATGGCCGAGGCCACGTTCGGCTCGCGCAGCACCCAGGCCAGCGCGAACTGCGCCAGGGTGCAGCCGGCCTCGGCGGCCAGCGGCTTCATCTGCTGAACCGCTTCCAGCACCTCGCGGCGCATCCAGCCGCCGATGGCGCCCGACATGCTGTCGTTGGCGGCGCGGGAATCGGCGGGCGGGGCGCTGTCGGGGTCGTACTTGCCGGAGAGGACGCCCTGGGCCAGCGGCGACCAGACGATCTGCGACACGCCGTTGGCCGCGCAGATCGGGATCACCGCCTTCTCCGGCCGCCGCCACAGGATCGAGTACTGCGGCTGGCTGGACACGAACCGCTCGACCCCGGGGATGGCGAAGGCGGCCTCGATCTGCTCGGGGTCCCATTCGCTGAAGCCGATCCAGCGGACCTTGCCGGCGCGGACGATCTCGCTCAGCGCCTCCATGGTTTCCTCGAGCGGGGTGTCGGGGTCGTAGCGGTGGCACTGGTAGAGGTCGACATAGTCGGTCTTCAGCCGCGTCAGCGAGGCGTCGATCTGCTTGTGGATCTGGGCCCGGGACAGGCCCTTGTCGCCGTCGCCCATGTCGCCCCAGAGCTTGGTGGCCAGGACGTAGCTGTCGCGGGGGCGGCCGGCGAGGGTCTCGCCCAGCACCGTCTCGGCCGAGCCGCGGCCATAGACGTTGGCGGTGTCGATGAAGTTGATCCCCAGGTCGAAGGCGCGGTCGACGCAGGCGCGGGCATTGTCCGCCTCGACGCCGACGCCGTAGGTCAGCCAGGAGCCGAGCGAGATTTCAGAGACGTCGAGATCGCTCGCGCCGAGTTTGCGGTACTTCATGGGGCTCTCCGGAGGCTGGCCCCCAGCATCGGGCGAGGACCGCCCCCGGCGCAAGCCCGTTCAGGCCGGCGATGAGATCGTCCGCAGTACGCGCCTGTCCGGCATTGCCTGGCGCAGGGCAGCCTGGCCTCTCTCCGAGAAACGCTCAGCGGCGCTCGCTCAGTGCAATCGCCTGCCGATCAGGCCAGCTTCATCACGGCTGTCGCGACGGCCACAATGGTCGCCGTGCCGCCCAGCGCGGCCCAACCCTGCATCCTCAGCTTCTCGCTGATATCGGCGCGCAGGTTGGCGATGTCGAGTTTCGCGGAAAGGCCCAGGCCTTCGAGATCAGCCTTCAACGCGGCGAGGTCCGCCTTCGTGGCCATGTCGGTGATATCGTGCTTCGTCGCCATCTCCGCCTTGACGGCGGCGAGGTCAGCCTTCGTCGCCATATCGGCGATGTCAGCCTTCGTCGCCATCTGGGCGAGGTCAGCCTTCGTCGCCATGTGGGCGATGTCCACCTTCGTCGCCATTCCGGAAAGGTCCGTCTTCGTCGCCATGTCGGCGACGTCAACCTTCGTGGCGAGGTGGCTCAAGTCCGGTGTCATGGCCGC
>JBIKII010000092.1:0-12042 GCA_044361705.1 Caulobacter sp.
TCGGCGACATAGGCCTGAGCATCCGCCGTGATCGGCTCCGCGGCCGACCGCCGCGACACAACGCGGCCACGGCCACGCAGCAGGGCCGTCACCTCCCCGCCCCGCTCGGGATGCCGCGGCGCGATGATCAGCAGCGGCGCCGGCGTGACGGGCGGCATCGCCTCGAAGGCCGAGGCGATCAGAGCCTCCTCGCCGGGGTGCGTGCTGGCCGCCAGGACCACGGCCCGCGCGCCGACCGCCGCCTTCAGCCGCGTCAGCCCGGCCTCGTCGCAGGCCAGCGGCTCGCCGACGTACTTCAGGTTCACCAGGGGCCCGCCGACGCCCCAGGGCGCCAGCCGCTCCTGCGTGGCGCGATCCTGGGGCAGGATCAGATCAAAGGCCTTCAGGACCGTCGTCGCGACGCCCCGCGCCCTGGCCCAGCCCTTCGCGGTCTTCTCCGTCACCCGAGCGGACATCAGGACCAGCCGGCTCCCACGCGCCTTCGCGCCGAGGAGCAGATTGGGCCAGAATTCGCTCTCGACGAAGATCGCAAGGTCCGGCCGCCAGTGGTCGAGGAAACGCCGTGACGCGCCCGGCGTGTCGAGCGGGGCGAACTGGTGGATCGCTACCCGCGGCAGCCGCTTCGCCAGCAGCTCGGCCGAGGTCACGGTGCCCGAGGTCACCAGCACCGCGATGTCCGGCCGCCGCTCGCGCAGCTGCTCGACCAGCGGCAGGACCGACAAACTCTCGCCGACGCTGACGGCATGGATCCAGACCAGCGGGCCGTCAGGGCGGGCCACAGAAGCGCGGCCAAGCCGCTCACCCAGCCGGGCCGCATCTTCCTTGCCGCGCCGGGCCCGTCCCCTGAGGATCGCCGGGGTGAACGGCTCCAGCAGCGTGACGGCGAGCCGGTAGAGGGTCAGGGAAAGCGACAAGCGCTCAGACCACATGGGCCGGGGCGAGGTGGCAGGGATGGCCGCCCTCGCCGGTCTCGACCTGCAGGGTCGGGTGGCCGATGCGGAAGGTCTTCGCGAGCCCCTCGGCCGTCTCACGCAGGAAGACGTCGCAATGGGCGTTGTCGGGCCGGACCAGGTGGGCGGTCAGGGCCGTTTCGGTGGTGCTCATCGCCCAGATATGCAGGTCGTGCACCTCGGTGACGCCGGGACGGGCCGCCAGCCAGGCCTTGACCGCCGCCGTGTCGATGCTGCGTGGCGCGGCGTCCAGCGCCATGTCCAGCGAGTCGCGCAGCAGGCCCCAGGTGCCGATGACGATCACGACCGCGATGACCAGGCTGATCGCCGGGTCGACCCAGAACCAGCCGGTGAACCAGATGAGCAGCGCCGCGCCGACCACGCCCAGAGACACCGCCGCGTCGGCGGCCATGTGCAGGAAGGCCCCGCGGATATTGAGGTCGTGGTGCCCCCTCATGAACATCAGGGCCGTGGCGGTGTTGATGACCACCCCGATGGCGGCGACGATCATCACCGGGCCCGGCGCGATGGGGTCGGGCGATCCGAACCGGCGGACCGCCTCCCAGACGATGGCGCCGACGGCCAGCAGCAGCAGGCCGGCGTTGGCCAGCGAGGCGAGGATCGTGCCTTTCCGATAGCCGTAGGTCCGGCGGAGCGTCGGCGCCTTCTTGGCCATCTCGGCCGCCGCCCAGGCCAGCAGCAGGCTCAGCACGTCCGACAGGTTGTGGCCGGCGTCGGCGAGCAGCGCCAGCGACCCGGTCCACAGGCCGGCGGCGGCCTCGACGGCCACGAACGCGATGTTCAGCCCGGCCCCGATCGCAAAGGCGCGGCCGAAGTCGACCGGCGCATGGCTGTGGCCGCCATGCCCATGCCCGTGCGCATGCGAATGGCCGTGGTCATGGTCGTGATGGTCGTGGCCGGAATGATCGTGCGCCATGCTCGTCAGAGTCTCACTCGCCGGCGGCCGGGTCCAGCAGCGCCTCGGCGCGGCGGGTCACGGCGGTCAGCCGGGCCGCCCATTCGACATTGAGCGCCTCCAGGTCGTCGTCGCGGCTGGCGTAGACGGGGCCGTCCCACACCATCGCGCCTCTGGAGAAGGGCAGCGGGATCAGGGTGCGATCCCAGCTGCCGATGCGCAGCGAAGGCTTGCTGGCCAGACCGACGAACAGCACGGGCGCGCCGGTCACCCGCGCCAGGGTCGGCGTGCCCGACTGCATCACCTCGGCCGGCCCCCTCGGACCGTCAGGGGTAATGGCGATCCCGTTGCCGGCCTTCACCCATTTGATCATGTCGCGGAAGGCCTGCTCGCCGTGCTTGTTCTTGCCGGGGTCGGTCCCCTTTTTCGACGACCCGCGAATAGCCGGAAACCCGATCTGCTGGACGGTCAAGGCGATGAACTCGCCGTCCGCGGAGCGCGAGATCAGCGCGCGCATGTCCTGCTTGTCGGGTCCTTGCGGCCAGCTCTGCGGGCCAAGCGGAATGCGGGCGTGCCAGAAGCAGAGAATGGCGCCGCCGCCGCCCGCCCAGACGCCCTGCGCCCGGTCCTGCCCCTCGCGGGTCCAGCGCAGGGTGGCGTAGCAGAAGCGCAGCCAGCTCGCGAAGACGAAGGCCAGGACGTTCTGGACGGCGGTGGATCGGAAGAAGGCCTTCAAGGCTTGGCGGCTCCGGCTGGGCTGGTTTCGAGATCCTGGGCCTTGGCAAGGCGGGCGTACAGTCCGTCCTTCTGCCTGGCCAGTTCGGCATGGCTGCCGGTCTCGACGACCTGGCCCCGGTCGATGACATAGATGCGGTCGGCGTCCTTCACCGTGGAGAGACGATGGGCGATGACGATGGTCGTCCGTCCGGCCATCAGCCGCTCGAGAGCGGCCTGGACCTGGGCCTCGCTCCCGGTGTCCAGCGCGCTGGTCGCCTCGTCCAGCAGCAGGATCGAGGCGTCCTTCAGGAAGGCGCGGGCGATGGCGATCCTCTGGCGCTGACCGCCGGACAGCCGCGAGGCCGCCTCGCCAACCAGGGTGTCGTAGCCATCGGGAAAGCCCATGATGAAGTCATGGGCGGCGGCGCGGCGGGCGGCGTCCTCGATCTCGGCCTGGGTCGCGTCGGGGCGGGCATAGGCGATGTTGGCGCGGATGGTGTCGTCGAACAGGAACGGCTCCTGGGTGACCAGGGCGATCCGCTCACGCAGCTCGGCGATGGCCACGTCGCGCACGTTCACGCCGTCGATCATCACGGTCCCGGCGCTGGCGTCGTAGAACCGGGGAATCAGCGACAGCACCGTGCTCTTGCCCCCGCCGGAGGGGCCGACCAGGGCGACCATCTCGCCGCGGCGCGCCTCCAGCGTCACGCCGTCGAGGGCGGGCGCGCCGCCGGCGTAGGCAAAGGCGACATCCTCGAGCCGGATATGGCCGGCCGAGCTGGCGGGCAAGGGCAGCGGATCGGCCGGCTCGACCACCTCGGGCTCGACATCCATCGCCGCGAACAGTCGCCGCGCGGCCGTTGCGCCCTCGGTGAAGATGGTCTGCAGGTTGGCCAGCTGGCGCAGGGACTGGCCGGCCACCATGAGGGCCAGGATGAAGCCGAGCAGGTGACCGGCGCTGAAGCCGCCGGTCTGGGCGCGCCAGCCGGCGTAGGCGAACACGGCGGCCACGACGGCCATGCTCATGAATTCGGTGACCGGCGCGGCGCGCGAGCGGGCGTTCGACCCCTTGATCAGGTGCTTCTGCCGGCGGGCGACCACCTCGGCGACGCGCTGTTCCTCGTAGGCCTCGCGGTTCTCGAGCTTGACGATGCGGATGCCGTCCAGCGCCTCGAGGATGGCTTCGGCCAGGGCCGAGGTCTCGCCCATCGCCCCCTTGGTCGCCTTCTGGGCCCGGCGGGAGAAGCGCCGCATCACCATGCTGGCCGGCGGCGCGACCAGCACGATGGCCAGCGTCAGCCACAGGTCGCTCAGGGCCATGGTGACTACCGCGCCGAGCACGATCAGGACCTCGCGGACGTAGTTGACGATGCCGCTGGTCGAGGCCTCCCGCACCAGGCCCGCATCATACAGCATCGAGGAAACCCACGACCCGGAGTGGGCGCTGCGCACCCGGGCGAGGTCGGCGCGGATGAGGCGCCCGAAGAGCTGGACCTGCACCGCCCCGACAACGCCGTTGCCGATTCGGTTGATCAGGGTCGACTGGCCGATCTGAAGCAGGGCCCGACCCAGCGCCAGGCCGATGATGGTCAGCGGAATGGCGATGACCGCGCCCGGATTGCGGCTGGTGACGATGTCGTCGAACGCCGGCTGGATCATCTGCAGCAGCCGGGTGTTCAGGGCCGCGATCAGGGCTGCGCAGACCAGCGCCACCGCCAGCCCCGGCCAGCGGGGCTTGAGGTACTCGCGCCAGACACGCGCCATCAGGGCGCGGCTGGGCATGTCGGCGGGCGCGGACATCGTTCGGGGAATCGCCCTTCGGATTTGCGAGCGGAAGCGTAGCGCCCTACTTAGGACGCTCTGTCAGGGAGCGCCACTTGTCCGGCTACGACCTTTCCACGCGGTGGGGCCGCTTCAAGGCCTACTGGGGCTCGATCTGGGGCGATCACGCCTTCCTGCGCGTCGGATTCTCCAACGCCCACTGGATCGGCCCGGACATGGTCCGCGCCGCCCAGCCCTGGCCCTACCAGCTGGCCTACTGGAAGCGCGACGGCATCAAGACCATCGTCAACCTGCGCGGCGGGGTCGGCGCGAGCTTCTACGCGCTGGAGAAGGACGCCTGCGAGCAGCTGGGCCTGAAGTTCGAGGACTTCGTCATCACCTCGCGGGAAGTCCCCAGCCGCGACCGGGTGCTGGGCGCCAAGGCGCTGTTCGAGCGTATCGAGTATCCGGCGCTGATGCACTGCAAGTCCGGCGCGGACCGGGCCGGGATCATGAGCGTCTTCTACCGGCACTTTCACCTCGGCCACCCGATCCGGGAGGCGGTGAAGGAACTGGGCCTGCGCACCCTGCATGTGAAACAGGGCAAGACCGGCGTGCTGGACTACGTCTTCGAGCGCTACCTGGCCGAGGCCGAGCCGCAGGGAATCAGCTTCATCGACTGGGTGATGAGCGACGCCTACGACCCGGCGCGGATCAAGGCCGACTTCCGGGAGAGCTGGTGGGGCACGCTGGTGGTCGACCGCCTGCTGCGGCGGGAGTAGGCCCGGTCAGGCCGTCTGGTCCAGGCCGCTGATGGTGAACACGGCGATGCCGAGGACGACGAACATCGCCACAGCAATCAGGGTCTCAAGCATGGGGAGCCTCCTCCGATAGAGGGGCCGTACAGCCGGCGTGTGACGGGCACACGATGGTCAAGCGACAGTTTCATGGATGCGGCGAGGCATTGCGTCCTTCGCGACGCTCGCCCAGGAGCTCGCTCCTCAGGATGACGAACGCTGTGGAACGCAAACCCCATGCGTCAGGGTGAGGAGCCGGCCCTAGGGCCAGCGTCGCGAACCCCGCACGTTCCTCAGTGCTGGTAGTCCGCGCTCGACGGGTCCAGCAGCTTGTGGGCGTGGATGATGAAGTAGCGGGCGTGGGCGTTGTCGACCGTCGCCTGGGCCTTGGACTTCCAGGCCGCGTAGGCCTCGGCATAGTTGGGGAAGGCGCCGACGAACTCGACCTTGGCGAGGTCGCGGAACTCGGTCCCGTTGACCTCGGTCAGCTCGCCGCCGACGACGATGTGGAGAAGTTGCTTGCCGGACATGTGCGGTGGCCCTTCCGCAGGGTGATGGATCAGTTGCGTCGCTCGATATGACGGACGCGCTCCAGGATCAACGGGTGCAGCGCCGGCGCCGCGCAGACAAGGCTCGGCGCGCGGGGATCGGGCTGGTTGTAGCGGTAGCCCTGGCCTTTGTGGTCGGTTACCAGGGCCCCGGCTTCGCGGCAGATCAGGTCGGCGGCCGCCAGGTCCCACTCGCTCTTGCTGGTCAGGGCGATGGCGGCGTCGAACCGGCCGTCGGCGACCAGGCACATGCGGTAGGCGATGGAGTTGCGGGTCTCGATCCGCATCTCGGGCCAGGGCGTCGGCCAGGCCGGGTGGCCGAACATCGGCTTGTCGCCCAGCATGCCGCAGCCCTCGACGGAGTCCATGGCGCTCGCGGCGATCAGAGTCCCGTTCAGGGAGGCGCCGCCGCCGGCCACGGCGATGAAGGTCTCGTCCAGCTCGGGCGCGTGAACCACGCCGACGACCGGTTGGCCGTCCTCGACGACGGCGATCGACACCGCCCAGAACGGCTTTTCCTTCAGGAAGGCCACCGTGCCGTCGATGGGATCGACCACGAACAGTCGCGACCGGGTCATGCGGTCGGAGTCGTCAGCGGTTTCCTCGGATAGCCAGCCGTAGTCCGGCCGCGCCGCGCCGAGCCGCTCGCGCAGCAGGTCATCGACCGCGATGTCGGCGTTGGTCACCGGCGAGCCGCCGTCCTTGGACCAGACCTTCAGACCCTCGGCCTTGAGCTTGCGGGCCAGGATGCCGACCTCGCGGGCCGCGTCCTCGATAAGGGCCAGATCCTGCTTCATCGGCCGGCGATCGCCAGGCCGTCGACGAGCAGGGACGGGGAATTGGCCGCCCCGCGAAGCTCCAGGTCAGAGCCCGGGACCAGCCGGCCGTAGATGTCGATCAGGTTGCCGGCGACGGTGATCTCGGCGACCGGATAGACCGCCTCGCCGTTCTCGAACCAGAAGCCCGAGCAGCCGACCGACCAGTCGCCGGTGTTGCCGTTCAGCGACGGGCCGAACATCGAGGTGATCAGCAGGCCTTCCCCGGCATCGGCCATCAGGCCGGCGAGGTCACGGTCCCCGGGCTGCACCGTAAGGTTCGAGGTCCCGACGCCCGGCGGTCCGGCCAGGCCGCGCGAGGCATGACCCGTGGTCTCCATGCCCAGCTGCCTGGCAGAGGCGGTGTTGAGCAGCCAGGTGGTCAGCACGCCCCGGTCGATCAGCGCCATCGCGCGGTTGGCCACGCCCTCGTCGTCGAACGGCGTCGAGCCCAGTCCGCGCACCCGGTGCGGGTCGTCGGTGATGGTCACGCCCTCGGCGAACAGGCGCTTGCCCAGGTGGTCCTTCAGGAAGCTGACGCCACGGGCCACGGACGGTCCGGAGATGGCGCCGATCAGCGGGCCGATCAGCGAGGTGGCCAGACGGTTCTCGAAGATCACCGGCGCGGTGGTCGAGTCGATCTTGCGCGCGCCCAGCCGCTGGACCGCCCGGCGGCCGGCCTCGGCGCCGATGTCGCTCGCGCCCGGCAGGTCCGACCCGTGGCGGGTGGTCCGGCCCTCGCCGCCCCGCTCCATGCCCGAGCCCTCGCCCGCGACGGCCGAGGCCGACAGCGAGAAGGACGAGGCGCGGTGCAGGCCGTGGAAGCCCTCGCTGGTCGCGAAGGCCCAGGAGCCGGACGACCAGGAGGCCGATCCGCCGTCCGAGTTGGTCACGCCCTTGATCCCCCGGGCGGCGACCTCGGCCTCACGCGCCAGGTCCTCCAGCCGCTCGGGCGACGGCTCTCCCGGATCAAACAGGTCGAGGTCGGGGAATGGTCCGGACGCCAGGCTCTCACGCGGCGCGAGGCCCGCGTAGGGATCCTCTGGCGCCAGGCGGGCCATGGCCACAGCCCGCTCGGTCAGCTTGCGCCGGCCCTCGGCCGAAATGTCGGAGCCGGAGACCGTCGCCTGACGCCGGCCGACGAAGACCCGCAGGCCGAGATCGCGCGACTCCTCGCGTTCGACCTCCTCCAGGGCGCCTTCGCGCACACCGATGGAAAGCGACTGGCGCTCGGCGAATACGGCCTCGGCCGCGTCGGCGCCGGCCTTTAGCGCGGCGGCGACCGCCTCATGCAACTGCTGTTCGTCCATGGTCCGGTTATGGGCGCCGGGACCGCCCGCCGCAAGCGGCTCAGACGATGGCGAAGAACAGGGTGGCGGCGATCAGGTAGACATAGGCCGCCCAGGTCATGGTCATGCCGACGGCGCGCGGAATCGAGGCGTCGCCGCTGTTGGACATGCCGACGGCATGTGTCACCCGCCCGACAAAGAGAATGAATCCGCCGACATGGACCAGCAGGGGTGCGGCGCCGGCCACGTCCAGCACGATCAGGCCGGCCATGCCGATCGGCACGTACTCGCTGGCGTTGCCGAAGGCGCGGATGGCGTGGGCGAGCTCGGGAACCCCCTCGTCGCCGAACGGGATCTTGTGCTTCTGGCGCTGGCGCGTGACCAGGGCCGACAGGACCAGCATCAGCAGGATGTGGAGCCCGACCCAGAGGGCGGAGGCGTGACCCAGATTGCTGACTTCCATCCCGCGCATCTCCCCGATCAACGACAGGGGCGCGATAGGGGCGCCGTTTGAAGCCGGTTGCAACCCTTCTCCGCCCCGCGCGCAAGCTGGGGGTCACCGCCCCGCGGATGCTCGCTCAGCGCGCGCCCTAGAACTCGGTCCAGTCGTCCTGGGGCGACAAGGCGGCGGCCGTCGCGGCGCCGCCGGCGTAGGCGGGAGACCGGACGGCCGGTCGCGGCGAAGGCTGCGGCGGGGGCGGCGTGCGGGCCGGTTCCGGCTCGACGCGGGTCGCCGCCGCCCGGACCGGCGGAGCGCTCCTGGGCGCGCGTCCTCGCTCGACCACCTCGCCGATGTCGAACCGGCTGACCAGGTTCGACAGGGCCGCTGCCTCCTGGGCCAGCGAGTGGCTTGCCGCCGTCGACTGCTCGACCATGGCCGCGTTCTGTTGCGTCACCTGGTCCATCTGGTTCACGGCGGCGTTGACCTGCGCCATGCCCGTGGCCTGCTCGTGGGACGAGGCGGCGATCTCGGTGACCAGCCCGTTGATCTCGGCGACCTCGGCGACGATCCGCCGCAGCGCCTCGCCCGTCTGGCCGACCAGCTTGACCCCCTGCCCGACCTGCTCGGAGCTTGAGGCGATCAGGCTCTTGATCTCCTTGGCCGCCTCGGCGGAGCGCTGGGCCAGAGCCCGCACTTCCTGGGCGACGACCGCGAAGCCCTTGCCGGCGTCGCCGGCCCGGGCCGCTTCCACGCCGGCGTTCAGCGCCAGCAGGTTGGTCTGGAAGGCGATCTCGTCGATGACGCCGGTGATCTGGCTGATCTCGGTCGATGACTTTTCGATCTGCTGCATCGCGCCGACGGCCTGATCGACAACCCGCCCGCTCTGCTCGGCGCCCTCGCGGGTGCGGTCGACGGCGCCCTTGGCCTGGATCGCCCCCTCCGCCGAACGGCGCACCGTTGCGGTGATCTCGTCGAGGGCCGCCGCGGTCTCCTCCAGGCTCGCGGCCTGGTGCTCGGTCCGGCGGGACAGGTCGTCGGCGGCCTGGCTGATCTCGCCGGTCGTCGACTGGATGCCGGCGGCGTTGCCGACGATGACCTTCATGGTGTCCTGCAGGCGGGCGATCGCCGCGTTGAAGTCATCGCGCAGCTTCCGGTACTCGGCCGGGAGATCGTCCGCCAGGCGCACCGTCAGGTCCCCGCCGGCGAGCTTCTCCAGACCCTCGCCGACCGCCGCCATCACGAACTCCTGCGCCTCGGCGTTCGCCCGTTGCATCGCCTCGTTGCGCGTACGCTCGGCCTCGGCCTGCGCCCGGGCGCGCTCCTCGTCGGTGCGCAGTCGGCCGGTCTCGGCGAGATCATGCCGGAAGCCTTCGAGCGCCCTGGCGATGCTGCCGATCTCGTCCTTGAGTTCGGTCCCGCGGATGGGGTCCTCGTACCGCCCCGCGCTCAGGGCGCTGACGGCGCCGGTGATGCGCGCCAGCGGGCGTCGAACAAATATGTTGGTCATCGCAAGGAGGGCGACCAGCACCAGCCCCAGCATGGCCAGGCCGCCCGCCATCAGAGCGAAGGCCAGACGGTTGGCCGGGCCGTCGATCGCCGATGTCGGGATGTCGGTGACCAGGCTCCAGCGGCCCTCGATTCCCGGAACGGACGCCGGCGTGAACAACCGCCGAACGTCGCGCCCGGAGGCGTCACGGATGTTGTCGATGGCATGGGCCGGTCCGCCGGCCAGAAGGGCCTTGAGATCCTCGAGCCCGCCTTCGGCGTAGGGCTTGGTGCGCAGGGTCTTGTCGGGGTGCGACACCCAGTTGCCGCCGGGCGAGACGAGCATGACCGTGCCTTCGCCGAACGGCTTCATCTTGCCGAGCATGGCGGCCAGATCGTCGAGCGCGACATCCACGCCGGCTACGCCGATCACCGTACCACCCGAGATGATCGGGTAGGTGATCGAGGTCATGAGCACCGGCTTGCCCTCGACGGTGTCGGTGTAGGGCTCCAGTAGCGCCGGCCGCCCGGTCCCGAACGACCGGCCGTAGTAGTCCTCCTGATAGTCGATGGCCTCGGTCGTCTCGGCGACGACCGAGCCGTCGGCGCGCCGCACCCAGAAGGGCGCCAAGTTGCCGACGTCGTTGCTGCCCGGCGCCGAGGCGCCGGCCAGCGCCGCGTCCTGGGCATCCCAGGCGTCCGGCGCGATCATGAACCAGCTGTCGAGAACGATGGGAGAGAGGGTCGCCGCCGGCTTGGCCATCGCCGTGGCGACACCGCGATCCCGCAACCCGGCCTCATGCGCCGCGCCGATATCGGCCGCCAGGGTCCGGACGCCGCCGGCGATTTCGCCAAGCCGGGTCTCGACCTGCGAGGCCGCCTGTTGTCCGAGCGCCGAGGCATAGTCGCCCGACAGGTCGCGCGCCACCGAGCGGGTGTGCTGAGAAACCGCGAACGCGGCGATCAGGAGCAGAAAACCGACCACAACACCCGCGGCCGTAAGCATCTTTCCCGCGACGGAGAGCCGCTGGAATGCCTTCATCATCTTTCCCCTCGGGAAGCCCAATAACTCCCGATAGTCCAGGCATGCTTAACGACGTCTTGAGACCGGGAACTCAGGTCTCGCGGCCGATCGGATAGAGGCGGTAGCGGTCGTCCCAGAACGGCGTGCGCTCATAGAACCAGCCCAGCCGCGCGTCGGGGTCGGCGGCGAACTTCGGATCGGCCGCCAGCCTGGCCTCGAACGCCGCCTTCAGCGCCGGATCGGCGGCCAGCATCCGGTCGGCCAGCGGGGCGACGGCGTAGCCCTCGATGTACTCGACCCGGTTCAGCACCTCCGGGATCATACCCCAGGCGAAGAAGCTTTCGGACGATTGCGGCTCCAGCAGCAGGACGACGATGTCGCCAAGCGGCTGGTCGGTGCTGATCCTGACCGATCCCGCCGGCCAGACCCAGTCGCGCCGCTCGACGTCTACAGCGCTGACGGTGATCGGCACATGACCCTCATTGGTGCGGGGCGAGATCTTCGGATCCTTGAGACGCAGCAGGTCGACAGCTGCCATCCGCGGCGCGGTCAGGGTCTCCATCTCCACCCCGTGGATCCGTAGGCGCTCGATCAGGTCGGTGCGGTATGAGGGCACCCAGTAGGCCTTCGGCCGCACCAGGGTCAGGGTGGAGAGGCTGGCGTAGAAGGGCATCTGCCAGAGCTCGGGGTCCGGCTTGCCGAGCCAGCGGATCTCCTCGATGCCGGACGCGGCGCTGCGATAGCGCTCGAACAGAATGCCCTTGAAGCCGCGGGTCGAGGACGGCTGATCCTCGGCCGTGAAGTTGGCGAGGATCTTCGCCGGGCGCAGCGCGCGGTCGCGCTCGATGGCCGCCCGCAGGCCTGCCCCTTTTGCGGCCAGCAGGCGCATGGCCTCCTCGATGAAGACGTAGGTCCCCAGCACCCGCTGTTCATGGGGCTTGAGGCTGAGGTTCTCGATCAGGATGGTCGGGACGTGCGCCGCCGAGCCCCAGCCGTTGGAGAACCGCTCGCCCAACCCGCCGTCGCTCAGCCCCTTCTTCGGGTCGCGGTCATCGAGGGCGAAGACCAGTTCGCCGGGGATGTGGCCCTGAGCCTCCAGCGCCTTGTAGATCGCCGGCTTGAAAGCGTCGTCCAGCCAGCGGGCGGCCGACGGCGAGCGCGACCAGCCGCCGTTCTCGCCGTTGTAACCGAACGTCACATCGTACTGGTAGTCGATGCCGTCGGTGACGTGGACGTCGACATAGAGGTCCGGCCGGTACTTGTTCACCAGGGCCTGCACAGCCCGCATCTCGGGCTGG
>JBIKII010000273.1:0-2958 GCA_044361705.1 Caulobacter sp.
GCCTACATCGTGGGCAAGGCTCCCATCAGTGAGAACTTCGACATCTTCGCGCGCCTCGGCTACGTGAGCTACGAAGTTGAAGCCTCGGCCGGCGGCGTCACCGCCACCGACAGCGGCAGCGACGCCGCCTACGGCGTCGGCGTTCAGGGCTTCTTCACGCCGAACGACGGCATCCGCGCCGACTGGACCAGCTACGCCGGCGACGCCGACGTGTGGTCGATCAGCTACGTCCGCCGCTTCTAGCCACGAAGCCTCTCTGTGGGGCAAAAGACACGGTGGGCCCTCTCCCGGCGACGGGAGAGGGCTTTTCGTTGCCGTACGCAACGGAAGGACGGTATCGCCGATTGCCGGTCAGGTTGTGATCGGAATTTTGTAATCATCGGGGGACTACCCATCATGAAGACTTACGCGATTGCGGCTGCAGCCGCCTGCGCCTTGCTGGCTGCGCCGGCAGTGGCCTCTGCTGAAACCGCCTGGTACGCCGACATCGGCTACACCAGCGTCAACGTCGAAGAGCTCGACGCCAACCTGGGTCTGGGACAGATCCGCGTCGGCGCGCTGTTCACGCCGAACTTCGGCGTCGAGGGCGAACTGGCCATGGGCCTGTCTGACGACACCGTCGACTTCCTCGGCACGCCGGTGAAGGTCGAGATGACCAGCCTCGCGGCCGGCTACGTGGTCCTGAACTTTCCGGTCAGCGAGCGCGTCGACATCTTCATGCGCGCCGGCTACGCGACGTTCGAGATCGAAGCTGATGCCGGCGGCGGCGCGGTTTCGGATAGCGGCAGCGACTCGGCGGTCGGCTTCGGCGTGAAGGGCTTCTTCACCGAGAACGACGGCGTCCGCGCCGACTGGACCAACTACGGCGGCACGGACTCGTTCTCGGTCGCCTACGTCCGACGCTTCTAGTCCACCCTAAAGGGGCGCGACGACAGATCAGGCCCTCTCCCGGCGACGGGGGAGGGCTTTTTCCGTTGACGCGGCGGCGGGCGGGTAGAAACTCCGCGCCGGGGAGAAGGCGGACGACGTGGAAGATCTCTACATCCTGATCGGCTCGGCCGTGGCCGTGGCCATGATGGTCGCCGTGGCGGCCTGGGCGCGCATCGCCCGGCCGGCGCCTGCGCTTGACGAGACCTCGGCCAGGGCCATGTTGGCCGACGAGTTCCCGGACGAGGCGCCCGGTCAACTTTGGCTTGCCGCCGACGGCTACGGCGTCGTCGCCCGCGCCGGCGGTCGGGCGCTGGTGCTGTTCCGGCTGGGCGACTCCTGGGTGGCGCGCTCGCTGGCCTGGGACGAAGCTGTCAAGGCGCCGGTGCGTGGCGGCAAGGTGCGCCTGCGCCTGCGCGACCCGGCCGCGCCTGTGGCCGCTCTGGCGGTCAGCGGCGTCAATCCCTGGCCGCCGCAAGACGACAATGAGGCCATCGCCGCATGACGCTCGATCCGCTTGTCCCGCCGTTCGATCCGGTCACCTGGGCGATCCCGGTATTCGTGATCACCATCCTCGCCGAGATCGTGCTGGGCCGGCTGCGCAAGGCCAAGGCCAACTACGAGGCCAGGGACACCGCCACGTCGCTGCTGATGGGTCTGGGCAGCACCATAGCCGGCGGCTTCACCGCGGCGATCGTTGTCGGGACCACCGTCTGGATCTGGCAGAACCACCGGCTGTTCGACATCCCGATGACCGCCTGGTGGGCCTGGGTCGCGATCTTCTTCCTCGAGGACCTGACCTACTACTGGTTCCACCGCCTGTCGCACGAGCGGCGGTTCTGGTGGGCCAGTCACGTCAATCACCACTCCTCGCAGCACTACAACCTGGCCACGGCGCTTCGGCAGACCTGGACCGGCGGGGTCAACGGCTCGTGGCTGCTGTGGTTGCCGCTGGCCTTCCTGGGCTTCCCGCCGGCGATGATCGCCGTGCAGAAGGGCATCAGCCTCGTCTACCAGTACTGGATCCACACCGAGGCCATCCATCGGATGCCGCGCTGGTTCGAGGCGGTGTTCAACACGCCCTCGCACCACCGGGTGCACCATGCCCGCAACGCGCGCTACCTGGACGCCAACTACGCCGGCATCCTGATCATCTGGGACAGGATGTTCGGCACATACACGCCCGAGGACGACAAGGAGCCGCCGCGCTACGGGCTGGTCCATAACCTCGGCGATTTCAACATCCTGCGCGTGGCGTTTCACGAATGGATCGGCATCGGAAAGGATCTCGCCGGCTCGCGCTCCATCCGCGAAGTGGTCGGCTACCTCTTCGGCCGCCCCGGCTGGAGCCCGGACGGGTCGCGCGAGACCTCGGCCTCGTTGAAGGCGAAGTGGCGGGCGCGGGAAGCGGCGAAGGCGGTGGAGCTCGACAGGATCGCGGCGGAGTAGTGCGCACTATCGTCATCGACGCCGTCGACTGGCTCTCGGAAGACGACTTCTTCGATGGGATACTGGAGGCCCTGGACGCGCCTGACTGGCACGGGCGGAACTGGAGCGCGCTGAATGACTCGATCGTCACGGGCGGCGTCAACCGTGTCGAGCCACCGTATCACCTGCACCTGACCGGCGATCGACAGTTGTCCGAAGATTTGCGCGAATGGGTGCAGGACCTAGTCTCGCTGATTGCCGATGCTCGGACCCGGGACCGCGAAGTTTCTATCACCGTCGCGGCGGCGCTGGGCGTGCCGGATCTGCGTTGAGCGGTCGATCAGTCCCTCAGCAACGGAAGACTCAATCCCCCGGCCGGCCGCTGGGTCAGCAGTTCGCGGCGGAACCTGAACAGCTCGGCCGGGCGGCCGCCGGTCTCGGTATCCATGCGGCCCAAACCCTCGACCAGGTCGATGCGTTCGACCACGCGGCGGAAGTTCTGCTTGTGCAGCGGCACGCCCGCGATGGCCTCCACCGCCCGCTGCAGCGCCGAGAGGGTGAATTCCGCCGGCATCAGCTCGAACACCACCGGGCGATACTTCA
>JBIKII010000009.1:0-40989 GCA_044361705.1 Caulobacter sp.
GACCTCGCTCATGTTGGACGCCGACTTCTCGTAATAGCTGTCGTAGGGGGCGAGGATGATGATCGGCGTATGCTCGTCGACCAGCGCGATCGGCCCGTGCTTCAGCTCGCCCGCCGCATAGCCCTCGGCATGGATGTAGCTGATTTCCTTGAGCTTCAGCGCGCCTTCCAGCGCCAGGGCCGACATGGTGCCGCGACCCAGGTAGAGGACGTCGCGGGCCTTGGCGATGTCGACGGCGACGGCGCGGACGGCGTCCTCCATGCCGATGGCTTCGCTGACCAGGCGCGGCGCCTCGAGCATCACCTTGACCAGGCGCTCCTCCTCGGCGGTGTCGATCCGGCCCCGCGCGGCGGCGGCGGCCACGGCGATGGCGGTCAGCACCGTCACCTGGGCGGTGAAGGCCTTGGTCGAGGCGACGCCGATCTCCGGCCCGCAGTGGATCGGCCAGACGACGTCGACCTCGCGGGCCATGGTCGATTCCTGGGCGTTGACCACGGCGGCCGTGCGCATGCCGCGGCTCTTGCACAGGCGCAGGGCCGCCAGGGTGTCGGCCGTCTCGCCCGACTGCGACATGGCGATGGCCAGCGAGCTCGGGCGCAGGGCGGGCGAGCGGTAGCGGAACTCGCTGGCGATCTCGACGTCCACCGGCAGGTCGGCCAGCTGTTCGATCAGGTATTTGCCGACCATGCCGGCGATGTAGCTGGTGCCGCAGGCGACGATCTGGATGCGCTCGATGGCGGCGAAGTCGATGCCGCCCGGCACGGCGGTGCGCGAGGTGATCGGGTCGATGTAGGCCGAGACCGTGCGCTGCACCCCTTCCGGCTGGTCATGGATCTCCTTTTCCATGAAGTGCCGGTAGTTGCCCTTCTCGACCAGGGCGGCGGCGGCGGAGACGACCTTCAGCGGCCGCTCGACCGGCATGCCGTTGACGTCAAAGATCTCGGCGCTGTCGTGGTCGATGGCGACATAGTCGCCTTCCTCGAGGTAGGTGACCCTGTTGGTGAACGGGCCGACGGCCAGGGCGTCGCTGCCCAGGAACATCTCGCCGTCACCGCTGCCGACCACCAGCGGGCTGCCCTTGCGGGCGCCCATGATGAAGTTGTCGCGGCCCTCGATCAGCACCGCCAGGGCGTAGGCCCCGGTCAGCCGGTCCAGAGCCATCTTGAAGGCGGCCAGAGGCGCCTGGCCCTTGTCCAGGTAGTGGTCGATCAGGGCGGCGACGACCTCGGTGTCGGTGTCGCTCTCGAAGACGCGGCCTTCCTTCTGGAGTTCGGCCTTCAGCTCCGCGAAGTTCTCGATGATGCCGTTGTGGACCAGGGTGACCCGGCCGGAGGTGTGGGGGTGAGCGTTGCGCTCGCTCGGCGCGCCGTGCGTGGCCCAGCGGGTGTGGCCGATGCCGACCTGCGATTCGAGCGGGCTGGCCTCCAGCACGGTCTCCAGCGCCCTGATCTTGCCCTGGGCGCGACGGCGGTCGACGCGGCCTCCGGTCTGCACCGCGACGCCGGCGGAATCATAGCCGCGATACTCGAGGCGCTTGAGGCTCTCGATGAGACGGTCGGTGACGGGCGCCTTGCCCACGATGCCGATGATGCCGCACATGCCGGTTTCGTCGTCTCCGATCGGGAGGTTATGATCTTGCGGGAACGAACCGTACCCGGGTCGGCGTTTAACACCGGCTGAACGTCCAGCGGCATAAAAGTGCGTTGCAAACTGTTGCGCGGGGTTCGCGCGGGGGAGTCTGCTCGATGAGCAAGCGGAAGTATTTCGGAACCGACGGGATTCGCGGGCTGGCAAACAGCCACCCGATGACGGCTGAGGTCGCGCTGCGCGTGGGCCTGGCCGCCGGCAAGCTGTTCCGCCGCGACCACGGCCGCCGTCACCTGGTGGTCATCGGCAAGGACACCCGGCTGTCGGGCTACATGATCGAGCCGGCGCTGGTCGCGGGCTTCACCAGCATGGGCATGGACGTGCGCCTGTTCGGGCCGCTGCCCACCCCGGCGGTGGCGATGATGACCCGCTCGATGCGCGCCGACCTCGGCGTCATGATCAGCGCCTCGCACAACGCCTACACCGACAACGGCATCAAGCTGTTCGGGCCCGACGGCTACAAGCTCAGCGACGAGCGCGAGCTGGAGATCGAGGCCCATATGGACGAGGGCCTGCAGGAGGGTCTCGCCGCCGCCGACGGCCTCGGCCGCGTGCAGCGTGTCGACGACGCCCAGGCCCGCTACGTCGAGATCGCCAAGGCCAGCTTCCCGCGCCACCTGAACCTGAACGGCCTGCGGGTCGTGATCGATTGCGCCAACGGCGCCGCCTACAAGGTCGCGCCCGCGGTCCTCTATGAGTTGGGCGCCGAGGTGCTGAAGGTCGGGGTCGATCCCAACGGCTTCAACATCAACAGCGACTGCGGCTCGACCCATCCGGAGGCCATGGTGGCGGCGGTGCGTGAGTATCGCGCCGACATCGGCATCGCGCTGGACGGCGACGCCGACCGGGTCGCCATCTGCGACGAGACCGGCCAGGTCGTCGACGGCGACCAGATCATGGCCATCATCGCCGGCGCCTGGGCGGCCGAGAACCGGCTGACCGGCGGGGGCATCGTCGCCACCGTGATGTCGAACCTGGGCCTGGAGCGGTTCATGACCGACAAGGGCCTGAAGCTGGAGCGCACCCCCGTCGGCGACCGGGCCGTCATGGAGCGGATGCGCGGCGGCGGCTTCAACCTGGGCGGCGAGCAGTCGGGCCATGTGATCCTGTCGGACTTCTCCACCACCGGAGACGGCCTGATCGCGGCGCTGCAGGTGCTGGCCGTGCTGGTTCAGAGCGGCAAGCCGATGAGCGCGCTGGCCCGCCAGTTCGAGCCGGTGCCGCAAAGGCTCGAGAACGTCCGCTTCGCCAAGGGCGGCAAACCGCTGGAGAACGACAAGGTCAAGGCCGCCATCGCCGACGCCGAGGCGAAGCTGAACGGCAGCGGCCGTGTGCTGGTCCGCGCCTCGGGCACCGAACCGCTCATCCGCGTCATGGCCGAGGGCGACGACAAGGCCCTGGTCGACCAGCTGGTCAAGGACATCGCCGGGGCTGTGAAGGCGGCGGCTTAGGGGCGGGCTTGCCATTCTCCCCGGATCGGCGAACATGGTTCGCTTTGAAAACGGACGGGGGTCGGCCATGGCGCAGGAAGCCATCTTTCTACCGGTGATCGCTCTGGCGGCGCTCACCTTCACTGTGCTCAGTCTGGTGCCGTTGCGCCGGTTCCGGGCGGCGTTCGCGCGGCAGGTGACGGTCGATGACTTCGCGCTCGGCGAGTCGCCGCGCGTGCCGGCCCATGTGGCGCTGGCCAACCGCAACTACATGAACCTGCTCGAGCTGCCGGTGCTGTTCTACGTGGTGTGCGGCGCGCTGTTCGTGACCGGCCAGGTCGACGGCCTGGCGCTCGGCATAGCCTGGGCCTTCGTGGCCACTCGCGCGGCGCACAGCCTCGTGCATCTGACCTACAACAAGGTCTTCCACCGGCTGACGCTGTTCGCGATCAGCAATGTCGTGCTGGCGGTGTTGTGGATCGTTTTCGCGGTGCGGGTCTGGCCGGGACCCGCACTGCAGTGCAGGTCCCCGGCCGCTACCCCTCCAGGGCCAGCAGAGCGAAGCTGGCCAGCCAGTGCTCGCCCATGTAGTCGCCGGCCACGTGGGGCAGCGCGCTGGCCAGATGGGTCTCGGCGGCGGCCAGCGCCTCGATGCGGGCGTCGTCGTGCTCGGCCAGGGCCGAGGCGATACCGCGCCAGCACCAGGCGCGGCTGAGGTTCAGGCCGTCGAGATGGGCGATCTTGCCGTCGGTGCGGTCGCTGACCGTGGCCGGGGTGAACAGGGTCGCCGGCTGACGCCCGGCGGTCCTGGGCAGGAAGCCGGAGAACCAGGCGCGGAACTGGTGCGGCGGCAGCATGCGGCGGAGGCACTCGGCGACCATCAGGGCCGGCGACAGGAACTCGTCGCCGCTCGGCTCCCAGGCCTGGCAGTCGGCGTCGTCAGCGTGCCAGTGCAGGGCGGTGTCCCGCGCCAGGGTCGCCAGGGCCCGGTCGCCGCAGGTCTCGGCGTAGTCCATGGCCAGCCGCAGCGCGAAGGCGGTGTTGGAATGAACCCCGGCCCGCAGCGGATAGGTCGCCTTGGGCAGGAAGGTCTTGAACCGGTCGGCGAAAGCGACGGCCAGCGGCGCCAGCGTTTCATACGGCGCCGTATTGTCGTGGGTCTTCAGCTCCGCCGCCAGTTTGAGCAGCCAGGCCCAGCCGTAGGGCCGCTCGAACCCGGCGCTCAGCGGCCGGTCCAGATAGGCGAGTTCGCCGGCGACCGCTTCCGGCGTGATCCGCTCGGCCAGCAGGGCGGCGATGGCCGGCGCCTCGGGCAGGTTCGGGAACCGCCGCAGGATCGTCGCCAGGGTCCAGTAGCCGTGGACGCAGCTGTGCCAGTCGAAGCTGCCGAAGAAGATCGGATGGTGCTCGCGGTGCGAGCCGACGTCCTCCGGACCGTTGAAGACATGGTCGGCCTTGTGCGGGTACTCGCGGGTGACGTGCCCGAGCGCCACCCGCGCGAAGCGGCCGGCGATCTGGGCCGTCAGGCGGGTCTCAGAAGCGGAAGGCGAGGGCATACATAAGCACCGTGTTGGTCGCGAGCAGAGCAAGGGCGGTCGGGATCTGGACCCTGATAACGCCGTTGCGGTCGGGGAGGTCCAGCAGGGCCGCCGGGACGATGTTGAAGTTGGCCGCCATCGGGGTCATCAGCGTGCCGCAGAAGCCCGACAGCATGCCGATGGCGCAGACGATGGCCGGGTCGCCGCCGTACTGGCCGATGATCAGCGGCAGCGCAATGGCGGCCGTCATCACCGGGAAGGCCGCGAAGGCGTTGCCCATGATGACCGTGAACAGCGCCATGCCGACGGAGTAGGCGATCACCGCCGCCAGCGGTCCGTTCAGCGGCAGATAATCGCCGGCCAGACTGCCGATCACATCGCCGACGCTGGCGGCCGCGAAGACCGCGCCGAGCGCCGCCAGCGCCTGGGGCAGCAGGCCGGCCCAGCTGACGGAGTCCATCAGCCGCCGGCCTTCGCGCACCGCCACGGCGGGCGAGGCCCGAAACAGGGCCAGGGCGACGCCGGTCGCCAGCACGATGCCGGCGCCGAGCGAAACCAGCGTCACGTGCCTGGGGTCGACCAGCGGGACGCCGCCGATCTGCACGTGCTTCAGGGTCAGCGACCCGGTCAGGGTCACCACCGGAGGGATCAGGGCCGGGAGGAACAGGCGGTTGCCCCAGCGCTCCGCCCGTTCGACCCGGTCGGTCTGCGGGACCGGATCGCCCTTGCCCAGCAGGTTGAAGCCGGCCGCCAGGGCCATGGCCACCAGGATGGCGCCGTTGAGCGTGTCGCTCAGGTAGGACCCGAACAGGAAGCTGACCGCGAACAGACCCCAGAAGGCGGCGTTGCCCCAACGCTTCGGGTTGGTCCGGTCGGTCACCGAGCCGATCGCGAAGACCGCGAACAGCAGCCCGGCCAGCAGGTAGAGGACTTCCAGGCCGATCATCGCGCCGCCTCCCGCGCAAGGGCCCGGTCGAGCAGGATCAGCCGCGTCCCGTGGATCAGCAGGGCGGCGATGGCCGTCGGGATGGCCCAGAGCGACAGGTTCAGCGGCGAGACGATGATGCCGTTGGTCTCCAGGAAGCCCTTGATCAGCAGGATCGAGGCGATGGCGATGAAGATGTCCTCGCCGAAGAACAGGCCGATGTTGTCGGTGGCGGCGGCGAAGGCCTTCACCCGGTCGCGGCTGGTGTCGGTGATGTCGGGGTTCCGCGCCTCGGCGGCCGCCTCGGCCATCGGCGCGATCAGCGGACGGACCATTTGCGGATGGCCGCCCAGCGAGGTCAGGCCCAGCGCCGCCGTGCCCTGGCGGATGACGAGGTAGATCAGCAGCAGCCGGCCCGTCGTCGCCGACTTCAGCTTCTGGATAAGGACCCGGGCCCGCTCCTGCAGGCCTTCGCGCTCCAGCAGCCCGATCAGCGGCAGGATCATCCAGGTGACGCTGATGTAGCGGTTATCCTTGAAGCCCTTGCCCAGCACGGCCAGCGTCTCGCCGGCCCCGGCCAGCAGCACCGCCGGCGTCACGCCGGGCGCGATGACCGCCGCCACCCCGGTGACCAGCGCCGCCGCCACAACGGTCAGCAGCGGGTTCAGCCGCGCGGCGAACCCGACCACGACCACCAGCACGCCCAGCAACACCCACATCCCGCGACTCCCCCACGTTCGAGGGGGGAGAGTGAACCCTGAAGCGGCGGGACGCTACGACCGGAGACACACACTGGAGTGCATGTCGCCGACCGCAACGGCTACCCCCGACCGACGCTCGTGTAGCGGAAGCCGCGCGCCTTCATGTCCTCGGGGCGGTAGATGTTGCGCAGGTCGATGACCGTGGGGCTCTTCATCAGGAGCTTCATGCGGTCCAGGTCGAGGGCGCGGAACTGGTCCCACTCGGTGATGATCACCACCGCGTCGGCGCCTTCGACGGCCTCATAGGGGTTGGCCTTGAAGTCTACGTCCTTGAGCATCTGGCGGGCTTCGTGGCCCTCCGGATCGAAGGCCTGGATGGTCGCGCCCATCGCCTGCAGCGCCGGGATGATGTCCAGGCTGGGGGCGTCGCGCATGTCGTCGGTGTTGGGCTTGAAGGTCAGGCCGAGCACGCCGACCGTCTTGCCCTTCAGGTCGCCGTCGACGGCCTTGGCCACCTTGCCGGCCATGGCCTTCTTGCGGGCGTCGTTCACCGCGACCGTGGCCTCGATCAGCTTCACCGGGGCGCCGGCGTCGCTGGCCGTCCGGACCAGGGCGAGGGTGTCCTTCGGGAAGCAGCTGCCGCCGTAGCCGGGGCCGGCGTTGAGGAACTTGCCGCCGATCCGCTTGTCGAGGCCGATGCCGCGCGCCACCTGCTGCACGTCGGCGCCGACGGCTTCGCAGAGGTCGGCCATCTCGTTGATGAAGGTGATCTTCATGGCGAGGAAGGCGTTGGCCGCGTACTTGATCAGCTCGCTGGTGCGGCGGCCGGTGAAGACGATCGGCGTCTCGTTGAGGAACAGCGGGCGGTAGAGCTCGTTCATCACCGCCTTGGCGCGCTCGTCGTCAGTGCCGACCACGACGCGGTCGGGCCGCTTGAAGTCCTCGATCGCCGCGCCCTCGCGCAGGAATTCCGGGTTGGAGACCACCGCGAACTGCGCGTCGGGCCGCACCCGGCGGATGATGGCCTCGACCTCGTCGCCGGTGCCGACCGGCACGGTCGACTTGGTGACGATGACGGTGAAGCCGTCGATCAGGCCGGCGATCTCCTCGGCGGCGGCGTAGACGTAGCTGAGGTCGGCATGGCCATCGCCCCGGCGGGTCGGCGTGCCGACGGCGATGAACACCGCGTCGGCGGCCTTGATCGCCTCGGCCCCGTCCAGTGTGAAGCTCAGCCGCCCCTCGCGCACGTTGCGCTCGACCAGATCGTCCAGGCCCGGCTCGAAGATCGGAATCTCGCCCTTCAGCAGGCGATCGATCTTGCCGGCATCCTTGTCGATGCAGACGACGTCATGGCCGAAATCGGCGAAACAGGCTCCGGACACCAGGCCGACATAGCCGGTGCCGATCATTGCGACGCGCATGCGTGGGAATCCTCAGATTTCCTGGTTGTATGCCCCGACTTGCGGGTGCTTGCCCAGTCTGGGTTTGACCTCTTCGCGGAAGAGGGCGCGCATGTCGTCCTCCGACCGCGTGCTTTCGACGACCACGACCACCTCGGGCTTGTTCGAGGAGGCGCGGACCAGCACCCAGGACCCGTCCTCCAGCGCCACGCGGACGCCGTTGACGGTGATCACCTCGGTGATCCTCCGCCCAAGGATGGTTCCGCCCGCGGCGGCCAGCGCCTCGTACTCGGCGACGATCTTGTCGACGACGCCGTACTTCACCTCGTCGCCGCAGTGCGGGCTCATGGTCAGCGAGGTGTAAGCGACGGGCAGGGCGGCCTTGAGGTCGGCCATTGACTTGTCCGGGTTGCGGTCGAGCATCGCCAGGATGGCCGCCGCCGCGGTCAGGCCGCAGTCATAGCCCCGGCCCAGCGGCTCGTTCAGGAAGAAGTGCCCGCTCTTTTCGAAGCCGGCCAGGGCGCCGATCTCGGCGGTCTTGCGCTTGATGTAGCTGTGGCCGGTCTTCCAGTAGACGGTGGTGCAGCCGTTGGCCTCCAGCACGGGATCGGTGGCGAACAGGCCCGTCGACTTCACGTCGACGATGAACTTGGCGCCCGGGTTCAGCGGCGCCAGGTCGCGGGCCAGCATCAGGCCGATCTTGTCGGCGAAGATCTCCTCACCGGTATTGTCGACCACGCCACAGCGGTCGCCGTCGCCGTCGAAGCCCAGGGCCAGGTCGGCGCCGTGTTCCTTCACGGCCACGGACATGGCGTGCAGCATCTCGTGGTCTTCGGGATTGGGATTGTACTTGGGGAAGGTCCAGTCCAGCTCGCAGTCCATCTCGACCACCACCGCCACGCCCATGGCGCGCAGGGCCTGGGGCACGAAGGCGCCGGCCGTGCCGTTGCCGCAGGCGGCGACCACCTTCAGCGGGCGTTTCACCTGCACCCGGCGCGAGACGTCGGCGATGAACCGCTCACGGACGCCCTCGATCTGGGTGACCTTGCCGCCGGCCCGTTCGACGAACTTTCCGCCGAGCACGATCTCCTTCAGGCGGCCCATTTCCTCAGGCCCGAAGGTCAGCGGGCGGTTGGCCCCCATCTTCACGCCGGTCCAGCCGTTCTCGTTATGACTGGCGGTGACCATGGCCACGCAGGGCGCGTCGAGGTCGAACTGGGCGAAATAGGCGGTCGGCGACAGAGCAAGGCCGATGTCGAGCACCTCGCAGCCGGCGGCCACAAGGCCCAGCATCAGCGCGTTCTTGATCGACAGGCTGTAGGACCGGAAGTCGTGGCCGACGACGATCTTCGACTGGCCGAGCTCGTGAATATAGGTGCCCAGGCCCAGGCCCAGCGCCTGGATGCCCAGCAGGTTGATGTCCGGCCCGAACAGCCAGCGCGCGTCGTACTCACGAAAGCCCGTCGCCTTGACCAGCGGTTCGGTCTCGTAGGCGAGGGTGTTGGGGACGAGGTCGGCGCGGGGAAGAAACGGCATCGAGGGAGGTCTCGCGTTGCGAACGGGCTCCCTATAACGCTCCTGTGACGGCTTGGTGAGGGGGCGAGGCGAATTTAGCGGGTCGTCCCGGCGCGGCGCCTCTGCCGGCGGCGCCGCGGGCGCGGTTCAGACGACCCCGGCGCTCAGGACGTCGTGCACGTGCAGCACGCCGACGGGCTTGCCGTCACGGACCACGAACAGGGCGGTGATGCGGCTGTCGTTCATGATCCGCGCGGCGTCGCCGGCGAGGGTCTCGGGCGTCACGGCCTTGGGATTGCGCGTCATGATCTCGCCCACCGTCCTGCCGGGCAGGTCGGCGAAGTTGCGGCGCAGGTCGCCGTCGGTGACCACGCCGATGAGGGCGCCGTCCTCGGACACCACGCCGACAATGCCCAGCCTGCGCTCGGTCATCACCCGCAGCGCCTCCGGCATCGGCGTGTGCTCGGAGGCCAGCGGGGCCTCTTCCAGCTTGTGCATCAGGTCGCCGACCGTGCGCAGCATGGCGCCCAGCTTGCCGCCGGGGTGGAAGACGTGGAAGTCGCGGGCGGTGAAGCCGCGCCGCTCCAGCAGGGCCACGGCCAGGGCGTCGCCCAGCGCGATCTGCAGGGTCGTCGAGGTGGTCGGGGCGCTGACCTCGCCGGTCGCCTCCGGTGCGTCCGGGAGCTTCAGCACCAGGGTCGCGGCCTTGCCCAGGGCGCTGTCGGGATTGGCGGTGATGGCGATCAGCGGGATGGCGAAGCGGCTGGTGTAGGCCAGGATATCAGCCAGTTCGCGCACTTCGCCGGACTTGGAGAGGCCCAGGACCACGTCATCGACGCCGATCATGCCGAGGTCGCCGTGGCTGGCCTCCGCCGGGTGGACGAACATGGCGGGCGCGCCGGTCGAGGCCATGGTCGCGGCGATCTTGCGGGCGACATGGCCGCTCTTGCCCATGCCGGTCAGGACGATGCGGCCCTTGCAGGCGAACAGGACCTCGACCGCCTTGACGAAGGCCTCGCCGAGCTCCTCGGCCATCAACCCCAGGGCCTCGGCCTCGGTGGCGAGCACGCGGCGACCGACCGCGACGGCGTCGAAACTCACCGCGACTGCTCCCGTGCCGGCGCCGATGGATCAGGCGCCGTCGGGTTGGCGCCCCACGGGCCGGCCATCGCCACGACGATCATCGCGATCGCCACGGCGGCGCAGAGAGGGAAGAAGTAGCGGTCTCGCAGCATGACGCCGGTATAGCAGCGCTCATCGCGGACGGCGAGGCGGCGGAACGTGCTTAGGCCGGACGCCTCAGGGTGAAGGCACAGGCGAGGGTCCACACCGCGACCGCGCCCTCCAGCACGCGCTGGACGAGGCCGCCGAACGGCGGCTCGGCCAGCATGAGCATGAAGGCCAGCAGCGCGACCACGCCGCAGGCGACGCCCAGCGGGAAAAGCCAGGTCGCGCCCGGCCAGCGGCGGGCGGCGACGCCCAGGAGGATCAGGCCGATGGGCCCGCCGAGGTAGCCGCCGAGGCCGGTCAGGTTGTGCATCATCTGCGAGAAGCTCGGCGTCTCGGGCCGGCAGCCGAAGTCGCAGGGAAAGGCGGCGGCGCCGATGTAGCCGAGCGAGAACAGGGACAGGCATGCGAAGCCGGCGATTCGCAGTCCGCTCCGCGGCGCGATGAACATCGCCAGGATCGAGAAGGCCGTCAGGCAGACGCCGACCGGCAGGAAGCCCCCGAGGCTGATCAGTCGCCCGTGCGGCGCGCCGGTCGCGCCGAGCTCGCTGATGAACTGGCTGCTGTGCGAGTAGCCCGGCCAGGCCGCGCCGCCGGCAATGATCATCACCGCCAGCAGCAGGTAGCCGACGACGGCGGCCCGGAAGGCGATGGTGCGGATCATGGTGTTTTCCCCGTATCCTGCCCGTATCCTGATTGTGAAGGCTGGCATGCTTTGCGAGATATCGCATCGCCCTTGACCTCTCCCGCCCGTCCCCTTAGCCCCTCGGCCCATGTCAAAGCTCGTTCTTCTCCGCCACGGCCAGAGCCAGTGGAACCTTGAAAACCGCTTCACCGGCTGGGTGGACGTCGACCTGACCGCCGAGGGCGAGGCCCAGGCCAGACGCGGCGGCGCGTTGCTCAAGGAAGCGGGCGTGCGGTTTGACCGCGCCTACACCTCGGTCCTGACCCGGGCGATCCGCACCGGCGAGATGGCGCTGGCCGAGGCCGGGCAGGGCGACCTGGCGCTGGTCAAGGACTGGCGTCTGAACGAGCGCCACTACGGCGGCCTCACCGGCCTGGACAAGGCCGAGACGGCGGCGAAGCACGGCGACGAACAGGTGAAGGTCTGGCGTCGCAGCTACGACATTCCGCCGCCGCCGTTGGACCCGGCCAGCGAATGGAGCTTCGCGGGCGACCCTCGCTACGCCGGCCAGCCCATCCCCGACACCGAGAGCCTGAAGACCACGCTCGACCGCGTGCAGCCCTACTGGGACACCGAGATCGCGCCGAAGCTGAAGGCCGGCGAGACCGTGCTGGTCGCCGCCCACGGCAACAGCCTGCGCGCCATCGCCAAGCTGCTGTTCTCGGTGCCCGACGACCGAATCGTCGAGGTCGAGATCCCGACCGGCAATCCGCTGCTGATCGAGCTGGACGGCGACCTGAAGCCGACCTCGGCGCGGTATCTGGATACGGCGCGGGCGACGGCTCTTCCGGCCCTCTAGTTGCGTGGTTCGCGACGCGGGCCTTGCGGTCCGCTCCTCACCATGACGAACTTTGTTGCAGCCCACCCACCTGCGTCATCCTGAGGAGCGATCTCTCGGGATCGCGTCGCGAAGGACGCATGGCCCTGATGCCCTCCGACGAAACCTTCATGCGCCAGGCCATCGCGGCGGCCCTGACCAACCTCGGCAAGACCGCGCCCAATCCGGTCGTCGGTTGCGTGATCGTGCGGGACGGGGTCGTGCTGGCCTCGGCGGCGACCGCGCCCGGCGGGCGGCCGCACGCCGAGGAGCAGGCGCTGGAGGGCCTCGACGCGCGGGGCGCCACCGCCTACGTCACCCTCGAACCCTGCGGCGAGCGATCGACGGGCGCCGCCTCCTGTTCGCTGCGGCTGGTCGAGGCGGGCGTGACGCGGGTGGTGATCGCCTGTG
The DNA here is from genome assembly GCA_044361705.1 of Caulobacter sp. GTDB lineage: Bacteria > Pseudomonadota > Alphaproteobacteria > Caulobacterales > Caulobacteraceae > Caulobacter. The sequence continues at coordinate 12,297 of JBIKII010000009.1, forward strand.
AGGATCCCTCGCCCTTCGCCTCGGGCCAGGGCATCGAGCGGTTGCGGGCGGCGGGTGTCTCAATCACAAGCGGAACGTTGTGCGATGAGGCGTGGAAAGCTCTTGAGTATCAAGGCTGGAAGGAAGGCGTTAATCCGGACGGTGCATAGAGTTTCCCTCCAGGGAGACGCTCGATGGTCGCCGTGCCGGCGCCGAACAGTTCACGCCGACGCCTGACGCAACAGGACGTCGAAATCATATGCGCCAGGCATGATCGCCTGTTCTCGGCGCGGATGGGCGGAGCGCGCGCGGTGTTCGCCTGGTGCGAGCTGCACGGGCTGGACCTGTCTGGCCGGAACCTGTGCGATGCGGACTTCACCGGCGCCCATCTGGTCGACTGCAAGCTGGTCGGCACGAAGCTCGACAACGCCAGCTTCTTCGGCGCCGACATGCAGGGCAGCAACTTCACCGAGGCGTCCCTGCGGCGGGCGGACCTGCGCGGCTCCTGCCTGCGCGGGGCCAACCTGTCCGGCGCCGACCTGTTCGAGGCTGATCTCCGTGAAGGCGCCATCGCCTCGCCGGACCGCGACAAGGGTCTGCGCATCCACGAGCACGAGACGCGCAGCGGCGACGCCCGCGGCGCCATCCTGGCCGGCGCCAACCTGGAACGCTCCAAGCTGTCGGGCATCATGGCCGTGAAGGCCGACTTCAGCGACGCGATCCTGAAGGACGCCAAGCTGGTGCGGGCCAACCTCAAGCAGGTGAACTTCAACGGCGCCAACCTGGCCGGCGCCGACCTCTCCGGCGCGGATCTGGCGGGCGCCGACATGCGCGACGCGGTGCTGGTCGGGGCCAAGACCTACGCCTGGAACGTCAGGGACGCGGACATGGAGGGCGCGCTGACCGACGCCCCGGCCGGCATGGCGCTGAACGACCTGCCCTACGAGGAGATGCTGCGCGAGCACATGCTCTGGTGCGAGACGGGTGGCGCGAAGGGCAAGCCCTCGACCTTCGACAAGGCCGACCTGCGCGGGCTGGGCTCGGCGCGCGGCTTCGACCTGACCGCGCTGTCGGCGCGCGGCGCGGTGTTCTACGGCCTCGACATGGAGGGCGTGCAGCTTCAGGGCGCCCAGCTCGAGGGCGCCGATCTGCGCCACTGCAACCTGCGTCGGGCGGACCTGCGCGGCGCGCGGCTGGCCGGCGCCAAGCTGTCGGGATCGGACCTCCGTGACGCCCAGCTGGGGCCGCTGATGATCGCGCCCGAGCGCCTGCTGGCCGCCGACCTTTCCGGCGCGCAGCTGAAGTCGACCGACCTCGCCCGCGCCGACCTGCGGCAGGCCAACCTGAGCGGCGCCGACCTGTCGCGGGCCAACTTCGTCAACGCCCAGCTCAAGTCCGCCGTTCTGACCGGCGTGATCCTGGACGGAACGCGCGGACTCGAGGGCTTCGTCTGACGTTTTAACCTTACGTTGGGCGACCGCCGTTACGCTTCGCCCTCGCATGTCACAACGGACCTCGGGAGGGGCTTTGAGCGTTTCACAATCCAGTCTCTCCGGCCGTCGTCGACTGACCCAGGCCGAGCTCGATCTGATGGTCAGCGCGCACGAGCGCTTCCTGACCGGCAAGCCCGGCGGCAAGCGGGCGTCGCTGCGTTTCCTCGATCTGTCGAAGCTGGACCTGGCGACCCGCGACCTGACCGACGCCGACCTCTCCGCCTCGATCCTCGATGGCGCGCGCATGATCCGGACCAGGCTCGAGCGGGCGAACCTGTTCGGCTGTGATCTGCGCAACGCCGACCTGCGGCAGGCCAATCTGCGTCGGGCGGATCTGCGTGGCTGCTGCCTGCGCGGCGCCAACATGAGCCAGGCCGACCTGACCCAGGCCGATTTCCGCGAAGGCCAGATCGCCATCCCGCATCCGCGCAAGGGCCTCAGCGTCCTGCAGCACGAGGCGCGCAGCGGCGACGCCGACGGGGCCAACTTCTCCGGGGCCACCCTGGACGGCTCGCAATTCGCCGGCGTCTCGGCCTTCGCCGCCGACTTCACCGACTGCTCGCTGCGCGGCGCCAAGCTGACCAACTGCAACATGAAGGACGCCAACCTGTCCGGCGCCGTCCTTGAGGGCGCGGACATCGGCGGCGCCAACTTCACCGGCGCGAACCTGTCGGGCGCCATCCTGGGCGCGCTGGACACCGCGGTCGCCCACATGAACGGCGCCAAGCTCGAAGGCTGCCTGCGAGCCCCGACCCCGGCGGCCCTGGCGCGCGTGGCGGGCTTCGTGGCCATGGTCCAGGGCAATCGGGCCTGGTGCGAGAGCGGCGGCGCGCGCGGCGCGCCCGCGAAGTTCGATGGCGAGGACCTGCGTCCCCTCGGCGACGTCCTGAAGGGCGGGCGCCTGACGGCCATGTCGGCGAAGGGCGCCTGCATGGTCGGGCTCGACATGAGCGGGTGCCAGATGCAGGGCGCGAACCTGGAGGGCGCCGACCTGCGCGGCGTGTCCCTGGTCAAGGCCGACCTGCGCGGCGCGCGGCTGGCCGGCGCCAACCTGACCAAGGCCGACCTTCGCGGCGCCATCCTGGGCGTGTTGCCGCTGGGTCCCGGGCGGGTAAATCCCGCCTCGCTGAGCAGCGCCACCATGCGCTACGCCTACGTCCAGGCGGCGGACCTGACCTCGGCGGTGCTCGACAACGCCGACCTGCGCGGCGCGGACCTGACCGGCGCCCGCATGGACAAGACCTCGTTCCGCGACGCCGAGATCAGCACGACGATCGGGCTGGAAGCGGCATAGAAAAAGGGGCGACGCCCTGCGCCGCCCCTTCCCTGACTACTGGGGATAGTCGTTCGGTCGCGACGCTTACGCCGCCTTCTTGCTCTTGCCCTCGATCAGCTTCTCGCCGGTGTTGATGGCGATGGTGCGGGGCTTGAGGGCTTCAGGCAGTTCACGCTTCAGCGAGACCGAGAGCAGGCCGTTGTCCAGCGCCGCATCGGTGACGACCACGTAGTCGGCCAGCTGGAAGCGCCGCTCGAAGTTGCGCTCGGCGAGGCCGCGGTGGAGGAACTTGCGGGCGTCGTCATTGGCCGCCTTGCGGCCGGTGACGGTCAGCAGGTTCTCCTTCACCTCGATGGCCAGTTCGTCCGCACGGAAGCCGGCGACCGCGATCTCGATGCGGTAGGCGTTCTCGTCGGTGCGCTCGATATTGTAGGGCGGATAGCCGGCGGCGCTGTCCTGGGCCGCGGCCTGGTCGAGCAGGGCGGCGAGGCGGTCGAAGCCGACGACGGAGCGGTACAGGGGGGAGAAATCAACAGTGCGCATGTGCGTTACATCCTTCTTGAACAAGCAAGGTTGCGTTGGGTGTGCGGATCGTCGCCGGGCCCGAAGCGCCCGCCTGTGATCCGGAAGGCCCGGAACCGGCGCCTTCGACAAACAAGGTGGGCGCCGTCGTCAGCGGTTTCAAGACCCTCACTTGATCGCCGACCGCCGATCGCTAGGGTATCTCCGGACAACGATCAGGGAGTAACGGCTATGATGACGCGCAGACTGGCGATCGCCCTTTCCACGGGCCTCCTGCTGGCCGGAGGGGTTGCGATGACCGCCCGCGCCGGCGACGACGCCGCGCTGAAGGCCGCCGTGGCCAGCGCTGACCGGACGGCCGCCAATGTCGCCCGCGACGGCGCGCGGCATCCCTACGAGAGCCTGAAATTCTGGGGCCTGAAGCCCGGCCTTACGGTGATCGAGGTGTCTCCGGGCGGCGGCTACTGGACCGAGATTCTCGCGCCCTACGCCAAGGCGACCGGCGGAACCTACGTCGCCACCGCCGCCGATCTGAACAATCCGAAGATCTCCGACGGCGCCCGCAAGGCGCGCGCCGACTTCGAGGCGAAGTTCAGCGACGCCGGCAAGTACGGGGCGATCCAGTACGCCGGCTTTGGCCCGGTCTCCGGCCCGCTCGGCGCGCCGGGTTCGGCGGACATCGTCATCACCGCCCGCAACATCCACAACTTCATGTACCAGGACGGCATGCTGTCCAAGTCGATGGCCGACTTCTTCGCGGTCCTGAAGCCCGGCGGCGTGCTGGCCGTTGAGGAGCACCGCGCCGATCCCCGTCCGGAAGTGGCCGGCGTGACCGACGGCTACGTATCCGTCGCCACCGTGGTGGCCGCGGCCGAGAAGGCCGGCTTCAAGCTGGACGCCCAGTCCGAGATCAACGCCAACCCCAAGGACACCAAGGATCACCCCTTCGGCGTCTGGACCCTGGCGCCGGTGAAGCGCACCGCCCCGGCCGGCCAGCCGGCCAATCCCGCCTTCGACCGGACAAAATATGACGCTATCGGCGAGAGCGATCGGATGACCCTGCGGTTCGTGAAGCCGAAGTAGCGGTTTTTGACCTCGGGGGCCGGTCGCTGTAAGCCATTCGCAGGCGTTGCGGGGGCGGCCTTGTCGGAAGAGTTCATGTCATTGGTCGCGTCCGGAGCGTCCCGCCGTCTGTTCCTCGCGGGGGGGATAGGCCTTGCTCTGGCCGGCTGTGGTCCTGACAAGGGCGAGAAGGCCGCCGACGCCGGCGCTGCTCCGGCCGCCAAGCCCAAGGCCAGGGGCGGAGCCGACACCATCGCGGGAAACCTCGCCGGCGACTGGCGGTCGGCCGCCGACAAGGCGCGGGACGCCTGGCGCCATCCGGTGGAAAGCCTCGCGTTCTGGGGACTCGCGCCCGGCATGACGGTGGTCGAGTTCTGGCCCGGCGCCGGCTGGTACACCGACATCCTCGCGCCCTACCTCGCCCAGACCAAGGGCAAGCTCTACGCCGCCAACCTGCAGCCGACCGACGAGACCACCACCCGGATCGTCGAGGCCTACAAGGCGAGGCTGGCCGCCAAGCCGAAGCTGTATGGCGAGGTCGAGGTCACCGCCTTCGGACCGACCAGCGGACCGGTCGCGCCGGACGGGTCGGCCGATCTGGTGCTGTTCCTTCGCAACCTCCACAACTGGATGGCCGCCGGCATCGCCGACAAGGCGTTCAAGGCCGCGTTCGCAGCGCTCAAGCCCGGCGGCGTGCTGGGCATCGAGGAACACCGCGCCACACCCGGCAAGGTGCAGGACGTGCTGGCCGCCGACGGTTATGTGCAGACCGCCTTCGCGCTGCAGCTCGCGCAGGAAGCCGGCTTCAAGCTGGCGGCGCAGTCGGAGATCAACGCCAATCCCAAGGACACCAAGGACCACCCGTTCGGCGTCTGGACCCTGCCGCCCACGCGCCTGTCGGCGCCGCGCGGCCAGCCGCCGCAACCCGGGTTCGACCACAGCAAGTACGACGCGATCGGCGAGAGCGATCGCATGACCCTCAAGCTGGTGAAGCCGACATGAGCGCCACCCGTCGCGACATGATCCTGACCGCTGCCGCCCTGGCCGTCGCCCCCGGCGCGGCGCTGGCGGCGGACGACAAGAAGAAGCCCGGACCTCCGCTCAAGAAGGTCTTCCCCTACTACGACCTCTACCTGAGCATCCCGGCCGCCGAGCGGTCGCGGTTCGTGATGGCCTACTACCTGAAGGTCAACGGCAAGCCGGCCGGGGGACAGAGCCTGTTCGTGGTCATGCCGGGCGGAGGGCGGACGCTGCTGACCCAGGCCGCGGACGGCCGCGTCACCCGCATGCCGACCCTGGCCGAGATGAAGGATGGCGTCCTCGACGTCGACCGGAAGAACCCGACGGACAAGTTCTCGGTCTCGATGGAGCTGCAGCCGGTCGTGCGGCTGGGCGAGACGGTTGCCACCGCCGACCTCGTCGCCGCCATCGAGCAGTGCAACACCGCCATCAAGAAGCGCGCCGGGGTGATCGGCTTCGCCGTGCCGAAGATGGAGCAGGTGCTGTTCGCGGGGGCCCCGGCGGGCAACGCGCTGCTGCCCGACGGCAAGACCGCGCCGCTGCCCCAGTTCAAGGGGATGGCCTTCTACCGTCCCTCCGCCTTGCCCGGCGCACAGTCGCTGAAGTTCGCCAGGACGCCGTCGCGCGCGCTTCTGTCTGGCAAGACGAAGTAGTCTCCAGCGCTGCTTCCTGTAGCTTTCGATCACCGACGCCTCGTCGAACGTCGGCTTGCCGATCCCCAGCTGGTCCATGACCATCTCAGACAGGCTCGGCAGGGTCGGGCGACTTGGCCTTCGTCGTCGGATGGGGCTGGCTGTAGACGCGGTCCAGGTCGTCCAGGGTGAGGTCCGTCACGGCATGTCTCCCGGCGCGCTCTTGAGAATAGATCGCAACGGTGCGCGAAAATGGCGGGGGCGTCATCTTTTTTCGCTGGCCGACCGCAGTTCGCTTGTGTGGCGAGCCCGGCCAAGTTACCAAATTCGTCGCATCGAAAAACGGGAGGCCGCCAATGGCTACGCTGCAAGAAATTACCGACCGCGTTAAGACCGCCGTCGGCGACGATTCCGGTCTGGGCAAGACCATGAAGTTCGACCTCAAGGGCGACGGCTTCATCCACATCGACGGTGGCACCGTCACCAACGACGACCTGCCCGCCGACCTGACCATGACCATCTCCATGGCCGATCTGCTGGAAATGGGCGCGGGCAAGCTCGACGCCACGATGGCCTTCATGTCCGGCCGTCTGAAGCTGTCCGACATGGGCCTGGCCATGTCGCTGCAGCCGAAGATGTCGGCCCTGTTCGCGAAGATGGCCTAAGGGTCTCATGAGCGAGCAAGCGCCTCTGGTTTCAACCGCCGAGGCGCCCGTTCCGTCCAACGGAACGGCGGAATGGTTCAGCGGCGCGGGGGCGGTTCGCCTCCGCGCCGCTTTGTTTTTGCCCGCCGGTCAGCCGCGCGGCTCGGTCGTCCTGAGCGGCGGCCGCACCGAACCGATCGAGAAGTACTACGAGGTTGTCGGCGAGCTGCAGGCGCGCGGCTTCGTGGTCCTGGTCCACGACTGGCGCGGGCAGGGGCTTTCCCACCGCGCGCTGGAGGACCGGCTCAAGGGCCACGCGAAAGGCTTCGCCGACTTCGTCGAGGATTACCGCGCCCTGCTGGCGCATTTCGAGACCCGCCTGCCGAAGCCCTGGATCGCCGTCGGCCATTCGATGGGCGGCTGCCTGACCCTGCTGGCGCTGGCCCATGGCGTCGGGGACTTCAGGGCGGCGGTGCTCTCGGCGCCGATGCTGGGCCTGCAGACCGGAAACCGCCCCAAGCGCGCCGCGCGGGCGCTGGCCTGGGTGATGGCCCGGGTCAAGGCCGAGGACTACATCCTGGGCAGTCCGGGCGACCCGCACGGCGAGACCTTCGAGGCCAACATCGTCACCCACGATCCGGGCCGGTACGCGCGCAACAAGGGGCTGGTCGCCGCCGAGCCGCTGCTCAGCCTGAACGCCGGCACCTGGGGCTGGCTGGACTTCGCCTTCTCCGCCTCGGCCTGGCTCAAACGCGCGCCGGAGGTGACGGCGATCGACATCCCGGTGCTGGTCATGGGCGCGGAGCAGGAGAAGCTGGTCGACAACGCCGACCAGCAGCTGATCACCGCCCGCATCCCCAGGGGCCGCTGGATCGAGATCCCCGGCGCCTATCACGAGCTGTTCCAGGAAACCGACGCCATCCGCGCCGTCGTCTGGCGTGAGTTCGACGGGTTCGTAGAAGCGCTCTAGCCGGGTTGTTTGGAGCTGTGTCACGGCGAAGCGGTCACGCTGCAAGCCGACATTCCGAATGTCGCCAGCGGGTGGAAAGCGGACCAAATGCATCGGGCCGGAACATTGTCTCCAGACATGACAACGCCCCGGCCGGACAGTCGGCCGCACCCCGACAGATCTCCACGTCAACCCAACTTCACGCTTGCAGCGCGGGGGCCGTCCACAGATGCCGGCGCCCCGCTGGAGACATCTTGCCGTTTGCCTGACAGCACCGAACCTGCCACCTTCCACGTGCGGAGCGGTCTACCGCTTTGACAGCTTTCGGGCAGGCATGCAGAGCATCCAGAACCTCAGCGTTTCGGCGATCTTGCGCGCAGGCGGCCCTTTCGAAGTTCATCCTCCGAGGCCGGCCGATGTGCGGCGTCTGTAATGCGCGGCTGTCCCGGCGCGGTCTTCTGGCGGGTCTGACGGCGGTCAGCCTGGCGGGGTGCAGCGAGAACGCCGCCACGGGCCGGCGACAGCTGGTGGTGGTGTCTGACAGCCAGCTTGCGGAGATGGCCGATGCGTCCTGGGCCCAGATCGTGGCGCAGACGCCGCCCCTGCGCGACCCCGACGTTCAGGCGCGGTTGGCCCGGATCGGCCGGCCGCTGGCGCTGGCCGCAAACCGGCCCGACCTGAAATGGTCCTTCACGGTGCTGGAGTCGCCGGAGCTCAATGCCTTCGTGCTGCCCAATGGACAGGTGGGTTTCTACAAGGGGCTGCTGGACCTGGCGCGCAGCGATGATGAGGTCGGCTCCGTTCTGGGCCATGAGATCGGGCATATCCTGGCGCGCCATCCGGCGGAGCGGGTCAGCCATCAGTTGGCGGCGCAGGCCGGGGTCAGCCTGGCCCAGCTGGTGGTGTCGAGCGGCGACGACGCCCAGTACGCCGACGAGGTGGGCGCGGCGTTGGGCCTGGGCGCCCAGTTCGGCGTGATCCTGCCCTACGCCCGACGTCACGAGCTTGAGGCCGACCGCGTCGGTATCGACCTGATGCGCAAGGCCGGCATGGACCCCGCCGCGGCGGTGAGCTTCTGGGAGCGTATGGCGCGGGCGGCGCGCAGCCTGGGTCGGCCCCCTGAAGTTCTGTCGACCCATCCGGCCGATGGTCGGCGTATCGAAGAGCTCAAGGCCGCGGTCGCGAACGGCTAGTCGCTACCATCTCGCCTCGGACGTCGCCGGGGTCTGTTCGGGCTGGTTAGCGGACCTGCCCCTGGAACAGGACCGGAGGCAGCTCAGCGCCAAACTCGGTCATTCCCGGGCTCCCCGCTTTGCGCCCAAGCGCCACTCTGCGAAATGGCGCCCTGCGTTCGAATGCGTCGCGGTCTCTTCCAAACGCTCGATCAGCGCGCCGACGCGACCGAAAGGTGCGCCGCGTCGGAACCGAGGAGCGGACGCGCTCTCCGTACCCGGCTCAACCCAGGACCGTTTCCGCCAGCAGGGCGTTCACCGCCATGATCGCCGCTATGCCCGCCACATTGAGGAAGAACCCTTTCCACAACATGGTTCGAAGCGACGGCAGGCCTGTGGCGAAAGCGATGGCGTTGGGAGCGGTGGCGATCGGCAGCATGAAGCCCAGACTGGCCGTCAGGGTCACGGGGAAGACCAGCAGCAACGGATTGATCCCCAAGGCGACGGCCAGGGCGGCGACAATGGGCAACATGGCCGTCAGGGTCGCAACGTTCGACATCATTTCGGTCGCGATCAGGGTGATCAGCAAAAGCACGACCAGAATGACCAGGGGCTCATAGCCCTCCAGGCCCTGCATCGCCAAGCCCAGCCAATCGGACAGGCCGGTGCTGTCCATGGCGGCTGCAATCGACAGCCCGCCACCGAACAGGATGACGATGCCCCAGGGAATGCGCTCGGCGCTGGACCAGTCAAGCAGTCGAGGTCGTTTGGGATCACCGGATGGCAGGAGGAAGAGGGCGAGCGCGCCCGCGATGGCGATCCCCATATCGCTCAGCCGTTCCAGGCCGGGAATTTTCACCAGCACAAGCTCGCGCAGCATCCAGGCGCAGGCGACGACGACGAAGACCACCAGAACCCGCCGTTCCGCGGGGCTGGCCGGGCCGAGCGCTTCGCGGGCGCGCCGCAGCACGCCACGCCCCCGGGCCACATCATCGGGCGTAGCTGCCACCAGGCCCCGGCTGACGATGAACCACAGGACAGGCAGCAGAACTGCGACCACCGGAACGCCGAGCATCATCCACTGAACGAAGGAGAGGTCCACCCCTCGCTCATTCAGGAACGCCATGGCGATCACGTTCGTCGGAGACCCCACGGGCGTTCCCATGCCGCCGATGGACGCCGCATAGGCCACACCCAGCACGAGCGCAGCGCCCAGGCGGGTATCCCGGTGGCCGTTGTCGGCCATGGCGCCGGCGACGGCGACGGCTATGGGCGTCAGCATCAGGGCCGTGGCCGTGTTGGAAATCCACAGGGAGAGCATCCCCGCCGCCAGGATGAAGCCCCCGACCAGGGCCGCGGGACGGGCGCCCACGGCGCCGGCCACCGTCAGGGCGATCCTGGCGTGCAGGCCACAGCGCTCGATGGCGGCTGCCAGCATAAAGCCCCCGATGAACAGAAAGAGGATCGGGTCGGCATAGGGCCTTGCGGCTTCGGCGGTGTTCGCCGCCCCGGTCAGCGGCAAGGCAATGAGCGGGATCAGGGCCGTGGCGGCGATCGGGACCGCCTCGGTCACCCACCAGACCAGCATCAGGGCCATGATCGAGACGACCCACCAGGCTTGGACAGACAGGCCTTCCGGCGCGCCCATGAACTGAAGTCCGGCCGCAATCGCCGGGCCCAGCACGAGCCCCAGCCTGCGCCCCAACGAGCCCAGCCCCCCGCCCTCGCCCGGCGCACCCTGGGCATCAATCTCGCTGGCGGGGTTCTTGGACATGATCAACCCTGTCTGACCCTCTACGCTTAGCAGATCACGGAACGCTGTCAGCCTGCGGACTAGCCAATATGTAACTGTCCGCGCAGTCACGGCTCCTGTAGTTCGCGCCGGCGCTGTCAGGGGGACTTCCGTCGGCTGAAAAGCCCCCGCCCTTATGGATTCAGGCAACCGCTGCCGCCCAGGCGGTCGCTGCATCGGCGCGAGAGCGGCCATTGGCCTTGAGGCCTGAAGCCGGCCTCGCCGGGCTCCCAGGTTCACACCCTAATGCGCCGCTGACCGCTTCAGCGTCACCAGCGCCTCCTCAAGGCAGGCCGGGTCGCCGGCGAAGGCGAACTTGCCGGCGTCGGTGCGGGCCGGGCGGCCGTACCAGTCGGTGACGACACCGCCGGCGCCCTGGATCACCGGGATCACCGCCTCGACGTCCCAGACCTTCAGGCCGGTGTCGAGGGCCAGGTCCATCTTGCCCATGGCCACCATGGCGTAGCCGTAGGCGTCCAGTCCCAGGCGGGCCAGGCGGGCCGCGGCGCGGACCTGGGTCCATGAGCCCAGCTCCGGACCCGTCAGGATGGCCGGGTCGGTGGTGCAGATGATGGCGTCGGTCAGTTTGGGACAGGGTCTTACGCGCAGGGGCGTCTCGCCGGCGCGGCTGATCAGGCGCGAGCCCGTGGCGGGCCCGCCGATATAGATCTCTTCCAGATAGGGTTGGCCGATCGAACCCAGGACCGGAACGCCCGCGTGGCGCAGGCCGATCAGCGTGGTCCACAGCGGCAGGCCGGCGATGAAGGCCCGCGTGCCGTCGACGGGATCCAGCACCCAGACGAACTCGGCGTCCGGGCGGTCCTCGCCGTATTCCTCGCCGATCACCCCGTGGTCGGGGTAGCGCTGGGCGATCAGGGCGCGGATGGCGCGCTCGCCGCCCTTGTCGGCCTCGGTCACCGGGTCGAACCCGCCGGCCAGCTTGTTCTCCAGGCCATGGTCGGCCCGGAACAGCGGCAGGATGGCGCCGGCGGACGCGCGGTTGAGCTCGATCAGGAAGGCGTCGAGCTCGGCGAGCTTGTCAGGGGAGAGCGTCATGCGGTGGAATTACCGCGCCGCAGGCGAAAGGGAAGACCGCTTTCGCCGTTCGACGCGCGATTCCGGGGACTCCGGGACCCTTGCCGCCCGCGTGAGGAGACGCGGTCAGCAAGGGCTCGGGGCCTCACCGCACAATGCAACAACCACTGACGCAGCTCAGGCGGCGTCGGTTTCGCCGTTGAGCGACTTGGCGAGATCCAGCAGGCGGCGGCGCGGGCGTTCGCCGAGCTGGTAGTAGGCGCGGATCAGGTCCAGGGTTTCCTTGCGGGCGAACATCTCGCCGCCCTCGTTGGAGTCCTGGTTGGCCAGTTCGCGCCGGTCGGCGTCGGACAGGCCGTCGTAGAAGTAGCCGACCGGGACCTCGAGGGCCTCGGACAGTTGCCACAGACGCGAGGCGGAGATGCGGTTGGCGCCGCACTCATACTTCTGGATCTGTTGAAAGCGCACCCCGACCGTGCCGGCCAGCTGCTGCTGGGTCAGGCCGAGGAGACGGCGACGGCGACGAAGCCGCTTGCCGAGATGAACGTCGATGTCGTTGCCCATGGGCTGACGCCCCCGTGTTGTTGCATCTGACGGCTGTCCCGGAACGAAACAGCCTGATGTGACATCCGCAAGTCGCCTGCCAAGTGAGTCCGTCCTGTGGATACCCGCCCGTAGGGAGATCATCCCCCGGGCGATTCCCTGTTCGGTCCGCGCGAACCGCGCTAGACCACCGTCATGGCGAAGCCGCCCTCACAAACGCCCATGGGGCAAGACATCGCCTGGCGCCTCGAGGCGCTGGCGTTCGACCTGTTCAACGGGCTGTTCAGGCTGTTGCCGCTCGACCTGGCCTCATGGCTCGGCGGGCGGCTGTTCCGACTGATCGGGCCCCTGACCAGGACCCATGCCGTGGCCGAGCAGAACCTGATGCTGGCCTTCCCGGAAAGGGACGCCGACTGGCGGCGGCAGATCCTGGCGGAACAGTGGGAGAGCAACGGCCGCACGGTGGCCGAGTTTCCGAACATGGACCGCATCCTGCCCTCGACGGGACGGGTGGAGGTGGTGGGCGGCGAGCGGCTGGCCGAGATCGCGGCCGGCGGCAAGCCGGTGGTGTTCGTCTCGGGCCACTTCTCCAACTGGGAGGTGATGCCCGCCGCGATCGTCAACGCGGGCGTGCCGTGCGAGATCACCTACCGGGCGGCCAACAACCCCTATGTCGACAAGCGGATCCGGGACAGCCGCTTCCGCTACGGCGTCCGCCTGTTCGCGCCCAAGGGCGGCGACGGCGCGCGCGAGATGCTCGAAGCCATGGGCAAGGGCGTGTCCGTGGCCCTGATGAACGACCAGAAATTCAACCACGGCGGCGTGGCGGCGCCCTTCTTCGGGCACATGGTGATGACCGCGCCCGGGCCGACGCGCCTGGCGCTGAGGTTCGGCACGGTGCTCCAGCCGATGACGGTCGAGCGGACAAAGGGCGCCCGGTTCCGGGTCGTCGTCCATGAGCCGATCGTGCTGGAGCGGACCGGGGATCGCACGGCGGATATCGCCGAGGGGGTCCGGCGCGTCACCGCCATGGTCGAGGAACAGGTTCGCAAACGCCCGGGGGAGTGGTTCTGGGTGCACCGGCGCTGGTCGAAGGACGCCTACAGCGGGCTGGCCGCGTCGGACGACTAGGTCTTCAGATGTGCGCGAAGTTACCCGGCTGCTCGTCGATGGCCACGTCGTCGATGCCCCGGCGGCGTGGGCCGAAGTAATCGGCGGTGCGCACGAACGGGCGCGGGCGGTAAACCACGGCATTCAGTCGGTCGATGATCGCGCGGGCCGTCACCGGCTTGACGATCAGTTCGGTGATGCCGGAGTCCCGCGCCTCCTCGACCCGGGGGCGGTCGGCGAAGCCGGTCATCATGATGATCGGCAGGAACGGATTGCGGCTGTCAGAGGCGTTTCGGACCAGACGGGTGAAGTCCACGCCGTCCATCGGCTCCATGCGGAAATCGACGATCGCCAGGTCCGCCGGCCAGGTGCGAAGCGCCGCGAGCGCCTCCGAGCCGTCCCGGGCCTCCCGGACGTTGAGAATGCCGATGCCTTTCAGGATCGTACCGACGATCGTGCGCATGTGGTCGTTATCGTCCACGAGCAGCACTTTCAGTTCGCCGAGCCCCAGATCCATAGTGTCCTCGTCCCGTCAGGCGGCGTTTTGCCGCCCGGCGCTCCCGGGTGCTTTGATAGAGGGCGCATGCCTACCGAAAGGTTACCCCAGTCCGGGGACCCGGAAGCCGGACAGCACGGTGGGGTCGAGATTCCGGTCACGCCACTTCAGCCGCCAGCACAGATGAGGGCCCGTCGCCCGGCCGGTCATGCCGACCGCGCCGATGGGCTGGCCGCGGATAACCCGCTGCCCGGCGGAGACGTCCAGGCGGGACTGGTGCAGGTAGAAGCTTGTCAGGCCATCGCCATGGTCGATCATGGTCAGGCCGCCCTCGAAGTGCATCGCCGGCTCGGCCAGCGTGACCAGACCGTCGCAGGGCGCGCGGATGACCGATCCGGCCGGGGCCGCCAGGTCGGCGCCGTAGTGCGGTCGCCTTGCCTCGCCATTGAGAATGCGCTGGCCGCCGAACCGTCCACTGACCCGCCAGGTTTCCAGGGGCATGTCGAAGCCGCCGGTAAACGCATCGCTGTCCCAGCGACTTTCAAGCGCCTTGGACTTCAGGGCGGATTCCCGCCCGATGCGGGCCAGCAGCGCCGGATCGGTCGGCGAGACCTGATCCTGCGGCAGGCCGCTGATGCGCTGGACGTCGAAGTCGCCGGGGACGACATCCAGTTGAAGCCGGGCCGAGCCGTCCGGGGTGTCGACCTGGATCTCGCAGGACGCCGGCGCATCCCGGTCGAAGCCGATGAAGAACCAGCCGGCCGCCGAGGCCGTCGTGACCGGCTGTCCGTCGAGGGTCACCGCGGCGCGGGGAGTGGTTCGACCGACGGCGAAACCGCCCTGGCGGAGACGACCGCTGACCAGGACCACGGGGTCCGCCGCGAAGGCGGGCCCCGAGACGGCGGCGGCGCCCAGGCCCGCGAGGAGCGCCCTGCGGTTCAGGGGTTCAGGTCCTTCCAGCGCTGGAGCGCCTCGGCCGGGCCGGCGTAGGCCTCCTGCTTGTCGGCGCTCCAGTAGCGCAGGGCCTCCAGCGGGATCTTCACCCCGCTGACGGCGCAGACGACGTGGCGGCCCGGCTTCATCACGGCGTACTCGCCGTCACCGTAGTGCAGGACGGCCAGGTCCCGCCCGGTCATGTCGCGATCAAAAGCGTTCATAGGCCCAATGTAGCGAACCGGAGGCGGCTAGAACAGGTCGCCCTGACCGGCGGGCGGCGCCGGCGGCTTTTTCGGCGTCGATCGCGGGGGCGCCGCCGGCGCCGGGGCCGCGGACGGCGCGCCGTCGATCACCGCCTCGCGGGTGGCGTCCTCGAACATCAGGTTCACGCCTTCGCCCGCCGCGAGGTCTGCGCCGCGCGGGATGATCGATCCATCGGTCCGGGTGACCAGCACGAAGCCCGGCCGCGGCGGGCGCTTGGGGTTCAGGGTCAGCCGCAGCTTGTCCAGATTCGCGAGGCGCAGCCGGTCGGCCTCCAGCTTGCGGGGCAGGGCGGCGTTGAGGCGCAGGTTGATCTGGTCGAGCCGCGCCGAAAGCTGGTCGCGGCGGCCCGACAGCATCGCCGGCCTCAGCGGCGCCGAAACCTGCGCCAGATGACGGGCATGAAGGTCGACGTTGCGGCGCAGGCCCATGGTCAGGTGGCTGGCGGCGTAGTCCAGCCGCTGGCGCGCCATGGCCAGGATGTCGGCCGGCCGGGGCAGGCCGCGCGAGAGGGCGGTCAGCCGCTCGCGCCGGGTCTCGACCGCCCGACCGCCGCACTGGGTCAGGCGGCGGTCGTAGTCGCTGACCATGGCCTTGAGCTCGGACAGCACCGGCGTGGCCATCTCGGCGGCGGCGGTCGGCGTCGGCGCGCGCCGGTCGGAGACGAAGTCGATCAGGGTAGTGTCGGTCTCGTGCCCGACGGCCGAAATCAGCGGGATCGTCCCTTCGGCCACGGCGCGGGCCAGGGCCTCGTCGTTGAAGGCCCAGAGGTCCTCCACCGAGCCGCCGCCCCGGGCGACGATCAGAATGTCGGGCCGCGGTACGGCGCCGCCCGGCTCCATCGCGTTGAAGCCGCGGATGGCGGCGGCGACCTGGCCGGCGGCAGCGTCGCCCTGGACGACCACCGGCCAGACCACGACCCGGCAGGGCCAGCGGTCGCGGATGCGGTGCAGGATGTCGCGGATCACCGCGCCGGTCGGGCTGGTGATCACGCCAACGACGGACGGCATCGACGGCAGGCGTTGTTTGCGCTCGGTGGCGAACAGCCCCTCGGCCGCCAGCTTCTGCTTGAGACGCTCAAGCTGCGCCAGGAGGGCGCCGACGCCCGCCGCCTCCATGGTCTCGATGACAATCTGGTAGCGCGACCCGGCCGGGAAGGTGGTGATGCGGCCGGTGACGATGACCTCCAGCCCCTGCTCGGGCCGGACGGACAGGCCGCGCACGCTGCCCTTCCAGACCACGCCGTCGATGGCCGCCTTGTCGTCCTTGATGGTCAGGTAGACGTGGCCGCTGGCGTGGTGGGTCACCTTCGACAGCTCGCCGCGCAGCCGCACGAAGCCGTAGGCGTCCTCCAGCGTCCGCTTGAGCGCGAACGCCAGTTCCGAGACGGAATAGGCCTGGGCGTTGGAGGTCTGGCTGTCGATATCGCTCACGGCGCCACCATAGCGGTCCGCGCGAGTCGCGCGAAACCCGCCCTGTCCGGCGCCCCGCCCGGCGCTAGATCTTCCGGCTCCAAGAGAGGAATCCGATCATGCGCTCGTCCCTGCTGGGCCTCGCCGCCGTCCTGACGTTTGCCGCGCCCGCGCTCGGGGCAGACGATCCGGTCAGCGGGAGCTGGGCCGTAAAGGCCAAGGTGGAAAGCTTCGCCTTCACCCTGACCTGCGACCTGACCCGCAGCGGCGCCTCCATCGGCGGTACCTGCTACGACGGCGGAACGCGGAAGCCGCACCCGCTGACGCGCGGCAGGATCGACGGCGACAAGGTCAGCTGGAGTTATCAGTCCAGCTTTCTCGGCAGGCCGTTCAGCGCAGACTACAACGCTGTGCTGTCGGGAGGCCGGATGACCGGCGTGGTGATGGCGAACGGCTACAAGGGGCCGTTCACCGCCACACGCTGACCGCCGACTAGATGTAGCGGCGCAGCGAGCGGGCCAGCTCCGTGGCGCCGCCCTTCTTCTTGCCGGGCTGCGGCTGCTGGTAGGCGACCTGGGCGTGTTCACGGCAGTAGGGGCCGTGCTCGCCGTTGCGGCGGCCGCAGAAGGTGAAGCCGTCCGTCGACGGGTCGCCGATCGGCCACTTGCACATGTGGGCGCCGAGCGTCAGCACCGTGGCGCTGCCCGGTTCCTCGATGCGGTGCACCGGCTGGGGCAGGGTCGGGCCGCTGCTGACCGCGACCGGCGCGGACGGTTCGGCGACCATGCGGCGCGGCGCGGCCGGGGCCGCAGCGACCGGACGGGCCGGACGCGGGGCCTTGAACGCGGGACGGGCGGGTTGCGAGGGCGCCGCGCGACCCGACAGGCCTAGGCGGTGAACCTTGCCGATGACAGCGTTGCGGGTCACCCCGCCCAGTTGCTTGGCGATCTGGCTGGCCGACAGCCCGTCGAGCCAGAGCTTCTTGAGAGTCGTAACCCGTTCGTCGGTCCAGCCCATGATCAACCCTCACCTGCCTGGGGGAGTCGAAAGCGCCCCCGGCCTTCGATCCTACATTTTGTGTTCGGACAGCCCTTCGAGCTGTCCTGCTACCAGATATCGTAAACCTTCTGTTAACCGGCACAATAGGCGCCATCTTGTCTGTCCACAGATTCAACATCTTGATTCAGGACAGGCGCCACCGGTTTCCGTCGCCGATTTTCACCGGCGCCTTGCGCGCCAGGCGATGCGGGAGCACCTAGGGGCGATGAAAGACATGGCCGAAAGCGTCGTTCCGCCGCAGCCCCGCGACTATGCCGGTTTCAACTGGACCGGCTTCGCCACCCTCTATCAGCGCGAAGTGCGGCGCTTCTGGAAGGTGGGCATGCAGACCGTGGCCGCGCCGGTGGTCACCACGCTCCTCTACATGATGGTCTTCGTCGTCGCCGTGCGCGGCGCGGCCCCGCCGATCCACGGCACCCCGTTCTCGGAGTTTGTGGCGCCGGGCCTGATCATGATGGCCATCCTCAACAACGCCTTCGCCAACTCCTCATCCAGCCTGCTGCAGGCCAAGATGATGGGGCTGACGCCGGACTTCCTGACCCCGCCGCTGTCGGCGCTGGAGCAGGTGCTGGCCTTCGCGCTGGGCGCGGCGACGCGGGGCGTGGTCGTGGGCCTGGTGACGGCGCTGACCATCGCCGTGCTGCCGTTCACCGACCTCAACGTCGCCCACCTCTGGGCGGTGGTCTACTTCAGTGTCGGCGCTTCACTGATCCTGGGCTTCGTCGGCATCGGCACCGGCCTGTGGGCGGAGAAGTTCGACCACCTCTCGGCGATCACCAATTTCCTGATCATGCCGATGACCTTCCTGTCGGGCACCTTCTATCTGGTCGAGCGCCTGCCCGAGCCGTTCCGCTCGATCAGCCATTTCAACCCGTTCTTCTATCTGATCGACGGCTTCCGCTACGGCTTCATCGGCCATACCGACGGCAACCTGCTGGCCGGGGTCATCATGGTGGCGGTCCTGAACATCGCCCTGTTCCTCTGGTGCTGGCGCATGTTCATCATCGGCTGGCGGCTGAAGACCTAGGGTTCGGCGTCGAG
Organism: Caulobacter sp.; assembly: GCA_044361705.1. GTDB lineage: Bacteria > Pseudomonadota > Alphaproteobacteria > Caulobacterales > Caulobacteraceae > Caulobacter. Next base: position 30,731 of record JBIKII010000009.1, read on the forward strand.
GGGATTGGTATGAAGGTGTTCAAGGCGCTGGCGCTGGCTGGCCTGTTGGCGTGTAGTCTCGCGGCGACCGCGATGGCGGCGCCGGTCACGATCGCGGAAGAGGTCGCGGCCTTCGACAAGCCGACCCAGGCCGAGCGGCTGGCGGTGCTCAAGGCGCTGCTGGACGCCCGCGGCCTGACCTACGAAGTTCGCCCCTTCAACAGCGGCAAGCCCGGCGCGCCCGAAGGCTACAACGTCGTGGTGATCCTCGCCCCGGGCGGCGATAAGGACATTCTCCTGACCGCTCACTATGACGCGCTTGTTCTCATGGACGGCACACTGGTGAACGGCGTGGTCGACAACGCCGCTTCGGTCGTCGCCCTGCTGCGAGCCGCCGACGACCTGAAGGGCAAGACCTTCAAGCGCGGCCTGCGGATCGTCTTCTTCGACCAGGAGGAGCGGGGGCTGCTGGGCGCCGCCGCCTACGCCGCCAGCCCTGATGGCAAGCGGGTCGGCGCCGTCTTCAACTTCGACGTCAACGCCTACGGCGACACGCCCTTCTATGCGGCCGCAACCTCGGCAGTGGACGTCCCGCTCGAGGGCGTCGTCAAGGCGGCCTGCCAGTCGGCCGCCGAGGCCTGCCGAGGCCTGCAGGCCTACCCGCCGAGCGACCACCTGGCGTTCCGCAAGGCGCTGATCCCGTCGACCTCGTTCAGCTACCTGCCGTCGGCCGAGGTCGATGTGCTGGAGGCCTTCATGGCCCAGCTGGCCAAAGGGGAGCAGCCGACCGGGCCGACACCGCGGATCCTGGGCCTGATCCATACGCCGCAGGACCAGATGTCCGCCGTGGATCCGGCGACCATCGAACGGGCGGCGAAGCTGGCGGTTCAGGTCGCGATGACGGCCGAAGCGACGCGCTGACAACCGGTGTTCCGGTGATCCCGGCGATTGGGTGAGACTTGCCAGAGAAACACCGCACACGGCGACAGCGCGTCCATGTCGGCGACGACTCCGGCCGGGTGTTTGAGGCCGATCTGCCGGCCGACGCCCTGCTGGCCCGCTACGGCGTCGGGGGCGGCTATGTCGACTGCTTCATCGCCGCTATCCCGGGCCATGTGACCCAGGCGGCCTTCGTGGAAGCGTTCTACACGACGGTCCTGTTCAAGCTGGAACGCCTCGTCCTGGCGCTCCTGGTTTCGCGACCGTCCACCGACCTCGAGGCGCGCCGGCTGGCGGTCGGAGAGACCGAGCGGTTCGCCGCCTGGACCGTCGAGGCGCGCGAGGCGGACCAGATCCTGCTCTGCGACTTCATGGGATCGACGCGCTCGTGGCTCATGAGCGTCGTGGACCCGGCGGCTCCGAGCCCGACGACCCGGCTCTACTTTGGCTCGGCCATCGTTCCCCGGAGGGGTGGAGGCGGTCCCGGCGCCGGCTTCCGCGTGATGGTCCCGTTCCACCGCCTCTACGCCCGCGCGTTGCTGAAGGCGGCGGTTCGTCGGCTGATGTCGAGCTAGAGGCTGAGGCGGCCGCCTGGCCGACGCCCCGAATTCTTGACATTCCATCGATCCGCAGTGAGAAGGCTAAGCCTTCCCGTCCCCGCGCAACCGCCGGGGACTTTCTCGCTTTAGGGAGGCATCCTTGAGCACGTCCACGCCGTCCGCCCCGTCCCCCGACCACATCATGGGCGTCTACAACCGCGCCCCGCTGGCGGTTGAACGCGGCCGAGGCGCGCGCCTCTGGGACACCAAGGGCGAAGAGTATCTCGACTGCGTGGCGGGCATCGCCACCAACGGCCTTGGCCACTGCCATCCGCGCCTTGTCGAGGTGTTGAAAGAGCAGGCCGACAAGCTGTGGCACGTCTCCAACATCTTCCGCATTCCGGGCCAGGAAGAGCTGGCCGGCCGGCTGACCGACAAGACCTTCGCAGACGTGGTGTTCTTCACCAACTCGGGCACCGAGGCGATCGAGTGCGCGCTGAAGACGGCGCGCAAGTATCACACCGCCGGCGGCAATCCCGAACGGGTCGAGATCTACGGCTTCGACGGCTCGTTCCACGGCCGCAGCTACGCGGCGATCAACGCCGCCGGCAACCCGTCCTATGTCGAGGGCTTCGGCCCGCGCCTGCCCAACTACAGCCAGCTGACCTGGGGCGACCACGAGGCCATCAAGGCGGCCATCGCCAACCCGACGACGGCCGCGATCATCGTCGAGCCTGTGCAGGGCGAGGGCGGCGCGCGCGCCATGCCCGAGCACTGCCTGACCGGCCTGCGGGCGCTGACCCGCGAGCACGGCGTCATCCTGATCTATGACGAGGTGCAGTCGGGCATGGGCCGCACCGGCAAGCTGTTCGCCCACGAGTGGGCCGAAGACGCCGCGCCGGACATCATGTGCGTGGCCAAGGCGCTTGGCGGCGGCTTCCCGGTCGGCGCCTGCCTGGCCACGACGGAAGCAGCCCGCGGCATGACCGTGGGCGTCCACGGCTCGACCTTCGGCGGCAACCCGCTGGCCATGGCTGTCGGCCTGGCGGCCTTCGACGAGATCAGCAAGGAAGAGACCCTGGCCAACGTCCGCGACGTGGCCGGCTACTTCAACCAGCAGCTCACCGGCCTGAAGGACCGCTATCCGGACGTCATCCTCGACGTGCGCGGCAAGGGCTTCCTGATCGGGCTGAAGCTGGTCCCGGTGAACCGCGAGTTCATGGCCCTGGCCCGTGACCAGCACCTGCTGGTGGCCGGCGGCGGCGACAACTGCGTGCGCCTGCTGCCGCCGCTGAACCTGACCATCGAGGAAGCCCGCGAAGTCGTCGAGAAGCTCGAGAAGACCTGCGAGGTCGTTCGGGCCAAGGCTGCGGCATGAAGACCGTCAGGCACTTCATCGACCTCTGGAAGCTCGACGCTCACGACCTGCGGGTCATCCTCGACGACGCCAGGACCCGCAAGGCTTCGCGCCGGGGCTGGACCCAGGCGATGGTCGACCATGATCGCCCGGGCGAAGGCCGGACGCTGGCGATGATCTTCGAGAAGAACTCGACCCGCACCCGCTTCAGCTTCGACGCCGCCATCCGGCAGCTGGGCGGAGCGGGGATCATCTCGACGTCGTCCGACATGCAGCTGGGCCGTGGCGAGACGATCGAGGACACCGCGAAGGTGCTGTCGCGCATGGTCGACGCGGTGATGATCCGCGCCAACCGGCACGAGGATGTCGAGCTGTTCGCGCAGAACGCCACGATCCCCGTGATCAACGGCCTGACCGACAGGAGCCATCCCTGCCAGATCATGGCCGATCTTCTCACCTTCGAGGAGCATCGCGGTCCGGTGACAGGCAAGACCATCGCCTGGGTCGGCGACGGCAACAACGTCTGCGCCAGCTTCATCCACGCGGCGCCGAAGCTGGGCTTCAAGCTGAACATCGCCTGCCCGGCGGCCTATCACCCCGACCTCTACGACCTGGCCCGCGCGGCCGAGCAGCAGGGTCGGGTGCAGATGACCGACGACCCCCGCGCGGCGGTGGAGGGGGCCGACTGCGTGGTCACCGACACCTGGGTGTCGATGGGCGACGTCGACGGCGAGGCCCGCCTGGACGCCTTCGAGTCCTACCAGGTCGACGAGGACCTGATGGGCCTGGCGGACAAGGACGCGGTCTTCCTGCACTGCCTGCCGGCCCACCGTGGCGAGGAGGTGACCGACGCGGTCATCGACGGTCCGCGCTCGCTGGTCTGGGACGAGGCGGAGAACCGCATCCACGCCCAGAAGTCGATCCTCGCCTGGTGCTTCGGCAAGATCGGCTAGGGGCCCGGAACGGAGACCCCGCGATGGCTGGCATCGAGTTCGACAGAGCCACGCGGGGCGACCTGGCGCACCTGCTGCGCGATTATCTCAAGCGCGAATGCGACGTCGAGATCGGCGGCATGGACGCTGAATTCCTGCTCGACTTCGTCACCGAGAAGCTCGGCCCCCGCTTCTACAACCAGGGCCTCCGCGACGCCGCCGTGGCGTTGGCCAAGCGCATGGATGTGCTGACCGAGGCCCTGGAAGAGCTCGAGCGACCCGAGCCGCGAGACTGACGTTTCGCGCCGTTCGCGCCGGGATCAATAGTGGGTTTCGCCAGCAGACCCTGCCGATCATCGGTGGCGTCGCCGTCATGCTGGCCATCGCCACGACGGCCGGGCGGCTGTTCGGCTGAGGCGTGACGGCGAGGCAGGACCTTTTCCTCCGCCTCCAGCAAGCCCCCTGTGGACCGGAAGTCACGACGGTTTCCACCCGCCGCGCGCACGCCGCTCGCAACCTGGCGCGGGAACCCCTATATGGCCGCCCCATGAGCGAGACCCTGAACCTGCCCGCCGACGATCTCGTCGCCGCCTTCCAGATCGAGGGCTGGCCCGTGCGGGGCCGCATCGTGCGCCTGGGCGCGTCGGTGCACGAAATCCTGACCCGTCACGACTATCCGCAGCCGGTCGCCAACCTGCTGGGCGAGGCCTGCGCCCTGGCGGCGCTGGTCGGCTCGAGCCTCAAGTTCGACGGCCGGCTGATCGTCCAGGCCCAGGGTGACGGCCCGGTGGCCTATGTGGTGGTGGACTACGACACCGACGGCTCGATGCGCGGCTACTGCCGCTTCGACGCTGACCGGCTGGCGGCGGCGATGGCCGACAACGCCCGGCCCGGCGCCCGGGCGCTGCTGGGCAAGGGCGTCTTCATCATGACCATCGACCAGGGCGCGGACATGGACCGCTACCAGGGCGTGACCTCCATCGAGGGCGACACCCTGGCCCTGTGCGCCGAGGAGTACTTCGCCCAGTCCGAGCAGACGCCGACCCGCATCCGCCTGGCCGTCGGTCAGGTCGACACCGGCGAGGGCCCGCTGTGGCGCGCCGGCGGGCTGCTGATCCAGAACATCGCCGCCGATGAGGCGCGCGGCTCGACGGAGGACGCCTGGACCCGCGCTCAGATCCTGTTCGACACCACCCGCGAGGATGAGCTCATCGATCCGACGCTGCCGGCCGACACGCTACTGTGGCGGCTGTTCAACGAGGACGGCGTGCGCGTGTTCGAGCCCCGGCCGCTGCAGGCCTTCTGCCGCTGCACCGAGGAGCGGATCGTCTCGGTGATCGGCAGTTTCACGGCGGAAGAGCAGGCCGAGATGGTCGAGCCCGACGGCAAGATCCGGGTGACCTGCGAGTACTGCTCCCGCGTCTACGCGATGACGCCGCCGACGGTCTGATCGGCAGGCTGTTCGCGGTCCTCGACCAGCGCCCGGCAGGCCCTCCAGCTGGCCAGGCCCAGCCAGGGGAAGACCACGATCAGCGCCAGGAAGCCCGTGGCGGCGGACAGCAGCAGCAACGCCGTGATGATCACCGCCCAGAGCAGCAGCGGAAAGAAGTTGCCGTTGACCGCCCGCACGCTGGTCGCCACCGCCGCGAAGACATTGGCGTTCGGGTTGAGCAACATGGGCGCCGACACCACCACCAGGGCGTAGGTCACGAAGGCCAGGGCGCCGCCGGTCAGGCCGCCGATCAGCAGCATGCCGTGGCCCTCCTGCGAGCCGATGGCGAAGGCGACCAGCGACTCGACGTCCCGGTGAACGTGGAAGGTCGACAGGCCGTAGACGATCTGGGCGATGCGGCCCCAGAGGAAGTAGATCAGCACCAGCAGCAGGCTGAGGTAGGCCACGTCCTGGCGGAAGGCGGAGCGGACGAAGAGGATTTGCCCCAGCGTCGGTCGCTCGCCCAGGTCCAGCCGGCGGCCCGCCTCATACGGGCCCATGGCCAGGATCGGGGCGATGATGACGAAGCCCGCGGTCAGGGCGAGCACCCAGAACGCGCCGTTGGTGGCGTAGACGCCGTAGCAGAGCGCGAAGCTCACGGCCGCGACGATCAGGCCGTAGACCAGCAGAGGGCCGGGCGCCTTCATCAGGTCGCGCCAGCCGTCGGCGAGCCAGCCTAGGGGTGCGGATAGCGGGATAGTCCGGATGGCCGGCAGGCCAAGGGTCGTGTCCATGTTGTCCTCCCTGTCGCCTCTGCGGGCGATCCGGCAACAAGGATGTGGCGGAACCGTGTAGCTGGCAACTCTCTCTACAGGTCCGGCGGCTTCCGCGCCTGTCAGGCGCTCACCCTGACCCTCGCGGGCTGTGCGGATGCAGAGCCTTCAGGCTCGAAGGCAAGGCTCGACATGAAGTCGATCAATATATCGACGAAATCGGCTTCCGTTATCCTTGCGCGGTTGAGCGCGCCCATCCGGAACGCCCAGAAGCTGTTGATGTGTTGCAGGGAGCCGATCACTTCGCCAAGGCGCACGAAGGTCGCCGGCGCGTTCAGGAGAAAGTCCCTGAACTCCGACGGGCGCTCCTCGGTGAGGAAACGATTGTAGGATTCGTCGTAGTCACTGAGAGCTTGAATGATGTATCCGACCGCCCGGCTGATCGATGTATTGATCTTGTTCTTCGAGTCTCTGATGTATTCCGTAGCCTCGAAGCTTCGTGGCGGCGCGGGCATGAAATTGCTTATCTCGACGCACGTCTTCGAGCTCTCGCGCAATGTCGACGAGGAAATCCACTTATAGTACAGGAGCCCGCGCCAGGCGAAGATGCCGTCCCGATATTCCCCGGCATCCATTCTGAGCGCTTCGCGCAGCGGCGCGAAAGAGGCGTCAGGCGTCTCGGCGAGCAGCTTTTGTGTAAAATCAGTCGCGCCGCGCCCATCGTTGCCCGCCACCAGATTTGTCAGGCCAGCCATCTCCGACTCCACGAACTCGCGCATCCGGAGCAGGTCGGCTTCACTGATGTTGAAGTATTCAAGTGCGGGCAAGTAGCCGTTCCGCGCGAGGGTTTCGCGGAGAAGGAACGGGTCCATTGACGGTATGTCGTCGAAGATCTCGAGGAGTATGTGATCCTGCGCGGTGAGCCGCGTGTTGTCCGAGAAGTGCGTTTCGAGAATGTGGTCGACGCGCTCCTCGCCGATGAAGAAGGACTGACCGCCTGCCCTGAGGTCGGATCGGTCCAGAGGTATGATGACCTTCGTGGCCGTGGTTCGTGAGGTGCTGAACAGCTCCCGCTCGTGGGGTCGAAGCCGGTGCTTCAGGATGATCGCCTGATTGAGCGCCTTGCTCTGAAACATCGGCCTGTCCTGCAGGGAGAGGTTCCCGGCCTGTCGCCTGTGCACCGACAGCAGGTTCAGAATGCGCGCGGTTGATCCCGACCGCTCCAGATTGACAAGGCTTCTGTCCGAGTTCGACTTGTTCACCATGCGGGATCCGCTGGGGCGTCGCCGCCATCCTGCGACGACGTCGCGCCGTCCGGCGTGACGGGGTCGGACCTGAAGGACTGCAGCTTCAGGTGGATGTGATCCACGAAGTCAACAAGTTGGGGGCGGTTCTCAGCCGCCATCCTGGTAAAGCCTTCGCCCCGCAGGACTTCCTCGGAGACAATGAATTCCCGGGAGCCCAGTCTGCTGCAGAAGCCGCCTTCGACCAGTTTGAGAACATGTCGGCGTGTCGTCTCGTAGGGAAAGCCGGTGAGGTCGGAGATGGCGAGGATCGAGACCGGTCGCCGCAAGGTGTCTGGAAAGACGCCTGACACAGCTTCAGGCCTTGGGCTGCGGTCGCGGTTCAGGTGGCTGACGGACGCCCTCAGTATCGACATGAACACGATCATCGTCGTGTAGTCATTCATGAACGGCCTCGACATCAGGGACGCCGTGTCGAGAAAATGATCTATGGATTGAGCGAGAAGGTACATCTCCTTGTCGGCATCATAGTGTTCGGTCATGGGTTCTACCGTGCGTTTTTGGCGAGCGGACCAGTCGGCGATGGAATCGAGGTCCTGACCTCTTTCGCATGGCTGCGTCACTAACATCACAGATGGCGCGCGTGTCATGACTTTCAAACGCTGAGCCTGGCAAGGCTGCCTGGCCGGTAGTCGGCCGCCGAGGCCATATCGCGGACGGTCCGGACGGGGTAGCGCGACATGACCGCTCCGGTCCTGGCGTCCACGACCGTGAAGGCATAGGCCCCGCTCTGGTGGTCACGATCGATGATCAGGCGCGATGCTTGGGGCGTTGTCGCCGCCGCCGCCGCCGCCGGCCCCGTGACCGCGGGCGCGCCTTCCGACCGGGCTGGAGCGATGTGGCCCGCGAGGGCGGCCGGCCCGAGAGATGTCATCATGGCGTTCTACCGTTGCAACACGGCTGGATCATCGTGGTTTTGCCGTTTCCGATATCTTAATTGCCAAGTGCGGAATGAGTGAAGTTTTACCCGGAGTGAGTTAATTGGCCCATGGTGTCCGCCGCATTAATTATGTAATCAAGCCTATAATGAGTATTTAATGTCCCATTGCGAGAAATGACCAAGCGGAAACTGATGTCATCTCGCCGCGACGCGCTAGCCGCCCTCCGGCGCGCCCCGAGCCGAACAGGCCCGGCGCAGGTCGGCGACTGCGGTTTCGAACACGACGGCCCGCTCCAGCGATCCGAACGGCAGCGAATGGGTGGCCAAACGGCCGTCGGTGGTGCGATAGGCCCCGGCCCGGATGCAGGCCGTTCCCGACTGGCAGGTGAAGACCATCCGCGCCTCGGCGCCGCTGGCGGCGGGCATGACCTCGACGGAGATGTCCGCCAGCGGCATCTCCCGGCGGCCCCAGGCGGCGTTGCGACCGAAGCTGTGGGTCAGGGTCTCGCAGTCTCCCTGGAGGCGGTGGTAGGCGAGCATGCCGTCGCCGGTCTTCCAGAAGTCGAAGGCCGTCGTCGTCGCCGTCGGCGGCGCGAAGGCGCCCAGCAGCGCCGCGCCGATCATGGCTCCGGCCATCCGAAATCCGCGCATGGTCCGCCTCCCGTCGAGGCGCTCATAGGCGGAGGCGACGCCTGAACGGTCGCTGAACGCCGGTATCAGTTCACCCGCCGCAGCGCGCCGGGCAGGTGCAGGGAGAAGGCCGGGATCTCGACGTCGAAGGCCTCGCCCGCCGCGGTGACCATCTGGTAGGTCCCGCGCATGCTGCCCGACGGCGTCGTCAGCGGGCAGCCGGAGTTGTAGCGGAACGCCTCGCGGGGGCCGAGCACCGGCTGTTCGCCGACCACGCCCGGGCCCTTGACCTCCTCGACCCGGTTGCGGGCGTCGGTGATGATCCAGTGGCGGGACATCAGGGTCACCGTCTCGGTCCCGTGGTTCTCGATCTCGACCACGTAGGTCCACAGCCACTGGCCCTCCTCGGGCTGCGACTGCTCGGCCATGTAGGCCGGCGCGACCCGCACCAGGACGTCCCGGGTGCGGGCTTCGTACACCGGATTGTCCGGCGTGCCGCGGCGGCGGATGCGGGTCATCAGGCGGCGTCCAGCGCCCGGCTGATGTCGCGGGTCAGGTCCCGAAGGTCCTCAAGCCCGACGGACATCCGCACGAAGCCCTCGGTCAGGCCGATCTCCAGCCGCTTGTCCTCGGGCATGGCCCGGTGCGTCGTCGTCGAGGGATGGGTGGCCATCGACTTGGCGTCGCCCAGGTTGTTGGAGATGTCGACGATCTCCAGCGCGTCGAGGAACCGCCAGGCCGCCTCGCGCGAGCCGAGGTCGAAGGCCAGCAGGTTGGAGAAGCCGCTCATCTGCTTGCGCGCCACCAGCGCCTGCGGATGGTCCTCCCGGCCCGGATAGCGCACGCAGGCCACCTTCGGGCTCTGCGCGATCAGGTCGGCCAGCGCCGCCGCCGTCTCCGTCTGGCGCCGCACCCGCAGGTCCAGCGTCTCCAGCCCCTTGAGCAGCACCCAGGCGTTGAACGGCGACATGGCCGGCCCGGTGTGGCGGATGATGTCGCGATAGGCGTCCTCGAGCAGCTGCTTGTCGCCCAGGATGGCCCCGCCCAGCACCCGGCCCTGGCCGTCGATATGCTTGGTGGCCGAATAGACGACCACGTCGGCGCCCATGGTCAGCGGCTTCTGGAAGATCGGCGTGGCGAAGACGTTGTCGACCACCACCTTCGCGCCGGCGGCATGAGCGATCTTCACCACCTCCTCGATGTCGGTGATCTCGAGCAGCGGGTTGGCCGGGCTCTCCAGCAGCACGACCCTGGTGTTAGGCCGCATCGCCGCCTTCCAGGCGTCCAGGTCGGTGGCGTCGACGAAGGTGGTCTCCACCCCGAAGCGCGGCAGGTACTGCGAGACGATCCAGTTGCAGGACCCGAACAGCGCCCGCCCGGCCACCAGATGGTCGCCCGCCTTCAGGAGGCCGGTCAGCGCCACATGCACCGCCGCCATGCCGGAGGCCAGGGCGCGGCAGTATTCCGCCCCCTCCAGCAGCGCTAGCCGCTCCT
>JBIKII010000328.1:0-5095 GCA_044361705.1 Caulobacter sp.
GATGCCAGGCACCACGCCCTCAACCTTTAGCTTCATGGCTTGTGTCTTAGATCGCAGCCCACCGTTGGGTATGGCAAAGATCAATGTATCCGGATATGCTCGGCGAAACCACATGATCAGTGCGGCTTGCTCCATGTGTTCTGAGACGGCTACCATAATCTTTTCACCACCTTATAAAATTTGCCATCACGTTGATAAGAAATCATGCAAGGCGGTTTAGCTTGGTTCATCTGCACTACCAAATAATTGATGGGCGCCTGCGCTTGGTTAATGCCCGACAGCACGGCTTGCGCCTGGTTGCCAATATCATGCAACAACTGCCATGATTTTTGCCCAGCAAAGCCTTGGTTAAAGATGGGCAAGTACTCAGTAATCGGCGGGTCAGTTAAGCCACCATAGTAAGTGACAGCAATCATTTCGTTGCCACTGGCACGGCTAACGTGCTTGCGCCAATGCCAATCGGTGACCGGCATATCCATGCCATCTAACCCCATGATGTCGTCATGGCGTAGCACCAATTTCTTTTCTTCTGGTGGTGGGAATGCGTGGCCACAGTTCGGGCAGACCTTGGCAGAAATATGCACAATCTCATGGCACTCATCGCACACCTTAACCGGTGCCTCGCCCTCACCCGACCCGCCCTTCTTTGGCGGTTGCACGTTAGTGATTGGGCCATGCGTCTCGACCACTCCGGCAAAGTCCAGCACCAAGCAATGGTCGGTGTGGCTTTTAGGTCGCATCCCACGCCCTGCCATCTGGACATAGAGGGACGCGCTCATAGTCGGGCGCAGCATGGCAATTAAGTCGATGTCTGGGTAATCAAATCCTGTAGTCAGCACGTTGGCATTGGTCAACGCACGGATCCGCCCTGCTTTAAACTCAGTCAGTAGCCTGTCGCGCTCTGCCTTGGGTGTCTCGCCGGTCACACACGCAGCGGCAACACCTTGCGCAATCAATTCTTGGCACACGTTCTGCGCGTGTTTGACACCAGCACAGAAGAACAACCAGGCTTTACGCTTGCAAGCAAGCTTGATCACCTCGCGCACAACCTGGCGGTTTTTGTCTGCATTATCTACCGCGGCTTGCAACTCAGACTCAATGTACTCGCCGCCACGCTTATGCACACCCGACACATCAAAGCGCTCGGACGTCAATTTGCTGCGCAAAGTCGCTAAATATTTTTTATAAACCAATTCCTCAATGCTAACCGGCTCAATCAACGCATCAAACAATGCCGGCTTATCCGTGATTAAACCGTGTCCAAGGCGATAAGGCGTGGCAGTCAAGCCTACCACCCTAAGATCAGGATTAATCGCTTGTAGGTCGTTTAAAAGGGCGCGGTATCCGCCCTCATCTTTGTGGCTCACTAGGTGACACTCATCCACAATCACCAAGTCAATGTGACCAAGCTGTGCTGCCTTGGTTCTGACCGACTGAATGCCGGCAAAAGTAATTGGCTCACCTAGTTGACGCTTACCAATCCCTGCGCTATAAATACCCAAAGGCGCTCCCCTCCAGTGGAGTCTCATTTTCTCGGCATTCTGAACAATCAATTCTTTGACATGAGTCAACATAAGAATTTTCGTTTTTGGCCAAGATTGCAGCGCGTCCTTACACAGCGCCGCAACAATGTGGCTCTTCCCCGACCCAGTGGGCAGTACCAGGCACGGATGGCCAGTTGGGGTCTTGTGAAACCACGCGTATAGCTGGTCAATGGCGCGTTGTTGGTAGTCACGCAACATCAAAATATCTCCGCACCAAAGTCTTTGCGCAAGCTTTTGATAAACTCATCAGGGCTTGCACAAGCTTTGTGATTGGCCACAATCTCGCGGCTGGAAAAGACGTCCGGACCCTTGATGCCGTTACTAATCTCGCCATCTGGTGTGACCCAAGTCACATTTTCGTTTTTGATTGTATGCGGCCACGGCACCAAGTCTGGGTGCAAAATGTGCGCTTCGCAGCCCACTCTCTGATTAGCAAAGTCTAGCGTTACAGAATATTCCTCACACGACCAAGTCCCGTCTTCTTTGGCTGTGCTATTGGCACAAGTCCGGCAGTTGACTTCTTTAGTTAGCTGCGTCTTGTGACAAAACTCATGCGCCGCACAGAAGCGGCACTCAAACCATGTGGGGTCAGTGCTTAGTGGTGGTGGCATACGATCAGCCGTAGCAATGCGATGCCCACGCTCGACAGCTTTCTGAGCAGCTGCCTTATCAAGCTTGACCCGCTCAGTGTAGATACGGTCGTCATCTTTGCAAACCGCAACATATAGCGCACGGTCAAACTTCATTCCCGCCATGTACATTTGCATCTGCACATAGTGCATAGGCTTTGACTTCTCTACGCCATCTTTGAGTAGGCTTTCAAACGATTTCTTGCCATGCGTTTTGATCTCTAGCACATGGGGTGTCTTGGGTGCTTCTGGCACACCATGCTCAATGATTCCGTCAATGCTGCCAGACACATGGCACCCAAAGTCCACTCGAGACTGATTAGCACCTGTCTTTTGCACACTCAAACCAATAGCGCGCAAGTCCGACACAACCTGTGCCTCCTCATTCTGGCCACGCCTAAATAGGCGCAAGATACGACCAGGGAAGCGCTCAACCACCGCCATCCTGAACGACAACCATAACCACCGGTCGCAGGGATGCCCCAGTATGCTAGCGCCCATGTGTGGTCTAGCCCCGCCTTGAATTGACTCATGATGCTTGTCAATCAATGCCTCAATCGTGTATTCTGACTCAGGTATCTTCATGGTACCTCTCCTTGGTTTATTTGCCCCCAACCGTATGGCTGGGGGCGTTTTTTTACTTCTTAACCCAAGGTGGGGCTGCTTTGGCTGCCGCCGGTGCTTTGGCTGCTGCCGCTGGCACAGTGCCGTTGGACTTATAACCCTTAACATCATTCGATGCGCCATACTGCTCTGACTCGCGCACATCCAGCTTAATGCTCAACTGGCCACCAATCAATTGATCAGTGTCTTGCACAGTTGTCAAGCCAATTGCTCGCATAAGCTCACCGAGTTGTTGGCGACCAATCTCCTCTGCCTTGGGGTTTGGGTTCTTGATGTTCAGGTTACCAAACACTACGCGACCCTGGTGAGTAGGTCCTGTAATGTCATAGCGCACGGCAATGTACTGGCCGGTGCCTGCTTTGGTGTTTTTGATCTCCGCGCCGTTCACCACTGCTGTGTACCAACCCGCTGGCAATGGCTCGAAGTTGTTAGTGGGTGTGGGCAGCGCGTCAACGCTGAAAGTTTCAAGAAGTTGTGCCATGATATTTATTCCTTAGTGATTGTGAAAGATGGGCGACCGTTAGTGGTCGTAATAGCGTCCTGCAATACTTCAGTAATGCTTACATCTGCTGACTTCCATGCCGAGGCATTGACTTCAGGCTTCCACCGAAACAGGCTGGATAGGTGCTGCGTTAAACCAAACTCTGCTGCTAAGTCTTGAAGCTTGTCGGCATTGACCTTGCGATCTAAGCGTCCGACGACCTTGACCTTGTAGCCGTCAGCATCAATGTTCTGAGTGCCGTCTAAAGTCTTGGCAATGTCCAAGTCCATGACCAGTTCGTCCTCAATCGCGCGACGAAGGTCAATAGCGTCTTTCTCTGCTTTTTTGGCGTCAAGCCAGCGTTGGTAGAGGTTTGTGCTTTTAACGGCCGTCAACCCATGACCTTTTGAATATGAATAGTTTTTGTTGGCGTCAAACATAATCAACCCCCAATCTTTGCAATGATGGCACCAAGGTCAGGTGCTTCCCAAGTGTCAAGCTTGCCACTACGATCCTTGGCTTGCCAGATACCGTCGCTATCACACATCAACGCACGTTGCGCATTACCTTCCGCATCTTTCTCGACACGGAGCGCCAACACCTCATCAAAGAAGTAAGGCAGCTGCTGGCCTGTCTTGTTACCAGGCATCGAAGGTGCATAAAGGATTCGACCAGTTTCATCAGTTGCCTTCTCACACTTAGCTGTGAAATAGATATGTTTAGGGATATCACGAAACGCACGGATGATGTCAGCCATCTGCTCCTGCATACTGCCGTAAGCTTGCCTTGGGTCTTTTGCAATCTTTTTTTCGTGATTTAAGACAACTTCAGCAATTTCGCTGATTGAATCTAGAGCAATCGATTCAAAGTGCTTGGCTTCGTCCGACCCGATTACCCACGCATATGCTTCCATCAAACTGTCGTAAGATGACACCTCAACAAAAGGGATATCAGCATCAGCAATGGACAACAAACCGCCTTCAGCCGAAAACACGATTGGCGTAGGCAATGTTGGAATCAATGAGGTTTTGCCAGCACCCGCATTTGCATAGACTAAAAGCTTCACACCGTTGGCGTGTATTCCTTTGGTACTGCGTAGATTGATAGCCATTTGGCTCTCCTTAGTGATCGCTTGTTGGGGTATCCGTTTAGCGATTGATTGAATTATTGCATGGTTAATGTTATTGTGTCAACAAGTAAATTCAATTTAATTACAAAAGGCACAAAAAATGTTAACCATTGAGCAAATCTTTGACCTCTTACAGGATAGGGCGGTGCCTGTGGTGGCAGAGCGTACCGGCATTCACTACAACACTGTGTTGAACATTAAAAACGGCACCAATAAGAATCCGTCTTATGAAGTGATTAAAAAATTGTCCGATTATTTTCAATCATGAGCATCCCTATGACCACAACAACCAAGCTAGATGCGGCTCTTAGCTATGCGTCATGGGGCTGGCATGTCTTGCCATTGATCCCAAACGATAAGCGCCCAGCCTCTGCACATGGCGTACATGATGCGACCATAGACCCCGACCAAATCCGTGCCTGGTGGGCGCAGAATCCGAATTACAACATTGGCATTGCAGCAGGGGAAAAGTCCGGCATTGTGGTGTTTGATATTGACCCCCGCAATGGTGGTGACGAATCATGGGACGATTTCACAACAGAGCATGGTTTTGTGCCTGATGGCATATGCCAATTGACCGCCGGTGGTGGCCAACACTATATCGCCCAATGGCGTGATGGTTTAAAGAGTTGTGAATTGCGCAAAGGCGTCGATTTTTTGTCCGGCGGGCGCTATTTTGTGGTTGCAC
>JBIKII010000366.1:0-6850 GCA_044361705.1 Caulobacter sp.
ATATCAATGAACGTGAATACCAATGGGAAGC
Source organism: Caulobacter sp. (assembly GCA_044361705.1). GTDB lineage: Bacteria > Pseudomonadota > Alphaproteobacteria > Caulobacterales > Caulobacteraceae > Caulobacter. Next base: position 32 of record JBIKII010000366.1, read on the forward strand.
ATCCGGCGACCCCGCCGATGGTGTGTGCCCATTTGTTATCCCTGACCAGTGGCTAGCCGCAATGGCCGTGCGTAAAGTTGTGGCATTGGCTACCGACGGCGCTTTGATCACCGGCAACCGCAATGCAGGCTTGGCGTCTCTCGCAGGGTCCATGCGTCGTAATGGCTTTTCCAACACCGAAATTCACGCAGCCATCAGCATAGTGAACGCCGAGCGGTGCGACATACCCTTGCCAGCCTCAGACATTAGACGTATTGCCGAGAGCATATCGCGCTATGAGCCAGAGCAAGACGTTGGCGCATCAGCTGCCCTTGGCGATGCAGCAGCAGAGACAATTTTAAAAGATCAGCCCAAGCACCCCTTGGCCGTCTTTGTTGACTATGACATGGGCAACATACCGGCACAAGAGTATGTATTGGACGGTTTAATTCAATCAGGCGTTGTATTGATCGCAGGCTCTGCCGGTGCGGGTAAAACCACTCAGTTAGTCCCGATTGCCACACGAGTTGCTCACCTTTGCGACCCCGCCGATACGCTTAAGCCTCTTTTGCGTCGCAAGATCATATGGGTATCTGAGGACCCTCGCCAAGTGCTGCGCATACTGCGATCAATGAAAGAGTCGAATCACCTAGGTGGCAAATCCGATGCCGAAGTGTCCGAGTGGTTCAAGATCGTATCAGCCGCCCGCCTGGCGCCCGAAATCGTGGCACAAGTCGCACCCATCTATGAGTCAATGGCTGTTGACAACACAAGCAACGATGGCGTGGTGTATGAGACAAATCCGTTAGTTGTGTTTGATACCACCAATTCAAGTTTTGATTTGGACAATGAGAGTGATAACTCAGAGGTGGGTAGAGCCATGGCCACACTCAAGAGTCGATTCCATAGTATGCCTTTGTGGTTAGTCGCACACTTGGCAAAGGCACTCAAACGTGCTGATGTGGCTGATTTTAGTGCCAGAGGGGCCGGTGCATGGGAAGCAGATGCCAACCAAGTACTTTACATAATAAAGGAAGATGATGGCAAACGATGGTTAGAAATTGAGTCGGCCAAGCACCGGTTTATGGCAAAAGCTGACGGGATTATGTTTGATGCTGCATACAACACAATCAGCACCCACGATATGCTGGGTAATCCGATAAAAGAAAGTCTCATACATGGGGTGCCACAAGTTATGAGCGCCAATGGGCGCGCAGATATAAAGAAACAAAAAGAGGTTGATCGCAAAGCTGGCGAAGATTTTGCCCGTACTCAAGCAGAAAACGCGCGCAAACAAATAGCGATCGACGCACTCAGACAGTTAAAGCATGGCGAGTATTTAACCAAAGACGAATTGTTTACCCGCATGAAAGGCGACAAGGCAAAGACCCTAGCACTCATTGATTTGATGATTCAGAACAATGAGATCGACGAGATGTTTAAGCCTTTCCCTAGTCATGTGGTGACTCGTCCAGGGCGGCATGGTTCGGGGTATATGTTGCCCAAAAACTATAAAGCGGAGTCCGATGGGGATTAATACCGCTAAATACCGCTAATTGTGCGGTATTAGGGTTTACCCTCAAAATATGCTCAATAAATGAGCAAAATTAGCGGTATTGGATTAGCGGTATTCCTAAAGGATACACCCCCAATACCGCTAATCCTAGGGGATTAGCAGTATTAGAGTATCGGTCGTCAATACTGCTAAATACCGCTAAATACCGCTAATACTGCTAATACTGCTAATCGGTAGATTCTAAATTATCTTTAGGCTCATTTGGGACTATGTCAGTAACATTATCCAACAATCTAGACTCAGCACTTCTTAGTGCTTCGTTAATTGATATCTGGGTATGAGTAACCGATACATCGATCTTGTCACCCCATTGTTTAGGACGCAATTTTGATGCGGTCCATTTACGGGCATCAATACGCAAGCGCTGACGGTTTACCCAGGCATTGATCAATTGAGGATCCAGATCGGCCGGTGGCATTTCGTCCGATAGGTCTACTAGTTCATCTGCAAGATAGTCGCCTCTCTCTGCTATCGCCTCCCTATACTTGGTTTGAAGATCAGGGTTATTGCGCAATTGATACATAGCAGTGGCATAAGACATCTTTGCTTCTCTAGTGGCACTCATTAAGCTTTTACCCTCAGTGATATGCTCTAGCATCTTTGGCCATACTTCACGAATCGTATAGTCAATGTTGTGGCTACCCAAGCGTCTTAGCTTGCCCTCATAGCTATGTTGATCATGTGCTGTTTTTGCCCTTTGCATAACCTTAATCCCTTAAAGTAATTGACATTTTAATTCAAGACGTTATAAACAATTTTAATAGAAATACACGTCAATGGTAAAGGGCAATAAAAAAAGCGCCTTAAAGGCGCTTAAAATCGATTCTAGGGGTATGTTTTTATATGTCGAAGATTATGATGATTGTGATCACTACAATGCCGGTGATTATGGGGATCATACTAGCCACCCCTCAATCTCGATTTTTAATTCTTTAAGCATTTCACTGTACTCGGGTTTATCTTTGTTTTTGCATAGAATGATGAGCAAGTGATACAGGATATCACCGTCTTTTAGAAGCTTAAGCCATTCATAGGCGTCCGATCCTCCACTGGCGATAGTCTTAATTACGTCGTTTACGTTGGCGTTTTTGAGTTCGTCAATGTAGGTGTAGTAGTGTTCATCGCCATGTACGTCGTCGTTGCGGCCAGGGAAAGTGTTGAAGTTCATAATATGCCCTTTATAGGTAGTTAGCTAGAATGAGCGCCATAGCGCCCAGGATTGCTGCTAGTACTGCGTGAAATTTATCTGACATGATTTAACCCTCCAAATCAAAATAAGAGTAAGTTCCGTCGTCTTCGCGTAGACGTACGAGATTTATAGCGCGATCGATGCTATTGGCCGTCGATTCATCAAGATACCCGCCGCCGTCTTCGGACCCTAGGTAATAGGCATTTTTTGGTATCTGATCGTATGCTGTATAAGTTTTCATTGTTTCACCTCCAATATGGTTTTTAATAGCCGGATAACTTTATCTGCGTCAAAGTCACTAGCATCTGGATCCTCTAGTAATTCGAGGGCGCGCTCGCAGCCGAGACGCATGGCCGCGTATTGTGCGAGTAGTTCAAGTAATTGGTTAGACATCATGCCGCCTTAATTATCCGGATAACTTTATTCATTTTGGCGCCATGCGCAGGGTATGCAATAACTTTGACTTTTTTGTCATAGCAGGCGCGACATCCCGAACACTTACCGGCATTCTCATAGGCGCGGCATAGTGTCATGCCTTTTTTGACGTCTTGTGGTGTAGGGATAATCACTGAGCCATGCAGTTTTTTAGTGTATTCGCCTGTCACGCTATCGCTAGAAAAGCGTACCGATACGTTAGGTAAAGCACTCATGGCCTGAAGCACTAAGGCAAACTTGGGGAATTTATGCATACGTGTGGGTAACCAGTGCTTTACCCATGGGGTGCGTTTCATAACTTCTAGCATTTTCTCGGCCAATCCTAGCGCGTACATGTCGCCACTATCAAACCATCGAAAGAATCTATCTTTGTTTAATTCTGCGACCATGTCGTCAACCCATTCGAGGCGCTGCCAGTCTTCTTTATTGTGGGCGCGTGGTGCCTTGACATTTGAGAATACATAATTGCCCGTTGTCGCATAGCAGCCCTTGCAGGCGTCAACTAACTCGCCAGGGCTAGCTATTGAACCAGGGCAAGTGTCTAACGCCTGAAGCGACCAGCTGCGAATGCCATCAAGTTTTGAAGTAACAGAGATTTTCATTTGTATTTCCTCGGTTTGATTAAATCAGAGTGAGTAGTAATTAATTGGAGTATATATCAGCCCATACTTTTGCTTCTTTCCTTGTCTTGCACGTTGCAATAATGCAATCATTAAAGTAAACAATCCATTCTATTAGTGGCGTTGTTCTATGGTTATAACTTTCCTTGCGTATGATCTTTACCATGTTGCCCTCATTTGTGTTTACAGGTTAGGTATAGATATATTACCACAAAAAAGCACAATGCAACAACAATCACCAAAATATATATTTATCGTTATTGCATAATCAATAGGCAAATGCTATTGCACTATGTTGCATCGCATCATATTGCAGTGCATCATTGTGCAGTGCATCATTGTGCAGTGCAATATCAAGCTAGACTTAGCTAGCATACTAAGCATAGTTTTACTCAGCTAGACTTAGCTAGCCAAACTAATCTTAGCGCTAGCGTGACGCAGTGCAGCATAGAATGTTGCAGCGCAGCAAGGTGGGGGGGGGGTAGGGCCCTGGGCTGGGGGTGTGTGTGTGCGCACAGTCTGAGAACAATTTATTTTTATTTATATTTTTTTTGTTATCATTCACAAATGCAAACAACTGTCTACTCCCCCACCGAAGAGATGACTCTAATGAGCCGTCTCTGGTCTCCCGCCATCAAGGATGACCCTCTAGCGTTTGTGCTGTTTACGTTTCCTTGGGGTCAAGCTGGTACGCCCTTGGCTAACTTCACGGGACCACGCAAATGGCAGAGGGAAGTCTTACAATCTCTTGCCCAACACATCAAGGCAAACAATGGCAAAATTGACTTTGATACGCTGCGCCTCGCCACGTCATCCGGTCGCGGTATTGGTAAGTCTGCGCTCGTCTCATGGCTCACCATCTGGATGCTCTCCACCCGAATCGGCTCGACCACTATTATCTCAGCCAACTCTGAGTCCCAACTAAGGTCGGTGACCTGGGCGGAGATCACTAAGTGGTTGGCGATGTCACTGAACTCGCACTGGTTTGAGGTAAGCGCCACCAGATTGATGCCGGCTAAGTGGATTACGGAGTTGGTCGAGCGGGACTTAAAAAAGGGTACGCGCTACTGGTCGGTCGAGGGTAGACTCTGGTCAGCAGAGAACCCAGACAGTTACGCCGGTGTCCACAACTATGATGGTGTGATGGTAATCTTTGATGAGGCATCTGGTATTGATGACTCGATCTGGGCAGTGACTTCTGGCTTCTTTACCGAGAACACGCCAAACCGCTTTTGGTTGGCGTTTTCTAACCCCAGGCGTAACACGGGCTACTTCTTTGAGTGCTTTAACTCTAAGCGCGACTTCTGGACGACCAAGATTGTAGATGCCCGCACGGTCGAGGGCACGGACAAGCAAGTCTATCAGCAGATTATTGAGGAATATGGCGCGGACTCGTCCCAAGCCGCGGTTGAAGTCTATGGCTCTTTCCCCTCGGCGGGGGATGATCAGTTTATATCCTCACTCATTGTCGATGAGGCGATGAAACGTGAGAAGTATAAAGATTCCAGCGCCCCCATTATTATTGGTGTGGACCCAGCGCGGTTCGGGAGTGACTCGACTGTCATTGCAATTCGCCAAGGGCGTGACATTATTGGTATTAAGCGGTTCAAGGGCGACGATACGATGACCGTGGTCGGTCATGTGATTGAGTGTATTGAGGAATATGAGCCTGCGATGGTCGTTATTGACGAGGGTGGTGTGGGCGGAGGGGTGGTCGACCGACTCAAAGAGCAGCGCTACAAGATTCGGGGGGTGAATTTTGGTAATAGGTCTAAAAACCCGATGATGTATGGCAACATGAGGGCGCAAATGTGGGGTGATATGCGTCAATGGTTGAAAACTGCGTCGATTCCTAGTGACAGATTACTCAAAACTGATTTAATATCACCTATAATGAAACCGGATTCCAAAGGAACGATCTTTTTGGAGTCTAAAAAGGATATGAGAGCTAGGGGTTTGGCCTCACCGGACGCAGCAGATGCGATATGTGTGACGTTTGCGTATCCAGTGGCGCATAGAGAGTCTACAGTAGTTAAGACAAGAAGTTACTCACAAAGTGGCATGGCCACCTCATGGATGGGCAGCTAACATGGCAAAAAAGAGCGTGTCATTATCAGTTGGTCGAGGCGAGAAACTACCCGCAAAGCAGGGCGCTGGACTGACTGCCAAAGGGCGTGAGAAGTATAATCGCGAGACTGGGTCAAACTTAAAAGCACCAGCACCAAACCCAAAGACTAAAGCCGATGCAGGACGCAAGGCGTCCTTTTGTGCAAGAATGGGTGCGGTTGCCGCTAACGCTAAAGACGGCGAACGTGCAAAAGCTTCTTTAAAACGATGGAAGTGTTAATCATGGCTAAACCTGGACTATACGCAAATATTCACGCTAAACGCGAGCGCATCAAAGAAGGTTCTGGTGAGCGCATGAATAAGGTCGGCAGCAAGAACGCCCCGACTGCCAAAGACTTTAAAGACTCAGCTAAGACGGCAAAGAAAAAATGATCCGACCAATTAATGACAATATCGTAGTCAAGCCTGACCCTTTTGTTCAAAGCGGCCTCATTATCGTACCTGAAGAAGATATGCGCACAGGTGTGGTGGTAGCCGTCGGTCCAGGTAAAAAAGGATCGAACCGACCGCTGATGGTATCGGTGGGCGACCACATCATGTATAGTGGCACTATTGATCAAGAATACGACGGTTTTCTTGTAATGAAGGACAAGGACGTCATAGGAACGGTATGAAAGATAAAGAAATCATCTCGGTTGCCAAAAGCCGCTTTACAATGGCCGTATCGGCGTATTCTGAGAGCCGAGAGGATGAACTGGATGACTTGCGCTTCTACGCTGCTAGCCCAGACAATCAATGGCAATGGCCAGCCGACGTACTCGCCACCCGTGGCTCCGTCCAAGGTCAAACCATCAACGCACGACCCTGTCTCACCATCAACAAACTCCCCCAGCACGTTCGACAAGTTACCAACGACCAACGCCAAAATCGACCAAGTGGGAAAGTGATTCCCG
>JBIKII010000239.1:0-3472 GCA_044361705.1 Caulobacter sp.
CCCGCTTCCTGCCGCTCCTGAACGCGCTGGCGGCGGTCTCGGACGGCCGGCTGACCCTGGTCGAGGCCGACGCGCTGAAGGTCGACGAGGCGGCGCTGGCCGGCGGGCCGGGGCATGTGGTCTCAAACCTGCCCTACAACGTCGGCACGCCGCTGCTGATCAAGTGGCTGACCGGCCCGTGGCGGCCGGTGTCCATGACCCTGATGTTCCAGAAGGAGGTCGCTGACCGCATCGCCGCCCCGGCCGGCGCCGACGCCTATGGCCGGCTGAGCGTGGTCTCCCAGGCGCTGGCGAGGGCGAAGGTGGTCATGGACCTCCCCGCCCGCGCCTTCACCCCGCCGCCCAAGGTCGCCTCGGCCGTGGTGCGCCTTGACCCGCTGGACGACGCCCCGCCGGCCGAACTGGTCGCCGCGCTGGAGAAGGTTACGGCCGCCGCGTTCGGCCAGCGCCGGAAGATGCTGCGGTCCAGCCTGCGCCTGCTGGGCGGCGAAGCCCTGTGCGAAAAGGCGGGGATTGACCCGAACGTGCGGGCCGAGACCGTGCCGGTAGAAGGCTTCCTGCGGCTGGCGCGGGCGCTTTAGCTTACGCCCCCTCCCCCGCCTCCGGGATCGCCTCGGCCAGCAGGTCGGCGACCAGCGGTTCGATCCAGAGGTTGCGCGAGGCCTTGCGGCGTTCGGCGTGGTAGATGTGGGCCAGTTCGGCGTAGGCGCGGTCGAAGTCGTCGTTCATGACAACATAGTCGAAGGTCTTCCAGTTGGAGACCTCGTCCTTGGCCCGGGCGATGCGCTCGCGGATCACCTCTTCGCTGTCCTGCGAGCGGGCGTGGAGGCGGCGGTGCATCTCGGCCAGCGACGGCGGCAGGATGTAGACGAGAACCGAGTCCTCCGGCGCCTGGTCGTGGATCTTCATGGCGCCCTGGAAGTCGATGTCGAACAGGGTGCTCTGGCCCTTGGACAGGGCCTCCATGATCGGGATCTTCGGGCTGCCGTAGCGGTTGCCGTAGACCTCGGCCCATTCCAGGAACTCGCCGCGCTCGACCATGGCGTCAAAGGTCGGGCGGTCGACGAAGTGGTAGTCGCGGCCGTCGTGCTCGCCGGGACGCGGCGCGCGCGTCGTGGCGGAGATCGACAGGTGCAGGTCGGAGTGGTCGGCGACCAGCCGCCGCGTCAGCGAGGTCTTGCCCACCCCGGACGGCGCCACGACCATCAGCATCAGGCCCCGCTTCGGCCGGGCCTCGTCACTCGACATTCTGCACCTGCTCGCGGAACTGCTCGATCACCGCTTTGAGGTCGAGACCGATGGCGGTCAAGGCCGGGGTCGCCGATTTCGAACACAGGGTGTTGGCCTCGCGCATGAACTCCTGCGTCAGGAAGTCCAGCCGGCGGCCGGCGGCGGCGTCGCTGGCGATCAGGGTGCGGGCGGCGGCGATGTGGCCCGCCAGGCGGTCCAGCTCCTCGCGCACGTCGGCGCGGGTGGCCATGGCGGCGGCCTCCTGGACGATGCGCTCCTCGCCGGCGGCCTGGCCCAGCAGCTCGGCCATTCGGCCGGCGAAGCGCTCCTTGATCAGGGCGGGATGGGCGGCGGCCTCGGCTCCGGCGGCGGCGACCAGCGACTCGACCCTGTCGATCATGCCGGTCAGTACGGGAGTGAGGGCCGCGCCCTCCTCCAGCCGCGCCGCCTTCAGCGCGTCCAGGGCCAGGGCGATGGAGCCGGCGATGGCCTGCTCCAGGGCGGCGCGGGCCTCGGGGTCCTCGGCGGCCTCCGTGACCTCGATGACGCCGCGCAGGGCCAGCATGCCGTCGGCGGTGGGCCGCTTGACCCGCTTGGCCTTCACATAGGGCGTGACGGCGGCGAGATAGCGCTCCAGCTGGTCGAGATTGACGCTGGCGGCCCCGGCGCTCTCGGCCCGGCGGGCCTGGACGCTGACGTTGACCTGACCGCGCTGGAAGCGGGCCTGCGATCCGTCGCGGATGGCCTTCTCGAGCGCATCGAAGCCCGGCGGGGCCTTGAAGCGGGTCTCCAGGTTGCGGCCGTTGACCGAGCGGGCCTCGATGGCCCAGGTCCAGTCGCCCGACGCGCCCTCGGCCCGGCCGAAGCCGGTCATTCCCGAAAGGGCCATCTATTTTCCTGTCCGCGCGCGGTATTCGCGCCACTTCTCGACGTTGCGCTTGTGCTCCTCGTAGGTGACGGCGAAGGCGTGACCGCCCGTGCCGTCGGCGACGAAGAACAGGTACTCGCTCGGCGGCGGGTCGAGCACGGCGGCCAGGGCAGCCCGGCCCGGGTTGGCGATCGGCGTCGGCGGCAGGCCGTCGATCTGGTAGGTGTTGTAGGTATTGGCCGGATTATCCAGTTCGGACCTCAGGATCCGGCGGCCCAGCGGTTTGCCCTTGGTGATGAAGTAGATGATCGTCGGATCGCTCTCCAGCCGCATGCCCTTGCGCAGGCGGTTGGTGAACACCGCGGCGACCTGAGGACGCTCGCTGGCGACGCCGGTCTCCTTTTCGACGATGGAGGCCAGGATCACCGCCTCCTCCGGCGTGGTGACCGGCAGGCCCGGCTGGCGCTGGGCCCACAGGGCGGCCAGCAGCTTGTCGCGGGCGTCCATCATCCGCTGCAGCACGGCGGCGCGGTCCTCGCCCCGCTGGAAGTCATAGGTCTCCGGCAGCACAGTGCCCTCGGGCGGTGTCGGGGCGATGCCGGTCAGCGCCTCCTCGGCGTTGAGCAGTTCGATGACCGTCTCGGAGGTCGCGCCCTCGGGAATGGTCACCTGGTGGCGCACCACGCGGCCGGCGCGGATGTCGTCCAGCACCCTGGCCATCGAGGCGCCGGAAGCGAACTCATATTCGCCGGCCTTCAGGTCGCGGGCGACGCCGGTCACCTGGGCGGCGGCCTTGAAGATCGCGCCCGACCGGATCACGCCGCCTCGCTCCAGTGACGAGGCGATCTCGTTCAGGCCCGCACCCCGACGCAGGACAACAGTGCTGTACTGGCCCGCCGCCGCCTCGGGGCCGGGCCCGCGATAGGTCCAGACCGCCCACAGGCCCAGCGCCATCATCGCCAGGCTCAAGACGGCGAAGCCGCTCATGCCCATGATGAGAAGCCGGCGCATCAACGGCAGCCCCTCGGTACGTGCGGCTTTGTTGCTCACGGCGCCTTCTTGAAGATCACGCAGGCGTTGGTGCCCCCGAAGCCGAAGCTGTTGGACATCGCCGCCGCCATCTCAACCGGCTTCGCCTTGTGCGGGACGAGATCGATCTCGGTCTCGAACTCGCAGTTGTCCAGGTTGATGGTCGGCGGGACGATCTGGTCGCGCAGGGCCAGGATGGTGAAGATCGACTCCACCGCCCCGGCGGCGCCCAGCAGGTGGCCGGTCATCGACTTGGTCGAGGACATCTTGGTGTCCCTGGCGCTGTTACCGAGCAGGCGGGTGACCGCGCCCAGCTCCAGGCCGTCGGCCATGGTTGAGGTCCCG
>JBIKII010000344.1:0-3471 GCA_044361705.1 Caulobacter sp.
CGCAAATGGCTTTTCACCTAGCGAGACAGGCTAATTTCCCTAACGCGACATTGCCGCCGATTTACAAAAACGGATTTACGCCAGAATATCGCAACCGTCCTGCAATTTACATTAAGGCAATGGAAATCTTTTTAGACTGTAAGCACTCGTTTAGTCGCAAAGACGCGCCGACAGTAAAAGAGATTTTGCAAAAGCTCGAGGACGCGGCGTTTCTAATCATTGACGAAGCGCAGGTGCGCGGGGAGACAAAGTTCGAGGATGATATGCTTACGCATCTGATCGACAAACGCTATGACGGCGAACGGGCTACAATGCTCATAACAAATCTAGGGCGAAAAGAGTTTGCTGCCACTCTTTCACCTTCAATCATTTCACGCATCCAGCAAATCGGATGCGGGATTGATTGCAACTGGCAGAGCTACCGAACCAAAACAAACAACACGAAATGAAAGACATAACAGAAAACAAACACGGAGGGAACGCCAACTCACAGGCGGCGTTTGAAACTATTGAAAACCAACTAAAGCCACGGCAAAGAGAGGTGCATAGCTGCATTTTTTGGAGCAACGGCATAACTTGCAAAGAGATAGCCGACACGTTGGCGACTGGCATGAACGCAATCAGCGGGAGGCTAACCGAGCTAAAAGCAATGGGCAAAATCAAAGTCACAGGACGGCGTGACGGATGCGCGGTTTACGAAATCAACGAACCATGAAAACACTAGAGCAGCTAATTACAGACACAATCGCTGATCGAACACCTGAGCAACTCGCCCTAGGTTGGCTACGTTACGAGGAGCTTCGCAGATTCAGCGTTGCGGCGTATCAATGCTTAGTTTCGCGGAATTTAGAGGGGGAAAACTTTGACGAAATGGTGACGGGTGAGATGTTGAAGCGCAAAAATACTAGCAAAACGCGCCTTGCAACCCTTGTAAAATAAGGAAAAGTGAAAATAAATGAAAATAGTTGCATTTAGTTATAGACAAACCGCAAACAATGTTCTACTTTGTCCATGTCGCCGCGAGTGACACTAACAACACTAAACGAAACACAATATGAAAATTATCAAAACAATCGAAACTGAGTGCGAAATCAAAGAGCTAATTGCAAAAGCTGGATGCACAAATCACACTGGCACAGCATTTGAGGGTCAATACACGCAGCCAGATGGGCAAGTCAGAAAATACAAGTTTGTCAAAAACATAGCCGTTGGTATTGATGGAGTTTACAATGTTTTTGCAATCGGAGCTTAATAACTAATCACTAACAAAAAGAAGAGCATGAAAACGATCATCACCAACTCATTTACAGGCTACGCAAAAACAATCACCACCAAAGGACTGCCAAGCGTGGCGACAATCGCAAGACACATCCGCGCATCAAAAGCAATTGATTGCAGATCAGTGACATGCATTTGCATTGATGGAGTTGTTTACGACTTATCGCACGGCGAGCTTATCCGCAACGGCAACCAACAAAATCAGGGGCGCGACTGAATACGCGCAACACTAACACCATGACAAAAAACGAAGCACTCCGAGAAATCGTAGCACACCGCCAAGACCTGCACGGGCTGGCAAGCGACTGTCCGGACATATCGGCGGCAATACTGTCCACACGGGCAGCCCTGGACATCGCTCAGGACATGGCAGAGACGGACAATCCTACACTCCCTCACGCCATGGCGACCATTAAGCGGCGCATTGCCGTTATCAAATCGCAGTCGCACAAACTTAAACAATCTCCTAGCCGAGTGGCTAACGGGTAACATAATCCCCGCCGGCGCCGACTAACGATCTTTGGGCAAGCACTGGCGGGGGAAAACACTTTACAAAATGAACGAATATAGACTAATCAACGACATCGCCGACGACGCAGGATGCACAAGCTCGGACGTGCTAGGCTACATGCGCACACAACACATTGCCGACGCGCGAGCAGTCGCTCAATACATACTCAGAGACTACGGCTGGACATGGCAGCGGATTGCAGATTTATTTAAGTGCCATCACTCGGCGGTAATACACAATTACAAAAAGGTTGAAAATAATGAAAAACTAATGGCGACAGCTAACAAGCTAAGAACACTATGAACGACACACCGACACCAAGCACGGATTTAGAAGCTAAATTGCGCATCGCATTGCGCGGACACCCAGACTGCGAACTGTGGGGGGACGCTGGACTAATCGCAGCTACAATGCGTTGGGTGGATGCGCTAGATAAGGCCATCGAACAGCGAGATTTATGGAGAACGGCGAACGTCATAATCTCGGACTATGCCAAAAAACTCGAACGCGAACTCACCGCCGTCACCGAGCAGCGGGACGAAGCACGCAAACTTGCCGAGAAATACCGCTACTTATCATGCGACAGCCTAGAGAAATCCGATAAAACGCTGCTGCCTTGGGAAATAACAACCCCGAACAAACAAAATGACGACAATAAAACAACGCGCTAAGAAGCACCTAGCTGAGTCTATGGCGGCTATTGTCAAACGGGCAACAACCGGGCGCAACGTATCATTTGCCGACATCACAACGCCATCCGTAAAAGGCGAGGAAATCAACGCGGTGAGACTCGCAATTATACACGCCGCAGCATCGAGCGGCATTACATCGGCTAACATTGCGAGGGGTCTGAACCTAGGCAGGGTAAACGCGACTCTGCTTGTCAAAAAGGCTGATTGCATGTATAGCAATAATGAAGCATTCAGGGACTCGGCAGATCGGGCTTATAAATCAAAATAAATCTCCAGAAATAAAATATGACACTAAACATTGACCAAGAATACAAAGCATTGATACCGCCATTAACGGCGAAAGAATTTGCACAACTAGAAGCAAACATTTTACGCGATGGATGCTTGTATCCGATTGTAACGTGGGAGGAAACAATCATCGACGGGCACAACCGATACGCGATTTGCAAAAAACATGATTTGCCTTTCAAAATTATCACGATGGAGTTTGATGATCGAGACGCAGCAATGGACTGGATGGACACTAACCAACTAGGACGGCGCAACCTATCGCCAGTTGATTTCAAGCTGGCACTTGGGCGGCGTTATAATCGGACTAAGAAAAGCCAAGGGGGAAATCATGGAAATCAGCATGTGGCAAAAGATCAAAATGACCCTTTGCCAAACACCGCCGCCAAACTAGCCACGCAGCACGGCGTGAGTGAAGCAACAGTCAAACGCGCTGGAAAGCTAGCGGAAGCCGTGGAAGCTCATCCAGAGATCAAGGAGTCGATTGCTAGCGGGAAGTCGATCAAGGAAGCCATGAAAGAGCATGAAGAACCGCCAACAACTGTTTTTAACGGGGCAAAATTTCCATTGCCAAAATATGAAATTTCAAACGAATCAAAAGAAAAAGCGGAACAAGCTGCAAAAGATTCAGAAACACTTTGGTTGCTAAAATCCACATGGAAAAAGGCAAACAAAAAAGAAAAAGCTGACTTTACAAAATGG
>JBIKII010000240.1:0-3470 GCA_044361705.1 Caulobacter sp.
GAGGCGTTCGGCTTCCACCTGTGGGTGGGCTAGGCGAACGTCCAGGCCCGTACGCATGAGCTGGCCTCGCGCCTGAAGTACGGCCTGCGCCAGATCCCGGGCGTTATCGTGCGCACGCCGATCGACCCGCGCCTGTCGGCCGGCATCGTCAGCTTCGACGTCGCCGGCCTGTCTGCCGACGCCGTGGTTCGCCGGCTGCGCAACCAGCGGGTCATCGGCTCGGCGGCGCCCTACTCGACGCGACACGTGCGGCTGACGCCCAGCATGCGCAATACGCCCGAGGATATCGATTTCGCGCTGAACGCGGTGTCGCAGGTCAAGCGCCCCTGAGTTGACGCATCGCAAGGACGTGGGCCGGTTTCACGGTAGGCTGCCGCCTTGATCGTGAGGACGCCGCCATGACCCGCCTGAAACTGCACCGCGAAAGCCATCTGGTGTCCCGGATCGGCTGGCTGCGCGCCGCCGTGCTGGGGGCCAATGACGGCATCGTCTCGACGGCCAGCCTTGTGCTGGGCGTCGCGGCGGCCTCCTCCGGCAAGGGCGAAGCCATGCTCGCCGGCATGGCGGCCCTGGCCGCCGGAGCCATGTCGATGGCGGCGGGCGAGTACGTTTCCGTCAGTTCGCAGTCGGATACCGAGAAGGCCGACCTGGCGCGCGAGACGCTGGAGCTCGACACCGACGTCGAGGCGGAGAAGGACGAGCTGACCGGCATCTATGTCGCGCGCGGACTGGACGAGCCCCTCGCCCGGCAGGTCGCCGAGCAGCTGATGGCGAAGGATGCGCTGGGCGCCCATGCCCGCGACGAGCTGGGCATCTCGGAGATGACCACGGCACGGCCCATCCAGGCGGCCCTGACCTCGGCCGGCACCTTCGCGGTCGGGGCGGCGGCGCCGATGCTGGTGCTGGCCCTGACGCCGATGGCCTGGGCGAGCGCGGCGGTCAGCGTCTCCTCGCTGGCGTTCCTCGCCCTGCTGGGCGCGGTCGGGGCCCGGGCCGGCGGGGCCAGTGTCTGGCGGGCCACCGCGCGCGTGACCTTCTGGGGCGCCCTGGCGATGGCCGTCACCGCCGGCGTCGGCCTGCTGTTCGGCGCGGTGGTCTAGAGGACGATCCGCCAGAGCAGGCCCTCGGCCCCGCCGTAGGCCGCCGGCTTGGTGAAGCGTTCGACCAGCCGGCCGCCGTTGGCGACGATCACCCGGTGCGAGGCGACGTTGTCCGGGTCGGTGGTCAGGTCGATCCAGCGCAGGCCGGTCTCCGCCGCCAGCGGCAGCAGCAGGCCCAGAGCGGCGGTCGCATGCCCTTCCCCGCGCCGCCACGGCACGACGGCGTAGCCGACATGGCCCAGCACGTGCGGCGGCAGGACCTCGGTTCCGGGCGTCCAGCGGATGCCGATCGCGCCGACGAAGCCGTCGTCCCACAGCCAGAGATTGAAGCCCGGCAGCCGCTTCACGGTCGATCCGTCCGGCAGGACGATGTCCGGCCCCAGCGCCTCGCGGTCGTCCATACTGGCCAGGAAGCCCTCGGCGTCCTGCGCGATCCGCTCCAGAAACCTCAGCCGCGTCGCCTCTCCGCCGGCGGTGTTGTCCGGCGACCAGCCGCGCTCCAGCGCCGCGACATAGGCGGGCAGGTGTTCATGTGCCGGGGTGACGAGGGTCAGGGGCATGCGCGAAGCGTGCCTCAGCTTCACGCAAACTCAAAATCCCGCTCATCCCGGCTTTCGCCGGGATGAGTGGAGAAATCGGGCCCTACTTCTTTCTAGCCAGCGCCGCCTGCGCCGCCGCCAGACGCGCGATCGGCACGCGGAACGGCGAGCAGCTGACGTAGTCCAGGCCGACGCTCTCGCAGAACTGGATGGACGCCGGGTCGCCGCCGTGCTCACCGCAGATGCCCATCTTGATGCCCGGGCGGGCTGCTCGGCCGCGCTCGGCGGCGATACGGATCAGGTCGCCGACGCCTTCCTGGTCGAGGCTGACGAAGGGGTCCTTCTCGAAGATGCCCTTGTCGATATAGGCGCCCAGGAACTTGCCGGCGTCGTCGCGGCTGATGCCGAAGGTGGTCTGGGTCAGGTCGTTGGTGCCGAAGCTGAAGAACTCGGCCCCGGCCTCGGCCAGGTCGGCGGCGCGCAGGGCGGCGCGGGGCAGCTCGATCATGGTGCCGACCTGGTACTCGATTTCCACGCCCTGCTCGGCCAGAACGGCCTTCGCCGTGCGGTCCGTCAGCTCACGGAGGAACTTCATCTCCTCGCCCTTGGCGACCAGCGGGTGCATGATTTCCGGCACCGGCGCGGGGCGGCCGGACTTGGCGATCTCGCAGGCGGCCTCCATGATCGCCCGGACCTGCATCTCGTAGATCTCGGGATAGGAGACGCCCAGGCGACACCCCCGGTGGCCCAGCATCGGGTTGGTCTCGTGCAGCTCGCGGGCCCGGCGCATCAGCTTGGCGGCATCGAGGCCGGTGGCGGCGGCCACGTCGGCCATGCCCGCCTCGTCATGCGGCAGGAACTCGTGCAGCGGCGGATCGAGCAGCCGGATGGTGACCGGCAGCCCTTCCATTATAGTGAACAGCTCGACGAAGTCGGCCTTCTGGAACGGCGCGATCTTGGCCAGGGCGGCTCTACGGCCCTGCTCGTCGTCGGCCAGGATCATCTCGCGGACGGCGACGATGCGGGTCTCGTCGAAGAACATGTGCTCGGTGCGGCACAGCCCGATGCCCTCGGCCCCGAACTGCCGCGCCGTCTTGGCGTCGAGCGGCGTCTCGGCGTTGGCGCGGACCTTCAGGCGGCGCACGCCGTCGGCCCAGACCATCAGCGAGGCGAAGTCGCCGGTCAGCTCCGGCTCGATCATCTTCACCGAGCCGGCCAGCACCTCGCCGGTCGAGCCGTCGATGGTGACGATCTCGCCGCGGCGGAACTCCTTGCCGCGCGCGCGGAAAAGGCCCTCCTTCGCGAAGATCTGGATCTCGCCGGCGCCGGAGACGCAGGGGCGCCCCATGCCGCGGGCGACCACGGCGGCGTGGCTGGTCATGCCGCCCCGGGCGGTGATGATGCCGCGCGCGGCGTGCATGCCGTGGATATCCTCGGGCGAGGTTTCCTCGCGGACCAGGATGACGGCCTCGCCGGCAGAGCCGAGCTTCTCGGCCTCGTCCGCGTCGAAGACCACCTTGCCGGTGGCGGCGCCGGGGCTGGCGGGCAGGCCCTTGGCGATGACGTTGCGTTCCGCCGAGGGATCGATGGTCGGGTGCAGCAGCTGGTCCAGCGCGCCAGGCTCGATGCGGGCCACGGCCTCGTCGCGGGTGATCACCCCGCCGTTGGCCATCTCGACGGCGATCTTCAACGCCGCCTTGGCGGTGCGTTTGCCGTTGCGGGTCTGCAGCATCCACAGCCGGCCCTGCTCGACGGTGAACTCCACGTCCTGCATGTCGCGGTAGTGGCTCTCAAGCCGGGCGGCCACGTCGCGGAACTGGGCGAACACCTC
>JBIKII010000094.1:0-11920 GCA_044361705.1 Caulobacter sp.
CGCCGGAGGTCAGGCCGCGTTGCCGATGCCGGCCTGCGGGGCCGGCACGGCGACGCCGGCCTCGGAGTATTCCTTCAGTTTGTTGCGCAGGGTGCGGATCGAGATGCCCAGGATGGTGGCGGCATGCGTCCGGTTGCCCGTGCAGTGGCTGAGGGTGTCGAGGATCAGCTGCTGCTCGACCTGGGCCACCGTCTGGCCGACGAAGGACCGGCTGGCGGCCTCGGCGGCCATCGAGGCGTTGCGGGCCACGGCGGCGTCCGGCGCCGGCGACATCGGCGCGCCGTCCGGCAGGCGGATGGCGAACTCCTCGATCTCAGCGCCCGAGGACAGCAGGACCGCCCGGTGCATGGCGTTCTCGAGCTCGCGGACGTTGCCCGGCCAGCGGTGGGTGACCAGCCGGCGGCGGGCCTCGCCCGAGAGGGGCCGGTCCGGCATGCCGTTGGCGGCCGCGTACTTCTTCACGAAGTGCTCCGACAGGGCGATGATGTCGCCCGGCCGCTCGCGCAGGGACGGCAGGCGCAGGTTCACGACGTTGAGGCGGTAGAGCAGGTCCTCGCGGAACACGCCGTCCTTCACCGCCTGGGCCAGGTCGCGGTTGGAGGTGGCGATCACGCGGATATCCACCTTCACCGGCTTGCCGCCGCCGACACGGTCGATCTCGCGCTCCTGGAGGGCGCGCAGCAGCTTGGCCTGCAGGCGGGCGTCCATCTCGCTGATTTCGTCCAGCAGCAGGGTGCCGCCGCTGGCCTCCTCGAACTTGCCGATACGCCGGGCCACGGCCCCGGTGAAGGCGCCCTTCTCGTGGCCGAACAGCTCGCTCTCGAGCAGGTTTTCGGGAATGGCGGCGCAGTTGACGCTGATGAACGGCTTGTTGGCGCGGCGCGACTTGGTGTGGACGTAGCGGGCCATCACCTCCTTGCCGACGCCGCTTTCGCCGGTGATCAGGATCGAGGCGTCGGACGGCGCGATCTGGTCGGCCAGCTTGATGACCACTTCCATGATCGGGTCGCGGGCGATCATCGGCCGGTTGTCGTCGCCGATCGCGGCCAGCACCGCCGCGATCAGGTCCGCCTCCGGCGGCAGGGGGATGAACTCCTTGGCCCCGGCCCGGATGGCGTCCCCGGCCCGCTTGGGATCGGCGGCGACGCCGCAGGCCACGACCGGCACGCGGATGCGCTCGGCCTCGTTGGTGGCGATCAGCCCGGCGATGTCGAGGTCATAGTCGACCATCAAGAGATCGGCGCCCTGCCCGGCGCGCAGCGCCTGGGTGGCGGCCTCCACCGTCTCCACGTGCGACACCTTGGCGCCGGCCTGCATCGCCATCTTCACGGCGAGGGACAGCTGTCCGTTCAAACGTCCGACGACCAGAAGCCGCATCGGTAATCTCCTTGCTACACGACCGCCGATCAGGCGTTCGTGTCGCCGTCCTTGATGATTTCGGTCATGGTCACGCCCAGGCGGTCGTCGACGACGACGACCTCGCCGCGGGCCACCAGGCGGTTGTTCACATAGATGTCGATGGCCTCGCCGACCTTGCGGTCGAGCTCCAGCACGCTGCCCTGGCCGAGGTGCAGCAGCTGGGCGACCGACAGGCTGGCCCGGCCGAGCACGGCGGAGATGTGGACGGGCACGTCAAACACCGGCGCCAGGTCGGCGGCGGTCTTGTCGTCCGTGTTGACCATCATTTCAGTGGCCAGGCCCTCGTCAGGGGCGAACTCGTCGAGCGTGAGATGGGTCTCGTCAGACATCGGCGGTCTCGCTGGCGGAAAGAAGGGGTTCGGCGTGCAGGCCTTCTGCGGCGAGCGCCGCGTCGAGGGCGGCGGCGACGCGGAGGGCGGCGTCCTGCGGATCGAAGGCGGCCTTGCCGTCCCCCCAGTCCAGGACAAAGGCGGCGGGCAGCATACCGGGCTCGGCGCGGGCCAGGATCTGACCCTCGAAGCCGACCGCCTCGGCGGTGTGGTTGAGGACCAGCTGCATTCGCTCCTGCAGGTCGGGCGCGACGCGGACGATAAGGCGGGGTTCGGCGGTCAGTTCACGGGCGAGCGCTTCCAGGGCGGCCGCCAGCGGCGCCTCGGGAAAGCGGTCCAGCGCCGCGTCGGCGATGCGCCGCGCCGCCGCAAGGGCGAGGTTGGCCGAGTCGACGCGGTGACCGTGGGCCACGCCCTGCAACGCCGCCAGCGCCGCCCGGGTGGCGCGGGCGATGTCGGCCAGGGCGTCGGCGGCCCTGCCCTCGGCTTCGGCGACGGCGGAGCGCTCGCCCTCGGCGAAGCCGGCGACGCGGGCGGCCTCGACCTCCTCGGCGGTGTAGTGCTTGCGCCGGACAGGCGGCTGGTAGGCGATTGATCCGGCGTCGTCGAAGACGGTGTCGAACGCGAAGGGGCGGGGGGCCGAGGTGCTCATCAGTAGATCAACTCGTCATCGCCGCCGGAGCCGGCCAGCATGATCTCGCCCTTGGCCGCCAGATCCTTGGCGGCCTGGACCATAGCCATCTGGGCCTGGTCGACATCCCGCAGCCGCACAGGCCCCATATTGTCCATGTCGTCGCGCATGATCTTGCTGGCGCGCTCGGACATGTTGGAGAAGAACATCTCGCGCAGCGCGTCGGACGACCCCTTGAGCGCCAGCGCGAGCTGACCCTTTTCGACAGCGCGCAGCAGCGTCTGGACGCCGCCGGGATCGAGCTTGCCCAGGTCCTCGAAGACGAACATCAGCGCCCGGATCCGCTCGGCGCTTTCGCGGTTGCGCTCCTCGAGAGCGGCGATGAACCGGGACTCGGTCTGGCGGTCGAAGTTGTTGAAGATCTCCGCCATCATCTCGTGGCTGTCGCGCTTGGACGTGCGCGCCAGGTTGGACATGAACTCGGTGCGAAGCGTCTGCTCGATCTTGTCGAGGATCTCGCGCTGGACCGGCTCCATGCGCAGCATCCGCTGAACGCACTCCAGGGCGAAGTCCTCGGGCAGGGCGGCCAGAACGCGCGAGGCGTGGTCGCCCTTGATCTTGCTGAGCACCACCGCGACCGTCTGCGGGTATTCGTTCTTCAGATAGTTGGCGAGCACCGCCTCGTTCACGTTGCCCAGCTTGTCCCACATGGTTCGACCCGCCGGACCGCGGATCTCCTCCATCAGGGCGTCGACCTTCTCGGCCGGCAGGAAGCTGTGCAGCAGGCGCTGGGTCTGCTCGAAGCTGCCCATGATCGCGCCGCTGGCCGACAAGCCCGAGACGAACTCGACCAGCAGTTCCTCGACAGCCGAGGACGCCACGCTACCCAGCGACGCCATGGCCTGGGAGACTTCCTTGATCTCCTCCTCGTCGAGCGCTTCCCAGATCGCGGTATGGTCCTCGCCGAGCGCGAGCAGCACCACGGCGGCCTTTTCGGGGCCGCTCAGCTTGCTGGCGTCGACAATGGCTTTGCTCTTCCGGCTCATCCTGCTTCGCTCCTGAAGGAGCTACGCAGGACAAGTCCTGTCGCGGCTTGCGTCACGTGGGGGAGGCCCCGGCCTCCGAAGCCTTGGCGAAGGAGGCTCATGTCGTTTCGTGCAGCCAGGTGCGGAGGATCGAGACGGACTCGTCAGGGTGCCTGTCGACGAAGTCCGCCACACGCTTGACCGAGGATGCGCGCACCTGGCCCTCGATGCGGGCGATGTCGATGCGCTGGTCAAGGTCGGGGCCGGGTAGCGCCAGTGGCTCGCCGGTGCTGGGATCGACGGGGATCTGGTACTGGGCGCCCTCGGGCGTGGTGACCAGCCGGGTGGGTTGCTGACCGCCAGCGAGGGCCGGCAGACCGGCGCGGGGACCGCCGCCGGCCACCAGGCTCTTGAGCAGCGGGCGCACGCCGAAGATCATGATCAGGACGGCCACGATGCCGAGCACCGCCAGTTCCACGGCCCGCATGATGTCGTTCTTGTCGAAGCTGGCCAGCAGGCCGGTCTCGCCGGTGGTGGTGTCGACCGCTTCCCGGGCGAACCGGACGTTGGTGACCTTCACCGTGTCGCCACGGGTGGTGTCGTAGCCGACGGCGGCCTTTACCAGTTCGTCCAGTCGGGCGAGCTCCTCGGCCGAACGCGGCGTGTAGGCGCCGGGCTTGCCGTCGGCGCCGGCGGCGGTGACGCCGTCGACGGCGACCGCGACGGAGATCTTCTTGATCGCGCCCGGCTCACGCACCTCGGTGCGGGTCTTGTTGCTGATCTCGTAGTTGGTGGTCGATTCGTTGCGGCCGCTGGTCGAGCCGGCGCCGCCGGGCCCGCCGATTGCGGCCGCGCCGGGGATGTTGCCGGCCGCGGAGACGGCGTTGGCGCCGTTGGCCTCCGTTTCCTGGGCGTTCTCCTCGCCGGTCTGCTCGGAGCGGATGACCTGGCCGTCTGGATCGTAGGTTGTTTCCTGCTCGGTCACCCGGGCCATGTCGATGTCGGCGCTGACCTCGACGCGCGACCGGCCGGGCCCGACGACGCCCTCGACCAGCTCCTTGATGCGCGCGGCCAGCTTGCGCTCGACCTCGCTCTTGCGGTCATCGGCCAGCTTGCTGGTCATGGTCGAACCGCCGACCGACAGCGTCTTGCCGTGCTGGTCGATGATCGAGACCTGCTCGGCCTTCAGGCCCGGCACGGCGCCGGCGACGAGATTCTGGACAGCCTGGACCTGGTCCTCGGTCGGCTTGCGGCCGCCGATGCCGATGGTCACCGAGCCCGAAGGCGGCTCGGCCTCTTCCTCGAACAGCTGGCGACGCGGCAGATTGAGGTGAACGCGGGCGAAGGTGACGCCGTCGAGCGACCGGATCGTGCGGGCAAGTTCGCCTTCGAGCGCGCGCTGGCGATTCAGCTGCTGGACGAAGTCCGTCTGGCCCAGGGTCGCGCCCTGGTCGAAGATTTCGTAGCCGACGGAGCCGGAGGTCACCAGGCCCTTGCCGGAGATCATCAGCCGGGTGGAGGCGACCTTGTCGCGCGGGACCATGATCGTCGTCCCGTCGCCCTTGAGTTCATAGGCGATGCCAGCCTGATCCAGCGCCTGGACGACGCTGGACGCCTCCTTCATGTCGAGGTTCGAATAGAGCAGCGCCTTGGGCTGGGTTCCCAGCGTCGCGCCTAACCAGATCAGGCCGGCGATCAGCGCCGCGCCGATGCCGAGCATGGCGGCGAGTCGGGCGACCCCGAAGGCGCGAACGCCGTTCATGAACCCTTCCACGCTGGACAGCCCCTACCCAACAAAAGGCGCGTCGGGCCAACAGGACCCGCGCCGCTAGGCAGGAATTACCGGGTGCAGGGTAAACGCCCTCTTAAGACGTCCCCGGAGCGAAGGCCCCAATGCAACGGCCGCGTCCCGTCTCCGGAACGCGGCCGCGCAGTGTGCTGAGCCCTTTGGGGGGCAACCGGCTCAGCGATATTGTTGCAGACGGGTCGTCCGCAGGCCGGCGAGGCCATGACGGTCGATCGACTTCTGCCAGGTCAGAAATTCCTCGTTGGTGAGGCGATAGCGATCGCAAGCCTCGTCCAGCGTCAGAAGTCCTCCCCGCACGGCCGCCACCACCTCCGCCTTGCGTCGGATGACCCAACGCTCGGTATTGGCCGGCGGCAGGTCGCCCAGCGTCAGCGGCGCGCCGGTCGGACCGATCACGTACTTCTCGCCTCTGCTGTTCACGCGCTGCTGCTGAAGCATCTTCTACGCCTCTCTCACCAAGACTGTTCGGGAGGAAGATGCACCACTTGAAATAACACCCGGTAAAGCGCGATGGTTTAGGCAGCTTAACCACCGTCGACCGCAAGTTAACGTCAGTGTTTCATTGTGATACATCTGAATTAAAGCCCCCTAAACATCAAGACTAGCGCTTGATATTCAGGAGCTCCTCCAGCATTTGGTCCGCGGTCGTGATGATCTTCGAGGACGCTGAATAGGCCCGTTGCGTGGTGATCAGGCCGGTAAACTCGCTCGACAGGTCCACGGTCGAAGATTCCAGCGTGGACGGCGCGATGTAGCCGGCTCCGCCGCTGCCCGCCGTCTTGAAGTTGTAGGTCCCGCTGTCCTTGCTGACGCGATAGGCATTCCCGCTGATCGGGATCAGCCCGTCGGCGTTGGGAAAGGTGGCGATCGCCACCTGGGCGATCTGGCGCGAGATGCCGTTGTCGAAGATCGCCGTCACGAAGCCCTGGTCGTCGATCTCGATGTCGGTCAGGTTGCCGAAGGCGGTGCCGTTGGTGTTGACAGACTGCAGGATGCTTTCGCTGTCGAAGCTGGTGATGCCGCCGGCGGCGCCGGCCAGTTCCAGGCGAATGTCCTGATCGCCGATGCCCAGGCCCGTGGCCCATTTGACGGCGCCGGCGCCCGGCGCGGCGTCGGAGGAGGCGCCAAAGCTGATGACCGGATCATTCCAGTCGGCGAACAGGGGCGACAGCGGCGCGGCGAAGGTGGCGCCGGTATCAAGACGGCCGTCCTCGGTGAAGGCCACCATGCCCACGGCCAGCTGGCCGTTGCTGAGGCCGGCGCCGGATTCGATGTCGCTGGCCGGCACGGCGCGGACTTCCGCGTACCATTGGTTGGGCGTGGCGCTGCGCAGGAAGTCGATCTGCACCGTGCGCTTGCCGCCCTTGGAGTCGGAGACCGGCACCTGGATCCAGAAGTCCGGCTTCACGCCGATGCCGGCGTCCGGATCGTACATCGACATCGAGTTTGTGGTCGGATCATAGGTGGCGCCGGTGACTTCGGCCGAGAGCTCCTGGCTGGCGTCGAGGTTGGCGTTGACCGTGACGCGCGTGGTCTGCTCGGCGGCGCCGCCGACCGCTGAGACGTTGATCGACTGCAGCCGGGTGATGTCCGACGGATCGGTGGCGATCACGCCTTCAGCGTCGGTCAACCAGCCCTGCAGGTACAGGCCGGCGTCGTTGCGCAGATAGCCCTGGCTATCGAGCTGGAACGAGCCGGCGCGCGTGAACGAGCGGGCGTCGGCGGCCGTCAGGTCTTCGGCCTTCTCGGTGACGACGAAGAAGCCGTTGCCCGAAATCGACAGGTCGGTGTTGCGGCTCGACTGGGTCGGCAGGCCCTGGGTGGTGATGAACCGGCGGGTCGTGGCGGTGACACCGCCCGCAGCGTAGGACGAGCCGGAGTTCCGGCCGCTGACCAGCGTCTGGAAGTTGGCCTGTGAGCGCTTGTAGCCAACGGTGTTGACGTTGGCGATGTTGTCCGAGATCGCGGCCAGAGACTGCGAGTTGGAGATCAGACCGGTGACGCCGGCCAGCATGGCGCTGTTGATGCTCATGGAGGGTTAGCCTTCCTGCACTGGGTTCGGGTGGACTAGACGGTCTGCTGCACGCTCGAGATCGCGCTGAGCGGGATCTTGAGTTTGCCGATGCTGACGACCGTCTGGCCGTTGAGGGTTTCAACCGCCGACGCGACGCCGGTTGTGTAGATGCTGGAGTTGATGGTCTCGCCGCCGGAGCCGGTCGCGGTGATCTTCAGGCTGTAGGTCCCGCCATCGGGCAGCTGTGTGCCCTGGGTGGTCTTGCCGTCCCATTCGAAGGCGCCCTCGCCGGCGCGCACGCCGGTGTCGGTCCGCGCGAACACCGTCTGGCCGGCCGAGTTGACGATCTCGTACTTCACGCTCGTGGCGGCGCGGTCCAGGTCGTAGGTCCAGGTCGACTCGCCGTCCTGCAATGTCGCCTGGTTGGTGGCGGCGGTGACGGTCTTGCCGATCAGGTTGACCGAGCCGGCCAGGCCGCCGTCGTTCATGCCGACCAGCATGGCCAGCAGGTCGTTGGTCAGCAGCTGCTGCTCGACCCCCGTCATCTGCACGATCTGGGCGGTGAACTCGTTGGAATCGAGCGGCGACAGCGGGTCCTGGTTCTTCAGCTGCGTGGTCAGCAGCGCCAGGAAGGTCTCCTCGCTGCTGGCGAGGCTGTTCCGGGAGTTGTTTATCTTGTCGAGAACGGAATTGCCGGTGCTGACAGCGTCAACCATGGGAGCCTCAGATACGAATGTCGACGCCGCCGGAGGGCGTGCGTGACGAGATGGAACGGGCCGCCAGGGCGTCGGCCTGTTCAAGGCCGGACCGGGCGGTCTGGAAGGCGCGGCTGGACCAGGCGGCGAGCGTCTCGCGCGCTTCGCGGCCGCCGGATCCGCCCGGGTTGTTCATGTCGAAGGACAGGCCGCCGTCGGCCAGGTCGAACCCGGCCTTCTCCAGCGCCTGGCGCAGCTCGCCGGCCCGGCCGCGCAGGTCGGCGGCGGTCTGGGCCGAGTCGAACGACAGCGACGCGCTCAAGCGGCCGTCAGCGTTGATCTCGATGCTGACATCCACCTTGCCCAGGCCCAGCGGATCGAGCTGGACGTCGAAGCGGGTCGTCTTTCCCTCGAGCTTGCGGGCGATGTCGGAGGCCAGCCGGGCGACAGTCTCGGGCGAGCCGCGGGTGGGCGCCGTTTCAGCCGGCATCTCGGCGGCGGCCTGCAGCGTCGGCGTGGCGGCAGTCGTGTCCAGAGTCGCGGGCTCGGTCTCGGCGCCGATATCGGCGAGCGGCGCGGGCGCCGCAGCGAGCTCCGGCCGGACCAGCGGCGCGGGCGGGGCGTCCACGGTCGGGCGGGCGTCGGCCCGGGCGACAGGCTTCAGGTCAGGCGTGCCGTCATCGACGGCTTCAGCCGCCACGTCAGGGCGGACGGCGTCGGCGCGGACCGCACGGCGGCTGGACGAGGACGACGGTGCGACGGGCGTTTCGACAACGGCGGCTTCAACCGGAACCGGCGCATCCGGCGACAGGGCGGTGTCGACGGCCAGTTCGACCGGCGTATCGACGGCGACGTCGGACGGAACCTCGACCGGCGTAGCCTCAGCGACGGCCTGGCCGACCGTCGCCTCAGCCCCGGACTTGCGGGCGCCGTCCAGGACGCGGCCGATCAGGCTGGTGACGCCCTGGGCGGCGGCCTGTGTCGCAGAGGCCTGTGTCGCGGGGGCCTGTGTCGCGGGGGCCTGTGTCGCGGGGGCCATCGGCGACGGAGCCACACTCACCTCGGCGACCGCTTCCGGCGTCGGGCGAGCGGCGGTCCCGGGCGCGTCGGCCCGGGTTTCGGCCTGGGGAACCGCCGACGTCACGGTCGTGGCCGGCGACGCGACGGCGGGGTCGCGGCGAGGGGAGCCGTCGGGCGTAGCGACTGCCTTGTCGGCGGTCGGCGTCGGCGCGACCACGACGGTCGCGGCAGCGACAAGGGCCTCGGCGGCCGCGTATATTTCCCCTTCAGCGATTACAGGAACAACATCATCAGCCTCGCCGGATGTCAGACCGGTCCGGTTCGCGTCGGGCGCCCCGCCCGGCACGGCGCCCACGCCTGCGCCTAGGACAGCGGCCGCCGGCGTCGAGAGCGGCGTCGCGGCGGCGGCGGCCTGGGCGTCAGGCTGAGCGGGCGCCGCCGCGGTCAAGCCGGCCAACAGCGCCTGGAACGCATCGCCGCCGCCCTGTCCGGCCATCGCCTGCCCGTCCGCCGTCACGGCGCCGTCGGCGCCGGACTTGGCGCCGAGGCCCGGCAGGGCGGCGAAGATGATGGACGCAAACGCGGTCATGGCAGGCTGAAGCGCCTCTGGGCGGTGACTGTAGGGTCGGCGCCTGCTGCGCCCGGACTATTCGACAGTCAGGTAGCAACGGCTGGGCCAAGTCGATGAAGAGGCCATAACGCGTTGTTTTCATGAACTTTTGCAGCTCCCTGAACCACCCCCTCTCCAGCCGCCTCGGTGCGTTTTTTGCCGGGCCGAAGCGGGTCGATGGGTCGCGAAGTGCCGCCCGCCGGCGTCTGGCGCCGTCCTTGCGCTGTGTCTCGGCGGGTCACCAGGCCCGTGGAATCGAAGTCTATGATTATCAATGGCTTAGCATCGACCAGCAGGCCCGCGCCTGAAGCGGCCCGGCAAAATGCGCCGGTACGCGCGTCAGGCTTTGCCGGGCAGACCGCGAGAACATCATGAGCCTCGCCGCGATCCTGTCGTCCGCCAACTCCGGCCTGATGGCCTCGCAGACAGGTCTGCGGACGGTCTCGGACAACATCGCCAACATCAACACGCCCGGATACGTCCGCAAGGTCGTCGACCAGGCGCCGCTGGTGTCGGGCGGACTGGGCGCCGGCGTCAGCGTCACCCAGATCAGACGGGCCGCCGACCAGTTCCTGCAGCGGGCATCGCTGACCGCCACCGCATCGGCCGCCCAATCCGGCGTCATCGCCACGGCCATGGACAGGGCCCAGGCCCTGTTCGGCAATCCGGGCGACAGCAGTTCCTTCTTCACGCGCCTGGACGAGGTCTATGCCGCGTTCACCGCCGCATCGTCCGACGCCGCATCGTCCATCCGTCGCGACCAGGCCATCGACGGTGTCACCGATTTCCTCAGCGAGGCCTCGCGTATCTCGACCTCGCTGCAGGCGATGGCCGTCGAGGCCGACAGCCGCATCGGCGCGGTCATCGAGCGCACCAACCAGCTGCTCAAGCAGATAGACGACCTGAACGGCGACATCAGCCGGGCGATGATCCAGGGCGGCGACGCCACGGGCCCGGAGAACATCCAGAGCCAGCTGATCAACGAGCTGTCCGGCCTGATGGACGTCAACGTCACGCCGCGGGCGAACGGCGGCTTCGTCATCCGCGCCTCGGACGGCAACGCCCTGGCCGGCGCCGGCGGCGCGGCCGAGCTGAAGTACGTGCGCACCGACGGCGCCTCGGGCGAGATCACTGTTTCCCTGCCCGGCGCCAGCGGCGAACCTTCACTGCGCGCCCGGATCACCGGCGGCGAACTGCGCGGGCTGATCGACCTTCGAGACAACGACCTGCCGGCCCTGGGGGAGCAGCTGTCAGAGTTCGTCACCCGCGCGGTCGACGAACTGAACCGGGCCCACAACGCCGCCTCCGCAGTGCCGGCGCCGGCCAGCCTGACCGGCCGCGACACCGGCATGGACCTGTCGACCGCCATCGGCGGCTTCAGCGGCCGCACGAGCGTGGTCATCGTCGATTCCGCCGGGGTCGTCTCCCGGCAGGTCGACATCGACTTCGACGCCGGCACGATGAGCATCGACGGCGGCGTCACCACCACCGGTTTCACCCCGGCCAGCTTCATGGGCACGCTGAACGGTCAGCTCGGCGGACAGGGCTCGGCCAGCTTCGCCAACGGGGCCCTGACGCTGTCGGCGACCGGCGGAAACGGGGTCGCGGTGGTTGATCCGGCCACCACCCCGTCCGAGCGGGCGGGCAAGGGCTTTTCGCACTTCTTCGGCCTCAACGACCTCGTCACCTCGACCGGCTATCCCTATTACGAGACCGGACTGACGGCGACCGACCCGCACGGCTTCACGGCCGGCGACACCCTGACCGTTCGCGTGGCGGGCAAGGACGGCGCCCGGATCCGGGATGTCACCGTGGCGATCCCGGCCGGCGGAACGATGCAGGATCTGGTCAACGCCCTGAACGCCAGCGCCGGCGGCGTCGGCCTCTACGGACAGTTCACGCTGGACGGCGACGGCGCCCTGAGCTTCGGCGGCGCTTCGGGCCAGACCCTCTCGGTCGTCAACGACGACACCTCGCGCGGGCCCGGGGGGCCGTCGGTGTCTGAACTGTTCGGCGTCGGTCACGCGCAGCGGTCCGCGCGCGTCACCAGCTTCGACGTGCGGACGGACATCGCCGCCTCGCCGACGAAGCTCGCGCTGGCGACCTTCGACCCGGCGCAGGCTGCGCTCGGCCGCCCGGCCCTGGCCATCGGCGACGGGCGCGGCGCCCAGCGGCTGGCCGCCGCCGGCGAGGCCATCACGCGCTTCGACGCCGTCGGCGGATCGGCGGCGGGCGCCATGTCGGTCTCGCGCTATGCCGCAGAGTTCGCCGGCTCGATCGGCCGCAAGGCGGAAAACGCCATCTCGCGGCAGGAAATCGCCCTGGCCGTCGCGGCCGAGGCCGACACCCGCCGCAGCTCGGCCGAAGGCG